>NZ_CP061205.1:2962500-3322219 GCF_015240255.1 Kordiimonas pumila
AAAGTGATTACACTTTTATAGCCCAACATGAAATTCTTGCGGATTATGGTGGCTTAAGCGCCTTAACACAGTGGCAAAAGATAGCAGGGTTTGCCGTTGTTGCTCTACCTGCTCTTATATTGGCCGGTGCTTTGGTTTACTTACTGCGCCTTATAACCATGATCGAAAACAACGCATGGCTTAGTGAAGCATGTGAAAGTGCCTGTCAAAAATTTGGCCAAGCCATGATATGGTTTGTCGTTACACAATTCCTGCACCGCACGGTCCTGATTCTTATCATTACAGCAACATACCCAGAAGGGCAGAAAGAGCTTAGCATTAGTATATCCAGTCATGACATCTTTGCCCTACTCCCTGCTATTTTTGCTTTTGTTTTTGCTCATATTGTTCATGTTGCCCGCCAGCAACAAGAAGAACTTGACCAGATTATATAGCGGGAAAGCCTGGATGCCCATTATTGTAAAGCTTGATATATTACTGGCCGAACGCAAGGTGAAATCGAAAGACCTTGCTGCGCACATAGGCATTACTGAAGCCAACTTAAGCCTTTTAAAGTCAGGAAAAGTGAAAGGCATACGATTTGGCACACTGGAGGCAATCTGTGCCTACCTTGAGTGCCAACCTGCTGACATCTTAATATTCACACCAGATACCGACACCTAATCCACATATTGGATGATGTACATTTAAGATAATAGTATGCATAGTACGCCTATTCATTATTATCATTAGTAAATAAAGTTCATATGCGCATACTACATATTCTGGACCATTCGCTCCCAAAACATAGCGGTTATGTTTTCCGCACTATGTCGATTATGCATCAACAAAAGGCGATGGGATGGAACCCTGTTCTATATACGACTGCGCGGCACGGAAACACAGACCAGTTTGAAGAACTGATCGAAGGCTGGACAATATACCGAACACCAAATGATGGTTCACACCTACGCTTGCCCGCAGGCTTACAGTATATACAAGAAATGCGGTTGACGAAAAACCGGCTTAAAATACTCATACCTGAAATAAAACCAGACATCATTCACGCACATTCGCCAGTTTTGAACTTTTTCCCTGCAAATAAAGTGCGAGGTAAAATTCCTATAGTTTATGAAGTAAGGGCTTTTTGGGAAGATGCTGCCGTTGACCTTGGAACGACAAAAGCAAAAAGTTTACGCTATAGGATAAGCCGCGGCCTTGAGACCAGAGCTTTTAAAAAGGCAACAGCCGTTACAGCCATTTGCGAAGGCCTAAAACAAGACATTATTGCCCGTGGCATTGCAGAGGATAAAGTTACTCTTATTCCTAATGCTGTCGACATCAAAAAGTTCCCGCTTATAGCGCACAAAAACGAAACGCTCGCACAAAGCCTGAAGCTGCAAAACAAAATAGTGTTAGGCTTCATTGGGTCTTTTTATGCCTATGAGGGGTTACTCTTTCTGGTCAAAGCCTTGCCTGAGCTTATTAAAATGCAACCCGACATTCGCTTGCTTCTTGTCGGCGGCGGGCCAGATGAGGAAAAGCTTAAACAATTAACAAATGATCTAAACTTAACAGAGCATGTAATTTTTACGGGCCGCGTTCCTCATGATACAGTGAGAGACTATTATAGCCTTACCGATATTATGGTTTATCCGCGCCACTCAATTAGGCTAACAGAGACTGTTACCCCTTTAAAACCCCTTGAAGCAATGGCAATGGGCAAGCTTGTGCTCGCATCTGACATAGGTGGTCACCGCGAACTGATCCAGCAAAATATCAACGGCAAGCTGTTTGAGGCAGATAACAGTGAAAGCCTAGTCAATGTATGCAATAGCCTGATTGAAAACAGAGACACATGGCCTGCTATCATAACGGCAGGCCGGTCTTATGTAGAAACAGAACGTAACTGGCAAAAAAGCGTGAGCAACTATGTATCTGTTTATAATACATGCTTTAGGGCTAGAAGCTAAGGTGCTTGTATCTATTATTTCTAGGCAGACGCGATATATTCTTTCAAAGCGCTAGCTTCTTTTTCAGTTTCAGCCATCCGTTCTTTCACAACGTCACCAATAGATATCATGCCGATAAGTTCGTTGTTGTCCATAATAGGAATATGGCGAATCCGGCGTTCTGTCATCATAGACATAAGCTTGTGAATAGAATCATCCGGTGTGCAGGTAAAAACCGATTTGGTCATCAAGCTTTCCACCTTATCGGCCAGAACCGAACCACCACGAATTGCCAGACCACGCATAATATCGCGCTCTGATATAATCCCGGCAAGTTTTCCTTTTGACATAACAGGAATAGCACCAATTCGTCGTTCACCAAGGAGTTTTGCAACATCCATAATAGTAGCAGCAAGATCGATAGAAATTATCTCAGAAACTTTACTGTCCAGTATACGACGAACTGTCATGGCATATCTCCTTATTAATATAGGCATAAACAGTATGCACCTGTTTTACGGAAGAATCAAAGCCATATGCTCCCTGCGGTGAATGCTCGCAGGGGAGCGTACAATCTTGCAATTCCTCTTATATATGCTTAGGCCTAAGCAACAAACCTGTTAGGAACCCAAAAGTGAAACAAAAGATTCTCATACTTCTGGCTGTATGCTTCGGCGTTAGCATTATATCATATGTCTTGTTGGCTGCTTATATAAACTACCTTGGCATTGAAATGTCATTCCATGGCTATATTGCCATGGGGCTAGGTATCTTTTTTGCTTATGCTGTTGGCGGGGGGTTAATGGCTTTACTCTTTTTCTCCAACAGGTCAGGTCATGATGAGGCCGCTTACCACATTCATAAAAGCCATGAAAAACGCGATATGCAGGAATAAGTGCCGTGAATAGTGAAAAACTAACTGACTTTTTAAACCTTGTGAAAGATGTTTGGAGCAATGGCCTTTACGGCGTTGACATTGGCCAAATCCTGATTGCTGTATGTATAATTCTGTTATCCTATGCTGTTCGCAACCTATTTACCTATTTTGTGTTTAAACGTTTTCAGCGCTGGGCTGCAGGCACTGCAACCCACTTAGACGATTCTATTCTTGAGGCTGCGGCAGCCCCCTTGCGCTTCATACCTATTGTACTAGGCGTATTTTTGGCTACCAGTAGTCTTGAAATGGATGAAAAAACGAGCTTCTTCTTCTCAAGCCTCAACCGCTCACTTGTAGCCTTTACAATATTTTGGGCACTATACCAGATATCAGAGCCGGTTAGTGAATTGCTCCAACAGGCTGACCGTTTTTTAACTGCCTCAATGATTCAGTGGCTTTCAAAAGCGATCAAGGTAGCTTTTGCTTTACTTGGTGCTGCTACTATCCTTGAGATTTGGGGTATTGAAGTTGGGCCTCTGATTGCAGGCTTGGGGCTTTTTGGTGTTGCCGTAGCCCTTGGTGCTCAAGATTTGTTCAAAAATCTTATTGCTGGCCTGTTTGTGCTTGGTGAAAAACGCTTTCAGCCCGGTGACTGGATCTTGGTAAAAGGCATTGTTGAAGGAACAGTAGAGCATATTGGGTTTCGTACCACGACGGTACGGCGGTTTGATAAAGCGCCCGTTTATGTACCCAATTCAGAACTTGCCGATAATGCAGTCACCAACTTTTCCCGGATGACCTTCCGCCGTATCAAATGGGTAATTGGGCTCAAGTATGATTCAACATCCGAACAGCTCACTCATGTTCGAGCAGCAATTGAAGTATATCTGCAAAGCAATACAGACTTTGCCCAGCCTGACGAAACAGCGACATTTGTACGTATTGACCAGTTTTCAGCCAGTTCAATTGATATCCTGCTCTATTGTTTCACCAAAACAACATCGTGGCTTGAATGGCTGGCCATCAAAGAAAAACTTTTGTTGCATATCAAAACAGTTGTAGAGGAAGCAGGCACAGGCTTTGCCTTTCCAAGCAGAAGCCTATATATCGAAGCTTTAGGTGAAAACCTTGAAATACCGCAGCTACCATACGGAAAGGGTAATGAGAATGACAGATGAGCGCCGTGTAACCCTGCGGGCGATACCCCAGCCATCAGACCTGAATGTAAATGGTAATATCTTCGGAGGATGGATTTTATCACAGATGGATTTAGCAGGTGGCGACACCGCAAGCACGTATGCAGAAGGCCCTGTTGCCACCGTTGCGATTGAGGGTATGACGTTTCATACCCCTATATTGGTTGGGGATGTTATTAGTGTTTATGCTGAGATCGAAAAAGTAGGCAAAACATCAATGACTGTGGCACTTGATGTTTATGCCGAGCGCGGCATTGTACGCACACGCTATAAAGTAACGGAAGGCCGCTATATTTTTGTCGCAATTGATGAGAATGGGCGCCCGAAAGCTATACCTAAAAAGGCCTAACGCCACCTTTACGCCACGACATAATCTTACTGTGCAGGTTGGCCAACAACAATACCCGCTTTTTCAATTTCAGCTGTGCAATAATTTGCAATAGTATCTAAAAGTTTTCGGTTTTCGGGCTTTAAATCATTTTTTGAAAGCTCTACCGAAAGATCAAGGTACTGTGAGAAGTCCAACCTTTTGGAAAACTCTGCTACAGTGCAGTCGCAGAGCGGCTTGCATGTAGTTTCACCAAAGCCCGGTACGCAGTCTTTTAAACAGCGTTGTTTATCAAGCTCCAGCAAATCCTTTGGGATTATGTCAGCTTTTGCAGTCAGTGATGTTAAACCGCACATCATAAATACTGCATACAAAAATAGCTTCTTAGGCATCACTTCACTTCTCCCCAAATTTTTACTGGATAATACTCGACAATTATAAAAAGCAATCCCATATTCAATACAGTCATAACCTAGGATATGAAAAGGGTCAAAATAATGGCAACGGCAACATTTGGTGCAGGCTGCTTTTGGGGCGTAGAAGAAGTTTTTAGGACAACAAAGGGTGTAATCGATACATCTGTTGGCTATATGGGCGGGCATTTGAATGACCCAACCTATAAGGATGTGTGCACAGATACAACGGGACATGCTGAAGTTGTACAGGTCCAATTCGACCCTAATATCATCTCTTATAATACACTTCTTGACTTATTTTTCGAGAATCACAACCCAACTCAGCTCAACCGGCAAGGACCGGATTATGGTACACAGTATCGTTCTGTAATTTTCTGTGAAGACAGTGAACAAACAACCCTTGCTGAAAAAAAACGGGCTGAACTCATAAAAGCCGAAAAATACGATAAACCTATAGTAACGGTGATAGAACCGGTAAGAACATATTGGCCCGCTGAGGAGTATCATCAAAAGTATTTACTGCGCCGTGGCCTATCTGTCTGCCACATATGATAGAGCCATTTTAGCTGCCACTAATTCCCGTGCATGTTTGACAAAGACCATGCAACTCTAATGTCTGCCTTCGAATGGTAAAAAAAGCAGCCCTTGCAGCTTCCGTTACGGCCTCGCCCAAAGCATCGGTCATAACTTCCTGTACGGTTTCACATTTATCACAAATCAGAAACTGGCTAATATGCTGGTCGCCTGGGTGCGGACATCCAATATAGGCATTCAGGGATTGAATTTTATGAACCAGCCCTTCTTCCATCAAGAAATCAAGTGCTCGGTAGACCGTCGGCGGCTTAGCTGACCCACCTTCAACAGCAAGTTGGTCTAGTAAATCATATGCTTTTACGGCTTTATGGCCTTGCCAGATCATGACGAGTATTTGTTTGCGGAGCTTTGTAAAGCGCGACCCACGCGCATTACATAGCCGCTCCGCCTCGGCAACAGCCTGGTCTACACATAGCGTATGATCATGCTTTTTTGGCACCAACTTCCCCTTAACTTTACAGGACTTAACTGTACCCTGCCTTACAGCAACTCAATAGCATATTGTTAGTGAGACGGCTACGTCAATGATGTACAACAGCTCTTCAGTATGCCTGCACCTTATTACCCAATACCACTGCCACGCGGTGCCAATGTAACATGGCGGTGAATAGCAACAGAGAGAATAAGCCCGAAAGCAACCGACCATGTGAGCATGGCAGACCCCCCGTATGAAATAAGCGGCAATGGCACACCAACAACCGGCATAAGCCCCATCACCATACCCACATTTATAAACACATATAAAAATAGAGTAATCGCCAACCCTGAAGCCATAAGCCTGCCGAACTGATTTCTACACCCAATACCAATGAGCAAGGCATAAATCAAAACTGTGGCATACATAGTTAAAACAACAATCGCGCCAACAAGACCAAACTCCTCTACCAACACGGTAAAGATAAAATCAGTTTTCATTTCAGGTAAAAAATTCAAATGGCTTTGGGTACCCTCCATAAAACCTTTGCCCATAAGCCCCCCTGAGCCAAGAGCAATTTTTGATTGTGTTATCTGATACCCTGCTCCTAATGGGTCTGCTTCAGGGTTCAGAAATGTCAAAACCCGGTCACGCTGATAGCTTTTCATTAATTGCCACACAATAGGAACTGCCGCTGTAACACTAACCCCGGCAGCTACAAAAATCCATGCAGGCAACCCGCTTAAAAACAGAATAGAGGCTCCGCCCATAATGATCATAAGGCCTGTACCAAAATCAGGCTGCCTGATAACCAAAAGTGCTGGGATAAAAATAAGGATAAAGGGTATAAATAGTGACCTTAGACTACGAGCCTGATCATAGGTACGGCCATGAAAGTACCGTGCAAGCGCCATAATAACTGCAATTTTGACAAGCTCGGAAGGCTGAATACGCATAACCCCAATATCAAGCCAGCGCTGCCCCCCCATACCAGTAGCCCCAATAAACTCAACCAGCACAAGCAACAATAAGCCTAAGACCCATGCAGGATAAGCCATTGCCATCCAGTAGCGAATATCAGTTACAGCAATAACCAGCATTAGAATAAACGCAAAGCCAAAGCGCACGGTATGACGTGATGCCCAAGGTTCCCAGTACCCGCCAGAAACAGAATAAAGCATGGCAACACCAACACCTGCAAGGCACACAATCAAGGCAATAATTCCCCAATTCAAGCTAGCCAAACGCTGATATAGGCTTTTGTCTACCCTTCTAGGGCCAAACATCCGTGTAGTGCCCATTACAGTTGCCCCTCATCAAGCTCTTTTGCATCCATAAGTTCAAGTGCTTTGTCCATAACGGCACGGGCTATAGGCGCCGCTACTTTCGAACCGCCGCCGCCGTGCTGCACCAGCACAGCGACCGCAACACGGGGCGCCTCTACTGGCGCAAACCCCACAAACAATGCATGGTCCCGCGCGCCCCAAGGTAATTCATTATTATCCAGCACTCCTGTTACTCGCTCTTCTTTTGTAATGCGACGAACCTGTGCTGTACCTGTTTTACCTGCCTGTTTTATGGCGCTCTTTGGCCTGCGGTAATCGTGTGCGGTACCGCCTGCAGCCATAACCATTTCCATACCTTTTCTAACAATACGCAAGTGTAAGGGGTTAACATCCAATTGGTTAAAAACACCATCTGCGCTGAACTCGAGCTGATCCGACCGTTTTAAAACATCATTCTCACGGATCAATAAAGGCCGCACACTCATACCCGATGCAATGCGAGATACCATTACAGCCAATTGCAAGGGTGTAACAAGCATGGCTCCCTGACCAATCGCCACATTTAACGTGTCTCCAAGTTGCCAGTTTTGCTGTAAAAAAACGGACTTCCAGCGTCTATCTGGCACCAAGCCTGGTTTTTCACCGTCCACCCCCAATTCAAAACTTTCGCCAAGGCCGAAACGACGGCTCATATCGGCGATCATATCAACGTCCAGCCTTTCTGCTATTTCATAGAAATAAACATCGCAGCTATTGGATATGGCCCCAAGTAGATCCAGTGTTCCGTGCCCCCCTCTTTTCCAACAGTGAAAGGTATGGTCGCCCAGTTTATGGTTGCCATTACAGTAAAACTTTGTGTCCTGCGTAATGATACCGTGCTCAAGCGCCGCAAGAGCAATAACCATTTTAATGGTTGAACCCGGCGGATACTGCCCAGACAAGCACTTGTTCAAAAGAGGCTTTCTCGGGTCATTCAGTAAACCCTGCCAATTCTCTTGACTAATACCCCGGTTAAACTCATTCGGGTCGTAACTGGGCGCGGACGCAAGTGCCAGCACGTCACCTGAATTGACATCCATAGCAACCACGCCTGCCGCATTCTCATTTAATTGCTCCAAAGCATAGCTTTGCAGATTTATATCAAGCGCCAAATGCAAGTCATTGCCTTTTACAGCCTCTTCCTTGGGAGGCAGATCTCGAATTTCACGCCCTACAGCATTCACTTCAACACGGCGTGTGCCCGCTGTGCCGCGCAGATAATTTTCAAAACGTTTTTCAATGCCCTGTCGCCCCACCTTGAAACCGGGGAGTCGGTACATGGGGTGGAGGCGAACTTCTTCCTCGTCGGGTGATGCTAAATACCCAACGATATGAGCAACTTCATACCCTTTTGGATAAAACCGAGATAATCCAGCAGTTGTTTCAACACCGGGCAATTCAGGCATTGCAACATTCACCTTTGAAAACGTTTGCCAATCAAGCCCCTGTGCCACCGTAACCGGGAAAAACTTTCGCTGCCTGCTAATTTGCCGCCGCACACGGGTTAAGCGTCTTTCATCCAACTTAACTATGCGCCCCAGTTTTTGCAAAGTAGCAACCACATCGTGCGCCTGTTCCGGGATTAAAAAAACGCTAAAATCTGGGCGGTTTGTAGCAATTTTTATGCCGTTACGGTCAAGGATTTCGCCGCGCTCTGGCGGCGTAAGGCGAATAGAAATACGATTTTTTTCTGCCCGTAATTTATATTGCTCACCGTTTACAATGGACAAATAATATAGCCGCCCAGCAAGGGCTGTAAAAGCAAGCCCTTTTGCTCCTGCCAATAAAAAAGCTCGCCGGCTAAAGGTTTGGTATCTAAGGCCCTCTCTTGCCATCGCTTACCACGCCCAGCGCCTAAGGCGCCCCAGAAGAAAAGCAACAGGGGCGTAGGAAAAGGCTGTTACAAGCCACTGCATCAAGACCGGTTTAATTGGCCAAAATTCGCTATGAATAGCCGAAAACAGTATCCATGAAATCAAATATAGTCCGCACGACATAACGGCAAAAACACCCCAGTGCACTGCCCTGTTACGGCCTTTATAATGTTTAAGCTGATTCAGTACAAAAAGACGCGTTAAAAGCAACAACAACATATTAAGCCCTAACGGTACATTAAGCCATAGGTCAATACACAAGCCTAAAACTGCACAGGCTCCGTAAGGCATTAACAGCGGCCGTGAGGATAACCAGTAAAATATAGAGATCATAACAAGATGCGGCATAATAATATTAGAGGCGCCACTACCAATGGGCAGCAGCATTAAAATTGCCATGAAAAAAGTAATACTAACTGGTAAAAAACCAACAGGGCCGCTGGACACTATGGCAGATCTAGCTTTTGCCATTATTCTGCACCCTCTTCCGTTGTCGTATTACTCGTGCCTTCTTCCAGAAGTCCCTCAGCTAAGTCAGCCGTTTCAGGCAATGTGCTGTAGGCCATAATGCGTACATGATCAAGCCTGCCCAAAAGCCCTACAGGCTCAAGAAAAATATAGTCCCCATCAATATGGCTAACTCTTGCCACCGGCAAATCAGGAGGGAAAACGCCGCCATGACCAGAGGTAATAACCCTGTCACCAATTTCAACATGAATATTCTTTGCCAAATACTGAAGCCGCAGATAAGCCTCATTTTGCCCCTCGGCAATGGCAACATCACCGGTACGTTCGAGACGAACAGGCACACGGCTATTTAGATCAGTAATCAGCAGAACTCTGCTTGTTAAATATCCTACCTGAATAACACGGCCAATAAGACCATTTTCATCAACGACCGGCTGGCTATTTTTTACGCCGTCACCTTGCCCGGCATTGGTAAGAATGCTGCGTTCAAAACTACCCCCACCAACACCAATAACACGAGCTGTTGCTGCGGGAGGAATTTCTCGTTTGGGCACTTTTAAGATTTTGCGCAACGTTTCATTTTCGCGGCTCAACTGCATTGCCGCCTGACGCCACTGTTTAAGGCGTTCGTTTTCCCCGCGTAAATCTTCATTTTCCTGATAAATATCAGACACGCCAGCTAGTCGCTCGAGGCCAGACTGGGCAATTCTAACAGGGCGCTCAAGCGTGCTTAAAACAGGGCTTACAATATCGCTGGCAATCGCACGTATCTGTGACGGTACGCCAGAGCCAAAAAGCTCCAAGCCCAAAAATACAAGCGTAATAAGAAAATAAAACCAAAGAGTCTCTCTACCGCGGCCCGTGCGACGTACGCCGGACCCACCACTTGATCCCCCTCGTGACAGCAAGAGCGGTTTCAGAAGACATCCTCCTCGTAGAATAAAACCGGCTTTCCCGCAGAAGCCGGTTTATCAATTCTTTGTTCTAATAGCTCTCAGTCAAAACCAGACGCAGCTTTTCATCTTCAAGGGCACGACCAGTGCCAAGTGCAACGCAGGTAAGCGGTTCCTCTGCAACCGTTACAGGCAAACCTGTTGCGCGCCGAATAACAGTATCAATATTCTGCAACAAGCCACCGCCACCGGTTAAAACAACACCCCGGTCCACAATATCGGCCGCCAATTCAGGCGCCGTTTGCTCTAGCGCAACTTTAACACCCTCAACAATAGCGCTCACAGGCTCAGAGAGTGCTTCAGCCACTTGCAACTGATTAATTTCAAGCTCTTTTGGCACACCGTTCATCAGGTCACGCCCCTTAATGGTCATAACAGCGCCGACACCGTCTTCAGGCACAAGTGCCGTGCCAATTTCTTTCTTGATTCGTTCTGCTGTTGCTTCACCAATCAGCAGATTATGGTTTCGGCGAATATACCCAATGATGGCTTCATCCATTTTATCGCCGCCAACACGCACAGATGTGGCAAACACAATTCCGCAAAGAGAAATAACAGCCACTTCTGTTGTACCACCGCCAATATCAACAACCATAGAACCCTGTGGCTCTGTAACTGGCAAACCAGCCCCAATAGCAGCCGCCATTGGTTCATCTATAAGGTAAACTTTACGGGCACCAGCCTGCTCTGCCGATTCCTGAATAGCTTTTCTTTCAACAGCAGTAGACCCCGAAGGCACACATACAACAACTTCAGGGGCAGCGAATGAACGGTTATGAACTTTTTGGATAAAATGCTTAATCATCTGTTCGGCGACATGGAAATCAGCAATGACACCATCGCGTAGCGGGCGTATTGCCTGAATACCGCTAGGTGTGCGCCCCAGCATGAGCTTAGCCTCATCGCCTACCGCCAGTACACGGTCGCGTCCGTTTTCACTTTTAATTGCAACAACTGACGGTTCATTAAGCACAATGCCCCGTCCTTTAACATAAACAAGGGTGTTGGCTGTACCCAGATCAATGGCCATGTCAGATGAAAACATGCCGAGCAGCTTAGATAGCATTTATCCGCCTCTTATGGTTAAAGGCCCCAAGGACCTTTTTATATGGTTACAATATCGGTTATGGGACAGTTGGCTTAAGGAAACAAGAGTTCTTACACATGAATACGGCAAGTTTGTGTTTTTTCATGCATTTTTCTGGTTTTTCGGCAAAATAAAGGCCTGTGTGATGCTCAGTATGAGTTTTATTCACTTCTGGTTAAGCTTGGATCAATTTCAAAAAGATTTCACAGATTAAATATGCTTGGCGCTGTAATCGGGCACGGCGCTACTATAGTAGCCTTACAGAAAATGTTCTGCCTTTCACAATTGTTGGCCAAAAACCTACCAAGGTTAATAAAATACGCTTTGGTGCCGCAATCATAATGGCGGGGTCAGTAAATCTTCACGACATTCCTGAATAGAAAAAGAAAAGATAAACCCCGAAAAATCGGGGTTTATCTCCATATATAAAAGCTAAAGGCCTAGAAGCGAGCAAGAACGCCAAGACCAAACTGCGTATCGTCAAAGCCAGCTGTAATAACCTGACCCCGTACGCTGAAGCGGCTTGACAAAGCATACTCGTAACCAGCCTTTACAGCATAGTCATCACCGGTAACACTAACACCAAAAGCTGAAGCTTTTGCTTTAGTATAGCCACCACCAACGTACACAAGGCCTTTTTTATCTTCGCCAACAACCAGACCAACAGTACCGGTTACAGACCAGATATGATCAAGATAATCAACATCTGCGCTACCAAAAGCACCTTCAACACCTAGAACAATGTTGTTTTCGAGCTGGATACGACCGCCAGCAAAACCGCCATATGAAATACCGTCAAGGCCGCCAGAGAAATCAGCATAGCCAAGTTCTGCACCAACATAGGCACCATTAAAGAGTTTTGCATCATCTGCATGTGCAGAAAATGCGACAGACGTTGCAAGCGCAGCCAATGCTACTTTAAAAATATTTTTCATGAAATTTTTTCCCATTAACTAAATACAATTGCATTTATAAATGCGCGTCTTTCTAGTCAGAGGGATGCCTTAAAGGCAATTAAATTACCTTCAAAAACAGGGGCTTATTATTTATTACCTCAATATTGTTGCAATAATACAACTTATAGTTGATTTATCATATAATGACTTTATTTCAATGAGTTAAAACGCGCCAAAAACGCACAAGAGCGCCAAAAGGCGCCCTTGAATTGTTCTTATAATAGTAATGCAATAATGGCTTATTTAGGGCCAGGGGCTGATTTATCACGCTTCACCAAAAGCTTATTCACAGCAGAAACATAAGCACGCGCCGCAGCGGTTACTGTATCTTCGTGCGCACCCTGCCCGTTGACGGTTCGCCCCTCATGCTCAAGGCGCACTGTGCATTCTGCCTGTGCATCTGTGCCATGCGTAACAGCATGAACCTGAAAGAGCTGTAAGTGCGGTTCAAAGCCAATCAGTTCCTTAATAGCAACGAACGCAGCATCAACTGGGCCTGAGCCATACGTAACGGTTTTTTTCTTTTCACCGTCAATTGTCATTGTCAGGTCAGATACAGCACTGCCCAAACTTGAAGAGTAAGTGTTCAGGGACAAAACCTGCATGCGATTTGCGCTTGTGGCAACTTCGTCGTCTACGAGCGCAATAATATCTTCGTCGTAAATATTTTTCTTGCGGTCACCAAGCGCCTTAAAACGTCGGAAACATTCCTGAAAAGCATTATCGCCCAGTTCATAGCCTAAATCTTTAAGCTTATCTGCAAAAGCATGACGGCCTGAGTGCTTACCCATCGTAAGGGATGATTTCATAAGCCCAATAGATGCTGGTGTCATAATTTCATATGTTTCAGCATTTTTTAGCATACCATCCTGGTGAATACCGCTTTCATGCGCAAAGGCATTTGCACCAACAATAGCCTTGTTATTCTGTACCGCAAACCCGGTAACAGTTGAAACAAGCTTGCTGGCTCGCATTATCTCTGGCGTTACAATGCGGGTATGAAAGGGTAGCGCGTCACCACGCGTTTTAATCGCCATCACAACCTCTTCCATAGCAGCGTTGCCCGCACGCTCACCAATACCATTGATGGTGCATTCAATCTGCCGGGCACCGCCTGCAACACCCGCAAGCGAATTTGCAACAGCAAGGCCCAAATCATTATGACAATGGGTCGAAAAAATAGCCTTATCTGCATTTGCTACATTCGCAATAACCGACCGGAACATCGCCATATATTCATCTGGCGTCGCATATCCCACAGTATCGGGCAGGTTAATTGTGGTAGCCCCCGCCTTGATCGCTGTTTCAATAGCCCGGTACAAAAACGGTAATTCACTGCGGGTCGCATCTTCTGCCGACCATTCTACATCATCTGTATATTTGCGAGCATGACTTACCGATTTATGGATCGCTTCGATCACGTCTTCTGGGTCCATTTGCAGCTTCACCTGCATATGAAGAGGACTTGTTGCAATAAATGTGTGAATGCGGCCAGATTTTGCTGGCTTAATCGCCTCGCCTGCACGTTCAATATCACCAAGCGCTGCACGCGCTAGGGAACACACTGTCGAATTTTTTATTTGCTCTGCAATTTTTTGAACACATTCAAAATCACCATTTGAAGCAATGGCAAAACCGGCTTCAATCACATCAACTTTCATCGCCTCCAATACTTCGGCAATTCTGAGTTTTTCTTCAAGCGTCATTGACGCGCCCGGTGACTGTTCACCATCGCGCAGTGTCGTGTCAAAAATCCGCACACGGTTAGCTTCACTGTGTGACATAATTCTACTTCCTGATATTTATTAAAAGACTGAAATTAAGGTATCAGTTGGCACTACCCTTAAACACCGAAGCACATATCTGAATGTACTCTTGCCTGCGTGCTTAAGGGCCAATTAGTCGACCAGCACCCAGTAGAAGAAGGAGGCTTAGTAGAAGAGAAAAAGAAAGCAGCAAAGCACGAGCATGGCCCGCACGTGCTGCAGATATAACAGCAGCCTTCGCACGACGGCGATGGGATGGGATGTTATGTCTTTCTCTTACAGTCATTCTAAATCTATTAATAGCCTACACAAATATTGTTCATAGTTCATATCTATTCATACGATTTATCAGATTATCACCGATAAGCAAGAGGCAAATCAACTATTCTTTCCATTAATCTGGTAAAAAGGCGGCACAAGGCCGCCTTCCCTTTGGTTGGAATTACGACATTTACTCCATGGCAAACATCATGCGCCAATAGTCAGTTATCTCGCGCATTGTATCAATCGCCAACTGCTTCCCTATAGTTTGGTCAGAAAAACCTTCCCTATTAACGTTTCTAACAAAACCATTCGATGTTGCCTCATAACTTACGGTATCAATTGTCGGAGGCATCGCTTCTGTAAATACGCTAGCTAAGGTTTCGCCCGTTTCAATAACAACAACATTTGCTTGAAACGCAAGCCCTGTTTCGCTCTCAAAACTTGGGGTTAAAACAATTTCAACCAACAGGTCTGCCTTGCCTACTATGGCAGATGTTTCAAGCGCATGCGTATTTATTTTTTCATCAGCTTTGGCGGTAACACCGGTCGTTCTTATAGCCATTTCACGGTTAATAAGCCTAGCGCCACCTTTAATAAACATGCTCTTAAAGCTGCTTTCAAGCTTCATATTAATAAGCTCGTCAAGGTTTTTTCTTGCCTCATCCTTGTTCATCCGTGCCACACCTACCTGATCAACACGTGTAGCTTCGACTGTTGAGCCTGAGATATCAACCGAACGCCGAGAGGTTGCGGAAACCCCAGCTCCTGTCCATGTTCCACCTACAACACTGGTACTATCGCGCCCATATGCGGATATAGAACCACCTGTTGCCTCTGCCTGTTTAGCCTGGTAATCAATATAATATGTTACTACTTCATCGGATAATTCTCTATTCCAGAACAGAATAAATTTAGGCCTGTTCATACGCTTATTTTCTTTAAAAAAAGCACGTACAATATCCATTTGATTAGGCAATTCAGGCGGCGGTGCTTTCTGCATAACAGGTGGTACATTCGTTCGTTCCTGAGCGAAAGAGGCCTGCCCAACACCTAAAAGGGAAAAGCATGAAATCACCCCTGCATTCATTAGCAGCCTACTAAGTTTTCTCATGCTTTAATCTCCCTCATCAACTTCTATCAAATAATACCCAACATCAGGTAACATGGATTTTTCCGTATATACTTGCGTAGATTTTGGCGACAAGAACAGTCGTTTCCATATTGATGTTGGTTCACTTGGCATCTGGCTTAAATCCATAAAAGATGTACGAACAAGAATCTCTTGATCATAATCTGTACAATTCACCAATCTGGCCATCACTTCCACTGTCCCTGTAGGAGACATGCGCGCAAAAACAGCCTGCGGCATAATCTTTTTGCGAATATTTTTGTCAACAATTTGTACGCTATTTAGTGCTACAGGTGTCATTATACTAGGCACATCTGTCACAAGCGCAGGCTTTGGTGGCCCCAGCTTTTTAAGCGGCCTAAAATCACACTTCAATGTATCAGCAGATACTGAAGGTACAATAGCGCCACCAAACACTAAACCGACCACGACCACCCGTGATAAAAACTTTCTTAAGAACGTCATTTTCATAACCCTGCTTTCTGAATAACACTAGGTGCTTCATTCGCCAGCCAGCCTCTAAAGGCAACATCCTTTTCTTGGATGGTTTTCTTCTGCTTGCGTATTTGGCTCCAACTATACCGTGCACCAGGGCTGGATTCTGGTACAGACAATGCGCTTCTTGACCTGCTCCAGACTACACCACACTCTGGCGTACCCCCTATCATGATAGCACTGGCAGAATTGGCAATGTCCATGCCATTTTGGCCTGAGTATATAGTCTCAACTTTAGCATCAGGCATATAATGTAAAGCCTCTGACCCTACCAGAATATCTTGCGGCAATGTATCCCACATACGAATATCCGCATCAGGCTTTGATGCATTGGCGATGCCTTTAAATATGCCTCCAATAAGCATAATTCCGGCGCCGGCAAGCGCTGCATCACTATCCCCTGAATATATACCAGCCAGAGCGGTTGCCGCTCCTACAGTTGTCGCAACATCTCCCACTGTATCTGTTGTTTTCTTAAACTGGGCCTTGCCCTCTAAAATACCATCAATGGGGCGCCCCCCTCTGGTAGAAGACTGCCAATATAAATCTGAAGCTAACACTACAGGGATAGACTTTTGAGCACCCGTTCTATTGGTAATCACATAAGTTGCGCTTGTTTCACCATAGCGCTCATCCGGCTTAAATTTGAGTATTTCGTTATATTCACCCTCACCATACTTGATAGGCCCTGCCCGCAACTCTGCGATAAAGAGAGTATTATGACTATCTTCAGGCAGCAATAACTGGCTATTCACATCCGCTGCTCGCTGGAATGATTCCGCCGCATCACGCCCCTGACAGTGTAATGACCAACCATCGAGATAGTTTAACACTGCAAAGTCCGCTTGAAACTCTTCCTCATCAGCCACGGTATCCTGATACTCACCCGCACGAAATACCGCACGGGCATTTTCAAAATCACCTTCTCGCAGATAGAGTAATCCTCGATAGTAATATGCCATAGCGCGCTCATAAGGCTCGCCTTTAAAGTCTTTTATTTTTTCAGCCTTAAACTTTGATTTTGCAGCTTTTGCTTCAGGATTATTCGCATAAATGGATTCAATTCGGTCAATACTGCGATCCAAAGCCCATGCTGCGTGATCATAAAGACCAACCTCCATCGCAGCAAGCCCAAGCCTGTCAAAGTTCAGTGCAGCATTGCGCTCACCTTCAATATAAAGGCTACGATAAAAAGGAATTAATGCCTGTGGCTTATCAGCCAAAAATCTTTCAATTTCATATGGGTAAGGACCTAAACCATACTCTTTCTCAAGCTTTTTTTGTAAAGCTGCCAAACTCTTTCTTCTTTGTTTCAGCGCTTTCTTATTCGCCTTTGAAAGAGATTTATATTCTAACTTCGCTACTTTCAGCTCTGATTTTAGGGATACTTTTTCATCCTTAGATAAATCTTTCTGCGACAAGCGAGCTGACAGATTAGCTATATGATCAAACAAAAACTGCTCCCTACTCTGGTCTGCAGGGCTAACAACAGGATCATTTTGTAGATGATAGTATTCCAAACTGTCATCTGCCATCAAAGGAACAGAACTAAGCGCGGCTGCAATAACGATTGCAGACACAGAACTTCTTACATTAAACATGAGACCCCCCGTATCTGTAAAAAGAAAAACAGCGCCGAATAAGGCGCTGTTTAAGAAGTTATATCTATCTATAAACTATATCGTCTGCTGCTGCTTTCGATAGCTCGTACATACCACTCCAAACAATAACCCCCCGTTCCAAATCAACCATTTCAAAAGTAATTTGCGTATACCGTTGCATCAGCCCAGTAGCAGCATCCCTACTATCAGCCGATGCAATCGTTCCGCCCAAGCGATAATCTCCACCCGCTTGAGCTGCGGTTGTGCCCTGCGTACCAGTATCTACAACACCATCACGTTTCAGGTTACGCTCTTGCTCGACCATATTAGCATAATTACGACCAACAAAAACCATGCGCCCAAGCGATGCTCTATTAAGGTTCACTCGCAAACGGTTTGTAATCAGGTCCTTATTCATACGCTGCGTGCTGTCATTCACAAAAAAACCACTATCAATAATAACCTGCGGTGGATTTGCGGCATTAGCCAACATTGGATTAGAGAGCATATCTCGTACCATTTGGTCTGTCATTGCCTGAATATCTTGCCCCTCAATTCCGATCCCAGAAACTGCGCCTTGACGACTTGGGTCCTGAACAGTCGTTGCAACTCCAGGAGAATTGTTTACTGCTGGTCCGCACGCAACAAGACCTGCGCTCGCCCCAATAATAAGTAAAGCTTGCTTGCCTCGATTAATTGAAAAGAAACTACCCATCATATTCACCCCCATCCATCAACTATAAAGCTAGGTTTTATAGTTGATCGCACTGTAAAATAACAATTTAAAGATTCAAAAATACACTTAAGGTAATATGCAGCTATTAAAATTCCTTGGTCAAGATAATTTAAATACAATTTTAAATATTCATGCCGACCACCATATCCTGTTATTATACAAGCCCCCACAAAAGGAATAGCATGCTATTACTATCCCTTTAGGCTGTGTATTTACGTCAAGAGTGCATTACAGGAACATGCCACCAGAAGCCTCAAGGCGTTGACCATTGATCCAGCGGTTATCGCCAGACAAAAAGGCACTGACCACCTTGCCAATATCATCTGGTAGACCAACACGACCCAAGGCTGTTTGCTGTGCTATCGCTTGGTTCATAAGTTTATTATCACGTACAACACCGCCGCCAAAATCTGTTTCAATCGCACCAGGCGCTACGACATTCACTGTTATATTGCGGCTGCCAAGCTCTTTGGCCATATAGCGTGTCATCACTTCAACAGCGCCTTTCATTGCAGCATAAGCCGCATACCCCGGCATGCTAAACCTTGTAAGGCCTGAGGAAACATTTAAAATACTGCCGCCATTTGTGATAAGCGGTAATAAAGACTGAGAAAGAAAAAATGGCCCTTTCATATGTATATTCATCATCATATCAAACTGCTCTACCGATGTGTCAACATACGGTACATTAACCCCAGCACCCGCATTATTCACCAGATAATCAAATGTGTCCCTGCCCCAAGTTTCATGTAGAACAGTCTTTAAAGCATCAGCAAAAGCAACAAAGGAAGCTTGCTTGGCAACATCTAGCTGTAAAACACCAGCCTTGCAGCCCATCCCGCGAACAGCCAAAGCCGTCGCATCAGCCTCTTTTTGTTACTGTGATATGTAATAATGCTATCAATGCCTTTACTGGCGAGATGCAGCGCCATACTCCGGCCTAGACCACGGCTTCCCCCAGTGATAACAACAATTTTCCTTACTGTGTGCTTTTTTTGGTGCATGACATTCTCCTTTAAGGTCATGCCTCTAGCATCGTAGCCCACTCCTTGCAGATAAATACACAAAGCTTTCCATGCATTGCCTATTTCTACAAATAAATAACAAATGAAAGATTTCGGATATATTCAATGATATATAATAGTTATAAATTACCCTTGAAAATGCTGGAAATTCCCAAAATGGCTCAAAACGACCTAACACAGCTGATTGAAAAATACTCCATTACAGACAGTGTCTATCAAACTGAAATACCATCACTCCGCCTGATCAAAATGCTTTCTGCCAATATCAAGATGCCAACGATTTACAACCCGTCGCTCTGTATCATTGCGCAAGGGGAAAAGTCTGTCTCACTCGGCGCTGAAGCCTTTAGCTACGGTCCATCGCAGTATCTTGTTGTATCTGTTGATCTGCCTATTATTGGCCAGATCACAAAAACAAGCATCGAAAAACCTTATTTGTCCCTCCAAATTGATATAGACCCCCACCAAATTGGGGATTTAGTCTCTCAAGCCACCCTGAAGCCATCTGCTAATACATGCAGAGGTTTGTTTGTTGGCAATACAGACAATGCCATGGCAGACAGCGTCCTCAGGCTTGTAAAGCTACTTGAAACCCCGGCAGATATACCTGTTCTGGCACCACTTGCCCTGCGTGAAATATATTATCGCTTATTAAACAGCCCATACGGTAACGAAATTGCCCAACTCACCCTGAATGGTAGTAATATTCAGCGCATATCCAGCGTTATTCAATTACTGAAAGAAAACTTTACAAAACAAATTAGAATTGAAGATATGGCAGCTACTGCAAAAATGAGCCTGTCCTCTTTTCATAACCATTTTAAAAGCATTACGGCCATGAGCCCGCTGCAATACCAGAAGCGCTTGCGCCTGACAGAAGCGCGGCGCATCATGCTCGTGAATGATACAGACGCTGCTAGTGCAGCTTACAGTGTAGGCTATGAAAGCACGTCGCAGTTTAGCCGCGAATATGCCCGCATGTTCGGTGCCCCTCCAATGAAAGACATTAACACTATTAAAGGCAAGCCTTTAGAGCAAATGGCTCTCGCGGAATAACACCTAGATAAGCCTATCAAGAGCATCAATAAGCTGTGCCACATCATTTGCTGATGTATAATGAACCATTGAAAACCTTAAAACACCTAATGATGGGTCGATATTCAACGCTTTAAGAAGACGATACGAATAAAAGTGCCCTGCCCCACAGAAAAACCCTTCCAAGCCAAGCTTTTCAGCCAATTGCAGGGGTTCATACCCTTGCACCGTTATAGATACTGTCGGCGCTCGGCCTTCTGTACCCTCAGGACCAATAACACGGACAGATGGATGCTGGTTTAGATATTCTATAAGCGGCGCTAAAAGGCTCGCCTCTGCATCATGTAACAAAGACCTTACCGCAGTTGCCTTCTGTTCAGGGCTAGTCATACCTTTCAACCCAAAATGGTGCACGTAAAGACTTTCAAAATAATCTGCCACCCCTTTTGTGGCAGCTATTTGCGCATGGTCCGGCCCAGCTGGCATCAGGCGCTTTTCTCGAATGTCTGCATTAAAAAAATGCCCCTCATTACCAAGCAGCTCAGCCATGTCTCTACCAATAACCATCACACCCTGGTGTGGGCCATAAACTTTATAGAGTGAAAAGAGATAGATATCAGCCCCTAGCTTTTTAAAATCAGGTAAACCGTGGCCCGCAAATGAAACGCCATCCACAATAGTTCGAATGCCATAGGCTCGCGCTAGACGGCAAATTTCAGCAACCGGGTTAATTTCACCCAGAATATTAGAGCAATGCGGAAAGACCAGCAGCTTGGATTTACTTGTAAAGATATTCTCTAGTGCCTTAACATCAAGCTTACCATTCTCTGGGTTTACCTGCCATTCGCGCACAATCACCCCGCGGTCAGCAAGCCGGCGCCAAACGCCAGAATTGGCCTCGTGATCCTGATTAGTAACAATAATTTCATCACCTGGCTGTAACCATCGATGCACAGCATTCGCCAGCACATAAGTGTTCTGTGATGTTGAAGGTCCGAAATAAATATCGTCCGCTGAAACATTAAGCCATGGAGCCAAAGCACTATAGCCTTCATCCATCCAGTCACCCGCCTTAGATGACGCAGAATTGGGGTAATAAGGCTGCAATTTAAGCTGGCGAAAATAGGTTTCAAACCGGCCCATTACCTGCTTGCACATATAGGAGCCGCCAGCATTCTCAAAGAAAGCAGTTCCTTGCAAACTTGGCTCGGCAAAAGCGGGGAATTGCTGGCGAACAAAATCCAAATCAAGTGTAGGCATAAGACATCCCTTTATATGATAATTGGCATTAAGAGTAAAATTAACCAGATGTAAATGCTACTACAACACAGATTGCAACATTGATCACAGTGGCCATAACATAGGAATAAATACCGTTGCAGCGATCCAAAAAATAATGTTCAGCGGCACACCTATTTTCACAAAATCCATAAACTTGTAACCACCAGCATTATAAACAAATGTATTGGTTTGGTATCCAATAGGCGTTGCAAAACTGGCACTCGCCGCAAACATAACCGCCACCACGAAGGGGCGTGGGTCCACACCAAGCTGATGAGCAAGCCCAATAGCAAGAGGTGTTATGAGAATGGCTGCTGCGTTATTACTCATAACCTCTGTCAGCATTGAGGTTATGAGATAAACAGCCGATAAAACCGCGACAGGACCAAGGCCGCCAATCAGGCCGGCAAATCCATCAACAACCAGTTTGGCGGTACCGGTTTTTTCCATAGCAGTACCAAGTGCAAGCATCCCAAAGATAAGAAACAATATATTCCACTGGATGGCACCGTAAGCTTCATCTGATTCAAGGCAGCCAAGCAACACAACCATAACCGCCGCTATAATAGCGAGACCGGCAATCGGCAACACTTCAAACGCTGCCAAGCCCATAACCAGTAAAACCGCACCAAACGCAATTGGTGCCTTTGTGCGGCGATACGGCCGTTCCGTTGGTGTGGAAAGATTGATAATTTCACCGCTATCAAAAAGCCTATTGATACCACCAGCCGTGCCTTCAATGAGCAAAGAATCGCCAACACGTAGGCGCACATCAGCAAAGTCCAGGCCAAGGTTTTGGCCGTGCCGGTGGATCGCAAGCACATAAACACCATATGTACGGCGCCAGCCCAAGTCCTTAACCCGCCGACCAATCGACGCAGAATCAGGGCCAACAATACTCTCAACTATGGTTGTTTCCTTTGTCGCGATTGGTTCAATCGGGTGTGCTTTTCCCTTACCACCAAAGGCGACATCGCCCGCTTCACGGAGGCCAATCATATCCCGCACTTTGCTGCGTATAACAAGCCTGTCACCCGCCTTGATCGGGGTTACCTCCATATCATAGCGTAGGGATAGGTCTTCTCTGATCAAGTCGATCACCTGGAAACCACGTACTGCTGTAAAGCCAGCAGCTTTAATTGTTTGCCCAATCAGCGGAGAGTTTAGCGGGATCAAAACTTCTGCCATAAACTTGCGGTCCAGCCCTGTTGGTAACATGGACGCAAGTGTTTCCCGATTTGGGAGTAACCAGCGGCCCACAAAGAGCATATAGCTTATGCCAATACCTCCCATAATCAGACCAAGCAAGGTTATCTCAAACACACCAAATGGGGCGATACCATTTCTCTGTGCTACACCATCAACCAAAATGTTGGTTGATGTACCTATCAATGTTGTTGTGCCACCAAATATGCAAGCAAATGACAAGGGAATCAGCAGTTTGGACGGTGCTATTTTCATGGCACGTGCCAGTGAAATAACCACGGGAGTTAAGATAACAACAACAGGTGTGTTATTGATAAAGGCAGAGAAAACCATCACTCCCAGCATCAAGGCACCTGTCGCGAGAATGGTTGATGTGCTGGCAGTTTTTGCAACCATACGCCCCATGCTGTCAATAGCACCCGTACGATCAAGTGCCGCACTTAATACAAACATGGCCCCGACAGTTACAGGAGCACTACTGCTAAAAACCTTTAAAAGCTCTGATGTATCCAGAATGCCGGTTAACAACAGTATAACAACGGCACCCATTGCCACCACATCAGGCGTCAATTTTTCACGGATAAATCCAAAAAACACAACACAAACGAGCACTAAAACAATTATAATATCAATTGTTACATTTTCCATAATATTGCCCAACGCCAGATACTCTCTGCCATAATATAGCATGCGAATATTTTCCACACCATCTGCTCTCAGCGCCCAGAATGCAATTCCATGCGTGCCACCTTGAGCATTCAGTGCGACATTATGCTATATAACTACTAAGTCAATAGGGATATAGAATTTATAAATGAAAAATTCAAACCAGACATTGGCCCGCCCCCTGCAGGGGGCGGCAAATATAGGATATATAAAAGGTCTTAGAATGCCTGTTGGTTAAAGAAAGATAAGCCACAAGTGAAAGCTCTATAAAAATCAAACCTGCAGCTCACTGGAGCGGCCTTATCGCTGCAAGCTACGGTACAGATCAATGCTTTCCTGTGCTTGTGTATTTGCCTCAGCAACATCGCCTGAGAGCTCTGTTAAGCTTTGGCTTACCTCGGCAACAGCGCCTGATGCTGTTTGCATATTCCCTGATATTTCATTCGAAACAGAACTTTGCTCTTCAACAGCACTCGCAATACCAACAACGCTGTCCTGCAGTTCGCTCACAGCATGCTTAATTGCCCCAAGCCGATCCACAACCTCCGAAGACACATTTTGCATTCTGGCAATCTCGTCGGATATCTGATTAGTTGCCTGCCCCACCTGGTTTGCAAGGTTTTTCACTTCACTTGCCACCACAGCAAAACCTTTGCCAGCCTCACCTGCCCGAGCAGACTCTATCGTAGCATTAAGCGCTAACAAATTAATCTGCGAGGCAATATCGTCAATCAAAGTCACAATCTTGTTCATAGCTTCTGCTGCCACTGTCAATTCGTGTGTGGATTTCCCTGCAGCTTCGGTTTCACCAAAAGTTTTCTCAGCTGATGTCCGGGCATAAGAAACACTTTGCGCAATTTCTTGTATAGAAACATTCAGTTCCTCTGCTGCAGAGGCTACAGTCTGCACAACCATATCTGTCTGTTCAGAAGCACCAACCGCCGTGCGCGTTTTGCTGTTAACATTAACAATGATATCCAATATTTTAGCAAGATTTTGGTCAACCAGCGCGGCTACACGCTCCTGCTCAGCACGCACTTTTACCATATCTGTTATGTTACTTGCAAATTTGACAACCTTAAAAGGCTTACCATCAGGGCCTATGATGGGGTTATATGTTGCTTGTAACCAAACCTCTTTGCCGCCTTTGCCGCTGCGTTTATATTCACCACTCAGGTATTTACCGCCCCTTAAGGTTTCCCAAAATTCTTGATAAGCCTCAGTTTGACTGTAGCTTGCTTCCACAAACATGCTGTGGTGCTTGCCGCGCACTTCATCAAGCGAATAGCCCACGGCCTTTAGAAAATTATCATTAGCTGTAATGATGGTCCCGTCAGGATTAAACTCAATAGAAGCCTGAGCCTTGTCCAGCGCCTCAACCTTACCTTCAAATTCAGCACTTTTTAGCTTCTGTTCCGTAATATCTACCGCAAACTTAACTACCTTGACTGGCTTACCGTCATGATCAAAAATAGGGTTATAACTGGCCTGCAACCAAACACTGCGCCCTCCTTTTGCTATTCGATTATATTCACTACTAAAGTAGTGACCACTTCGTAAAGTTTGCCAAAAGTCTTGGTACTCTGCAGTCTGACTATAACCCTTATCCACAAACAAGCTGTGGTGCCGACCTTTCACTTCATCAAGCGAATAGCCTACGGCCCTCAAAAAGTTATCATTGGCTGTAATGATGGTGCCGTCCAGTTCAAACTCTATAACTGCCCAAGCTTTATTAAGAGCAGCCAGCTTACCACCTGCATCCACGCTCATGGCCTGTGTACTAGTAATATCTGTAGCGAACTTCACAACTTTGTTTACTGCCCCTCCTCGCCCAAATACAGGTACATAAATTGCCTGCAACCAAAGAGGAGCCCCACATTTAGTCAGTCGTTTAAAAGTGGCTGATTGAGGCTCACCTCTTTTAAGTGCAGCCCAAAATGCCTTATAAGCAGGATCTTCTAAATATGCTTTTTCGACAAACAAGCCATGATGGCGGTCTTTTAACTCTTCTAATTTATAGCCAAAAACATCCAAAAAAACCTGGTTGGCATTTAGAATAATACCATCAACAGTAAACTCTATCATGGCCTGAGAACGGGACAAAGCATCTAGAACCGCATCAGTTTTTTTGTTGGCTGATGAAGCGGATCTTAAAATATCAAGCATAAAAAACTTCCTTACTGTCCAGATAAAACCGAACACCTTTACTTATACCCTCACCACCCCCGCAACTATCATGTCTAAATGGTTGGTATATAAAATAATAGATTCGGCTTTACTTTGCGAGCCTAAAAAAACAACGTATTATTACATCTTAAATATTTGCATTATATTTATTCATCAAAGCCTTAGTGAAATTTATAAGAACTTGAAAACGTGAGTACATGATTAAGCTTGCCTTTTCTTGAAAAGAAAAACAGCACACAACAGCATAGAAACCTGCAGAAGTATAAAAAATTTCCAAACTGTCATTTTTTCTCTTGCGCCACAGGAATGATCGCATTATATCCAAGCCCGACCCCAAGGGTACCAGTTTCCAAATGTGGAAATGCCGGCATAGCTCAGATGGTAGAGCAGTTGATTTGTAATCATCAGGTCCCGAGTTCGATTCTTGGTGCCGGCACCACTTTTAGCTTTTGAAATTAAATGGTTAAGAGTTACCCAGTGCATATTATATGCAACCGCATGGGCACATACATCATCATAACGAGAAGAATAGCCTCTGGTGAGAACTTATTATCAAATAAAGTTTCACGTCACATAACATAGAGGGACTGATAGTGAGCTACAACAGCCAGCATCAACATGTAATCCAACAATTCTCAGTAAAATAATACAAAGACGCACCAACTGAACCAATCATCGTTCAATTGATGCGCCCTAATGTAGATTAGAACATATACGAGAGAGAAATACCGTAAGTACGCGGTGTATTATACCAAACGTTCTGGTAGCCAAAGAGCCCAACCTCAACAACATCAATAATATTCACCTCGTTGGTTAGGTTTCGTGCCCAAAGGGATGCTTCTATGTTTTCGCCCTTGCTGGTCCATTTCAAACTGGCATTAAGGTTTGTCGTTGCACCTTCACTACTGATTTCGTCTAGCTCACGTTCGTCATAGTAACGATTGCTTGTGTAACTAAAGTCACCCCGCAGTGCAAAATCACCTATCTCTGTTGGCAGAGTATACGTCGCCACTAAATTAAGCTGCGTAGACGGTGCCCCAATTAGCTTATTCCCGCTCAAATCCTCAACCGTGGCGCCATTTGCCCGGGTAAAGTTTTTATATTCGCTATCAAGGAAACCAGCACTAACACCAATTTCAAGATTTTGTGTTACCAGTGCCTGTAATTCAAACTCAAGGCCTTTTACCTCAGCGTCTGATGCATTTTCAATAAATTGCTGACCAGCGGCGTTGAAAGTAAACACCTGCAGGTCACTATAATCATAAAGAAATGCCGTTGTGTTAAACCTAACTCGCTTATTTAGGAGCGTTGTCTTCAGGCCCGCTTCATAGCTTAGAATAACTTCAGGGTTATAAATTTCAGCAGCCCCAAGCGGGTCATTAAAAGCACCCGTATTAAAGCCGCCGCTTGTAAAACCACGGTTCATGCTAATGAAGGCCAAAATGTCATCACTAATTTTATAATCAAGCGCTGCACGACCTGACCATTCTGACCAGCTTTCCTCTAGCTGAACATCAAAAAGCGGCCCAGGGAAAACTGATGTACGGGCTGAATCTGTCGCATAAGACTGATGGTCAACATCCCGCTTCTCATAGTTAATCCTACCACCAAGTGTCAGGGTAAACTTGTCAGTTATGTCGTATGAGCCCTGCGCAAAAGCAGCATAGGTATCTGTATGCTGAACATAGAACTGATTAAAAGCATCAAACCCAAGCGCAAAATTAACCGATGCCATGTTATAGAAGTTGTTTACGTCACCCTTTTCCGTGAATGCAAACGCACCAATCAGCCAAGAAAAGGCACCATCATCCGGTGAACTGAGGCGAATTTCCTGAGAATAAGAACGGAAGGTTGATGGACCCCAGTCGATTGTAAAGATCGTTGATGGCGCCCCGTTACCTTCCTGTAAAACATGGCGTTTTGATTGCTCAAAACCCGAAACCGTGGTGATTGTATAACCATCACCAAAGCTAAAATCACCTACAAGAGAAACACCGACCAAATCAATTTTCGCAAACGTGTCACCCTCATATGTATTTACATAAGGATCTGGATTCGGATCCTGATAGCCAAGGATATCCACGCCGTTACCCGCAATAATATCAGCTGCAGATAACTTCACAAACTGTCCACTTCCAAGAGCAACTGGATCAAAAATACCGCGGTGAACGCTGTTATTATGTGTTGAACTTGAACCACCACCGTGAATGTTTAGTTTCAGGTCAACATCTGCGTTTGGCTGCCACCTTATAATACCACGTGCAGCCCATTCATCGATATCGTTTACTTTTTCACCGTTTCTGGCATCAGTTAAATAGCCATCCCGCTTGCTGTACGTGCCTGCAACTCGTGCCGATAATGTTTCACTAAGGGGCACTGTCGCAGCACCCTCAAATTTCATGGCATCATAATTACCGTAGCTTGCGCTTACATAACCGTCTGTTTCTCCGTCCATTTCAGGCAGTTTCGAATAAACAGAGATAGCACCGCCAGTTGCATTTTTACCGTACAGTGTTCCTTGCGGACCACGCAGCACCTCAATTCGTTCCAGATCATACATCTGGAACAATTGGCCTGAAGGCGCTGAGAGGTAAACCTGATCAAGATAAACTGCAATTTTGCTTTCTGCGGTTTGGTTAAAGTTATTATTACCAATACCCCGCATGAAGATTTTCGGACTAGATGTTCCCCAAAGCGCACTAATATGCAAATTTGGTGCAACAGCAGATAGGTCTTCTATATCTTCAAAACCACTTTCACGTATACGTTTGGCATCAAGCGCAGATACCGCCACAGGAATATCCTGCATCGATTCCTGCCTGCGCTGCGCTGATACAACAATTTCTTCAATCGCAAAAATGTTTTGTTCTACTGTACTCTGAGCGGTACCTGTGGTGGATAGTACCATTGCTGGCAGTGCAGCCAGAACAGCATATTGTGAAACTTTCATTGGTCGTTCCCCTTCCTGATAATCCCCTTGTCCGCAGAAATATTCACCCCAAATATTTCTGCTATATACTGGTTATCAAAGATATTGAAATAACCCCCACCCAGTAGGGTGGGAAAACGCCTGAAAGCTGATTAATTCATTATTTCCAATATTATATTCAAAGACTGCGGCCAATAATTTCGCGCATAATTTCATTAGTCCCGCCAAATATTCTGGTAACACGCGCATCTTTCCAAAGGCCTGCAATCGCATATTCAGTCATATAGCCTGCTCCGCCGTGCAACTGAAGGGCGGCGTCACAGCATTTCCACTGAAATTCAGTGTGCCATAATTTAGCGGCTGATGCCTCCGTTGCTGTCAGATTACCGCTCACATGGCGGGCCAGTGCCCAATCAATATGCGCCCAACCGACCTGTAATTCTGTTTTTAGATCCGCGAGCACAAACTTGGTGTTTTGAAACTCTATTACCTTTTTACCAAATGCACTGCGTTCTGACGTAAAGGTAACCGCTTCCATGAAGGCGCGCTGTGCTGAAGCTTGCGCATAAATGGCAATTGAAAGCCTTTCTTGCGGCAACTGATTCATAAGGTTGGCAAAGCCTTTTCCCTCATCCCCAAGCAAATCGCTTTCATCCACGTGGACATCTTCAAAAAACAGTTCACACGTGTCAGAACAGTGTTGCCCAATCTTTTCTAATGGGTTGCCGCTTTTAACGCCCGTCAAGCTGGCATCCACCAGAAAAAGGCTAACACCCTTTGCTCCCGCCGATGGGTCTGTTTTTGCGGCAACAATAATAACATCGGCATGCTTGCCGTTCGTAATGTATGTTTTGCTGCCATTTAAGACAAAACCATTACCGCTTTTTTTGGCGGATGTTCGAATTGCCTGCAAATCAGAGCCAGTGGAGGGCTCTGTCATCGCAATCGCACCGACAGCCGCACCGCTTACCATGCCCGGCAACCACCGGTTTTTTTGTTCTTCTGTGCCGTATTCAAGAATATAATCTGCCACAATGTCGCTATGTACCAGCACAGCTGGCGGAAAACTCTCGAACCCTAACTCTTCCGCAACAACAGCATTATAGCTAAAATCAAGACCTAGGCCGCCATATTCTTCTGGTATTTGTGGACACAGCATACCCGCTTCACCGCATTTAAGCCAAAAGCTACGATCCACCATGCCCTCAGCCTGCCAACGTTTCAAATTGGGGCTAATTTCCGCCGCAATAAACTTACAAATACTGTCGCGAAATTGCATGTGAGTATCGTCATAAACTTCACTAACAGAGCGCTTTAATTGCATAACTTTATCCTACACCACGGCTAACATGTTCCCAGTATGGCTTCTTTAAAACCTGTTTCAAGACCTTGCCGCTTGCATTCCGAGGAAGCTCAGAAACACATTCAACAAGCCGTGGTACCTTATACCCACCAAGTTTGGTCCGACAGAAAGCGACCACATCTTCCCTTGAAAGCGGTGCGCCATCTTTCGTTACAATGATCGCAAGCAAGGCTTCACCGTATTTATCGTCAGGTACTCCGATCACAGCTGCATCAATAATGTCCGGATGCTCAAAAAGCGCATTCTCCACCTCACGCGGGTAGATATTTTCACCGCCGCTTACGACCATATCCTTGATACGGTCCTTGATATAAAGGTACCCTTCATCATCAATAATTCCGGCGTCCCCCGTATGAGCCCAGCCCCCTTCAAGAAAAGATGCCGTGGCATCTGGTAAATTCCAGTACCCCGGCACGATCTGCGGACCGCGCGCCTGAATTTCACCGACACTGCCTTCTTCTGTAACGATGCGGATGTCACAACCTGGCAAGGGCCTGCCCGCTGCCAAAAGCAAATGTGTTTCCCCGTCAAGTGCACGCCTGTGCTCATCGGCGCCCAGCAAGGTAAGAATAGCTGTAGTTTCTGTCATCCCATATGCCTGATACATATCACAGCCAAAAACATTAACCGCACGGCGCAGCACATCTTCTGCAATGGGCGAGGCGCCGTACATCAACATCTTTAAATTGTCCCAGTTCCGGCTTCTAATGTCCGGTACTTGTGTCAGACACGCCTGTATCATTGCTGGCACAAGAAAGGTAAAAGCCACCTTTTCGGTATCCAACGTATTAACAACATCAACAGGGTCAAAATCTGTCTTAAAGATGATCGACATACCGCGCCCCATAGAAAAAGCCGCGATCCAAACTGCTGCCGCATGATACAGCGGCGTTACCACAAGTACTGTATCTCCGGCATCTGGTAATCGTGTCACCATATTGGTGCATTGTGCCAAATTGGCAGCGTAATTTTCGTGGGTGACAAGCACCCCTTTTGGCAAACCAGTAGTCCCGCTTGTATACATCTGATAGAAAATATCATCGGAATGCACGTTGATATCTGGAAGTTGATCTGACTGATTATCAAACCACGTATCATACAGCACGGCACCGGCAAGTTCGTCTTCGAACGCCACAAAATGCTTAATCGTAGTTAAACGGTCTTTGATGGAAGCAACAACCTCAGTATATCCTGCGCCAACAAATAGGGCTTTGGCACCGGCATTTTCTAGAATAAATTCCCATTCAGCGGGCGCTAGGCGGTAATTAAGTGGCACGGGCACAGCACCCGTTTTAGAGGCAGCCAAATACATCAGCCACATATCAGCGCAGTTTTTGGAAAGGTATCCAAACCGATCCCCTTTCTGGAGGCCAAGTGACACCAAGCCATTTGCGATCTTGTTCACCTCAAGGGCAGCCTCTGCAAACGTTAAAGCACGTCTATCATCCCTTACACACAGTTGCGCTGGGCGTGACCCCACTAAAAAGTCAAACATGTCGTGAAACAGTAGGGTCTTATGCATCTACGCCCCCTCTTTCAAATCTTTAATGCGCGACAAAACAAACTCTGGATTGCTATCTGCCGGGATCATAATCCGAACATCCATAGCATTAGCATTGACGGCACCGCCTGACTTGAACGCATCGGGGCCAATTGTTTGACACTGCGCGAACAGTTCACTGCTATCCGCTGCAGGAAAAGCTTTTGCAGCTTGTTCGCCGTGCTGGTGGTTTAATACGGCAACAGAAAGGCCAAAATGGTCAGCAATGCGAAACATGCTGGATGCCATTTGAAGCCCTGCAGTATGCTTTTCATCAAGCCCAATCTGGACAATAGAAGCCGAACCGGCCTTTCTTAAAATGTCCCCAAGCGCAAGGCTTGCCAAGTCCATGGCATCTTCATCACTGTTCGATAAAACAGCAGTGGCAGGCCCCGGCAAAACCAGAAGAATATTAGAGAGAACGCCGTTTGCAGACAGGGAAGCAATTGCAGTTTCAAGTTCACCAAGTAACGCACCGTCTTCAACAGCGTCATTGAGGGCTTCCGCAATATCCTCCGGGTCACCGTCTGTTTGTGTCATATGTTTTTGCAAAAGCGGTGCAACTGGCAGCATAAAATAATCTGCGGATAATAGCTTCAACACCTCACCGCAAAAAAGCCCCATGCCATCAGGTTGGCCCCAAGGGTCACCCCCTGCCCTTAAGAGGCCGACGGCATAGTCGTAGCCGTCAATCCAAACCTTCGCACTCATGATGCTACGCTTTCCCCGCGCGCGGCAGCCAGTTCAGCCTCCAGTTTTGCGATTTTGACGTTAAGTGGATTAGGCATCATCACAGGCGGGGTCACTTCCCCTGCTGGATAATATTTATCTGGCGAACCGGCATAAACCATCGACGGGTCGTCCCATGAACCAAAATATGGTACATCGCTAGACGGTTTATCTTTAACCCAACTGTTTTTGAAGTCTTCAAAACTCATGCTTTTTGCAAGCCGTTCATCTTTGACAACCTGACGCGCAGCGGCGGTTTTCGCCTCATCAACTATCCGTGTCGCAGGGTCAAACACAACATGATATATACGCTCAATAACATCTTCTGAAACCAAGTCTTCTTCATAGTCGCGCATTACATCAGCGGGGTCACGTTCAAGCGGATCACCAAAGCCACCGCCTGTGCCCTGTGAAATCATATAAAGCTCGCCGCGCGAAGCCAGTGAATAAGGCAGGAACATAGGATGCGTGCTATATTCGCCTTCTTCAAATGGTTGCTGGTTCATCAATTCTTCGATGGAATAGCGAAACTTCGATGGATCAGCATGCATTTCATCAAACACATCCACACCCTGAATCCGGCATAGTGGATATGTTGGACACCCATAGCCGCCAAACAGACCAGGGATATTCGGGAATTTCGAACCAATTGCTGTCAGCATGAACCCCCATGCGGGGCTGTCCCGCAGCGCCAAAATCATCTGGTACCCCATACCACCGCGTTGCCGGCCAAAGCCCTGATTGTCGCGCATCAATTTTTTGGAAACCAGTTGCACAAAGGGCATTTCTTCTTCCATGAACTCTTGTTCACCTAGATCGGCCATGGTTGCAAAAATTGGCGCACAGCTATGCTGTCCGTCGCGGTCAGGCAAAGCACCACCGCCCATGCCGTTAATGTCCGCGCATACGTTCCCAACCATTTCACCATGCTGGGTTACACCGCCAAATAGAAACGTGTTAATCATGTTAAACCACGGAGCAATCACACGAGTGTATTTGCTGGGTACGGAATACAGGAACTTCATGGTTGAAACCTGCGCCACACTCCATGCTGTAAAAACCGACATCATGCTCTGTGCGTTTGGTGTCCCAAAGGCAGGGCGTAAAATGGATTTTTCATCAAACAAAAACTTGATGGGATTAAGAACCCCTTGGTTCCGAGGCAAATCCGGCCATATGTACGTTAAAAAAAGCTGTGCCAACATCCCCTTCAAGGTAATATCCAGCGAATTATTAGACCTGTTGGTAAACTCAGGCGATGACCCCCTGTAATCAAAGGTCAAAGTGTCGCCTTTTTTAGTGAGAGTCAGATTAATTTTAATGAGCGCATTTTCACGCAAAGTGCCGTCTGTCCACCATGCATGCCGTGTTGTACCGTCTGGCCATTCCTGAAGGCGGCGACGTACTTCTGCCTCAGTGTCTTCAAGGTTGGAGCGCAAGCAAGACACAACGGCTTCAAGGCCGTAATCCTTTATGGCTTCATGCACACGTTGCTCAAGGCGGCGGCAGGTGAACATTTTCACTTTCATATCGGAATACTGTAATTTTGGTTCTCGAACAGAGTTTTGAAGAAACGTAACAATGTCCCGGCGCAGCGTATAATTCTCCGCAACACGGAATGGAGACATTTTCAAGCCTTCATCCCATACCTGCTCTGCCATTGAGGGCATACCGCCCGGCTCAATAGCGCCGTTTTCACCTTCGTGTACAGTGGCCCCCACCCATGCAACCAGTTCACCTTCCCAGAAAACCGGCATCATCATGGACTGGTCCGTATTATGTGCCTGACCGTAGCGGGCATCATTTACAAGGAACACATCGCCTTCCCGCACACCCACTGTGGGTTCATTTGTCCAGTATTTATTGATGTACTTGATGGGGTATTGCACAAGGTTACAAAAAATAACCACACCGCCTGTGCTCGCAAGGCTAAGATCGCCTTTCGCCGTGAAAATAGCGGAAACACAGTCCCCCCATTTCGCCCCCGGTGCTGCGCCCATATTTTCCAGCATATCAAAACTTTCATTGGCGCCAGCAAGCAGTCGCTCACGGACAATTTCCAGTTTTGCCGGATCATTTTCAGCCTGCATGCTACGTTCTTCTAGAACGGTGCGGTCTTCAATGCCGTGGTTATCCATGATTTCCTTGTCGGGCGCCAAAAACAGGCTCGTATCCTTCAGGAACTCACTGACAGAATCGCTTTGAACATCTGCCGCACTAGATTTTTGGGTATTTACGTTCTCAATGCTCATTGTATCTCTCCTCAACCTTGTTCACTGCGCTGCAACCAGCCTGATCCATACTTTCCAATGGAGATTTGCCAGCCGGGCTCGACAAGGAAGGTTGTTGACTGTGATGTGATAACCGCAGGCCCTTGCACAACAGAGCCAAAATCAAGACTTTCAAGGTCATAAAACCCTGTTTCAATAGGGTCATCATGGCCCACAAAATAGCAGGCGCGCTTCACCGGCGCGGCAGGCGCATCCTTAAGGTCACTGCCTTTTGGCAGAACGCCAGAAAATTTCAGCTTTGGTGTTTGCACGTAGGACGCAACACGAACCGTATTGACACGAATACCCGCTTCAGGGGCCTGACTGCCTTCGCCGTATCTTTTGCCGTAGTCCTTCCCAAACACACCAATAACATCAAGAAGATCATCAGCATTTTCAATACGTGTTTTACTAACAACTACGGCAGTTTGCGCCAGTTGGTTACCATAACGCATATCCAGTTCAAGCCGGTGCTCAATGTCTTTTTCGTCGTAGCCTTGACGAATAAGGTCTGCTTTTCCGCGCTCTTCAAGCTGTTCGATATGTGCATTAAAGGAATCAAAATCAGAAAGCAGTTTCCGTGTACCACTGTCATACACCTGCAAGTAAAGGGATCGCTCATGGATATGAAGCTGGTCCATATTACCCGCACCAACAGCAGAGAAAATTGAGCTAAACGGCGGCACAAAAACCCTATTAATACCAATCACACTGGCAATACCGCATGCATGCAAAGCACCGTTACCACCGTATGAAAGCAGCGTGAAATTATCAGGCTCATAACCACGCGCGCGCAGTTCCTGTGCAATACCATTGGCCATATCATTATCAATTTTTTGCTTGATAAGTTTGGCAACCTCAATCTCATCGATGTCTAGTGGCTTGCCAATCGTCCGGCGCATAACGCTTTTCGCGCGGTCTTCGTTCAGGGTAATCCTGCCACCCGCATAATCATCAGGTTGCAAGTACCCAAGGACCAGATCAGCATCAGTGACCGTTGCAGCCCTACCGCCTTTATCGTAGCAGGCTGGCCCGGGGTCAGACCCCGCACTCTCAGGGCCAACAGCGATTGTTTTACGAAGCCTATCATACCGGGCGATAGATCCACCGCCTGCCCCAAGCGTTACAAGGTGCACCATCGGCACATTAACCATCCAGCGCTCAATAACAGGGTTAAAATCATAAAACTTCACCCCGCCTTTAACCACTAGGCCAATATCAAATGATGTCCCGCCCATATCACTGCAAACAATGTTGCCAATGTCTGTTTCAGCGGCCAAATGCTCTGAAGCACTGATGCCAGCAACAGGGCCTGAATGGATAGTTTGCAAAGCATCCGTTGAATTAAGCTGCGCCATCCCACCAGAATTATGCACCACCTGCATCGGGCGCTCGTGACCATTATCCCTCAGGTTTAATTCTAGTGACGAAAGACCCAGATACATGGCCTTATGCAAAAAAGCATCAATGATAGCTGATGACGTTCTTGCATACTCACCTTTACGGCCCACAACCATGTGTGCCAAAATAATTGGTGCTGAACCAAGTGTATGTTCAGGGTATTCTTCCCTGATTATTTCCTCTACACGGATTTCGTGGGCTGGATTCACAACTGAGTTCACAAGGCTGACGACGTAAGCCTGCGCGCCCCTATCTACCAGACGGCGAACCTGCTTGCGTACATCTTCCTCATCAAGCGGCATAATCACTTCACCGCGTTCTGATAGGCGTTCACGCACCCCGGCAATAAGCGGAATAGGCACAATCGGATCAGGCCGCTCGGCCATCGGCAGGTCTTTTTTGAACCGCTCAGATACACCTTCACCGTAGCCACGCCCACGGCTTAAGGGAACAGTGCTTTCAAAACCAGCCGTTGTAATCAAGCCAACTTTTGGGCCCCTACGCTCAATCAGCGCGTTTGTACCAAGAGTTGTAGCATAGCGGACGCTATCCACTTGCTGCATAACATCTTCGAGTGACAAACCAATCTGGTCATAAGCATGCGCCAGCGACGCATTGAAACCAAGTGCAAGGTTTTGATGTGTTGTAAGGGCCTTGGCCGTTACATAATGATCATCCCAAACAAGGAAACAATCCGTAAAGGTGCCCCCAATATCTACTGAAACTCTACGCATGATTAATGCCCACCCTTCTTATGGTGATGTGGCGGCGCCACAAACTCAGGCCCCATAACCGGCTCTGACAATTCTTCCCTTTCTGCCCATTGTTTTTTAAGGGCATCAATATCCAGTTCAATGTCATGTGCAGGTGGGTGACCCGGTGGCAAATACTCAGCTTCTGCAAGGCGGGCACAGTGCGGGCAATAATATTCAACGATTTGTACCCAGTTTGCGTCTGGTGCAAATGTGATTTCATATTTGTTTGGGTCAATAATGGGGGCATGAATCTCTTTTGGATCCCGCGGCCTAACCTTCATGAAATGCTTATAAGATTCTCTGGCAGAACCCAGCTCTGTATCGCACGAACGGCAAACCCAGTTCTCAGATTCCAGATCTATAATCAGTGCATCTGTAATAAAAACACGCATGGCACTATTCTCCTTTACGCTCTACAAGCAGGTCATTGTTGGCCGTGACAGTGAACTGCCAGCCAGGCTTGATCCATGCTGTAAAAAATTCTTCCTCGACAAGGCACGGCCCAGCAGCACAGTCACCTACGGCTAGTTCCTCCAGTTTATAGAGGGGCAGTCCACCTGAAATATCGCGTATTTCTGAGGATTTCGCCTGATGTGTAGTTGCCGTAACTGCCGCATTTAGCCCAATTGTTGGAATTGGCCGAACAACTTCCAGTTCCACAAGCCCCCCTACCCCAGCAGGTGCTTCCGCAAGCGGCATAACAGCCGTACCAACAACCGCCCGCCAAACCAACTCGCAGCCTTCAATGTCAAAACCTTCACTGGTCATCGACCGAGCAGCCGTTTCCATAAGCACAGCTTGAATGGCCTCAATATCTGTCGCATCAAAGCTACCAACTGACTTACTGTGAACGTGGCGAATAGGGCTAAAACCAATACCAAAGGCACTGAAAACTGCCGCATACCGAGGTATCAAAACAGTATTAATCCCGGCTTTTTCAGCAATACCGCAGGCACTCATCGGGCCAGCCCCGCCAAAGGCCATTAGGGTTGTGACATCATCGCCGTTTGCAGGGCACGCTATTGCTTTCGCAATTTTTTCATCATACGCGTCAACTGCACGCGTGATTGCAACGTCAAGGCTAATCCCAAGCGGCGTCGCAATATTATCTGTGACAGCCCTCAGGGCTCTATCTCGGTCCAAAACCAGTTTGCCCCCAAAGAAACTTTTAGGATCAAACAGGCCTGCCACCAGCAAGACATCAGTTATGGTTGCCTCGGTGCCGCCGCGCCCAAAACAAGCAGGCCCCGGCAATGAACCAACACTTTCAGGCCCCACTTTAACAGTTCCATCTACAACCTTTAGGATTGAGCCACCACCAACAGCAACGCTGTTGATACGTGCCATTGGGAACGCCACAGGCGCATCTTCAACATGCCCGCAGCGGTCTTCAGCAACCTTACCGTTTTCAAGCACCAAATGGTCTGTCGTTGTGCCCCCAATATCAATGGAAACCATTTTGTCATTACCATAAAGGGCCGCAAGAACAGCAACACCCTCAGCACCGCCGCGCGGGCCAGAAGAATAGGTGTTGATCGCAATAGACCGTGAAACACGGGTGGAACTACCATCATTGCGGAAAATAAGAAGTGGATTTCGAATGCGCCGATAGCGCAGTTTCTCTTCCGCATTATGTAGGAACTGCTCCATTGATGGATGCAGAAAAGCATTAATAACGCTTGTCCAGCCACGCTGTGTGGCGTCAGCACCCGGCACCAGATCAGCTGAAAACAATAAGGGCACTGCCCCCAGAAGGTGACGCGGGAACGCAGCATAAAGTGCTCTTTTAAGCTTTGGCTCGTTTGCAGCAAAACTATCGCCGCCAAGGCACACAACAAGACGGCTGGCCCCTCTGGCCACTAGGTTACGAACTGTTTGCACAACTTCCCTGTCGGACTGCCCGCCTACATAACTGAACCGTGTATCAATAAAGGCATCGAACAGCTCTGGTGAGGCTGCGTATAAAGCATCCTTCTGCTTTTCATCAGACAATAATATACCAATACGCGGCCCTTTGCGCTGCGCTATGGCATTCGTTCCTTGTGTTGTTGAATACCTAAGATGATCAATTGATGCTACAAGCTCAAGCAACTCAGGTTTATCATCCAATTTATCAGACAGTGCTGACAAGCCCGTCATAAGGCATTCTGTTAAATCGTGCGGTGTCGTTAACGTTTTTGCATGGACGACTTTGTTGCCGTCAAATGCACATATATCAGTTAGCGTTCCGCCATTATCTATGCTGACCAATAGCCCCATAACCGGAGACCCTCCCACTTGAGGTGGGGAAAACCCACCCGTTCCTTATCCGTGGATACTGGTTTGCAGTAAGAAGGGGCCGCCCACCCCACCCAGTAGGATAGGATGGACAAAAGAAATGTATTTAATCGATCAATTTATAATGCCGCGCTGCTTGAACAGCTTGCATTCTATTGTTTACAGACAGTTTTGCGTAAACGTTCCTGAGATGGAATTTTACCGTGTTTCTGGAAACAGCAAGCCTGTCAGCAAGGTCATTATTTGAGTGGCCACTTGCTAAGAACTTCAAAATATCAACCTCGCGCGGCGTTAATGATTCGCCGAGTGCAAGTTCTCCGTCGCTGTCGCTATCAAAGCCATTTGCCTTGCCCCCACTCCCACCAGCACGGGCAACGAGGTCTTTTACATATCCAGCGATTGGGTCATCTACCCACTCTGGCGAATGCGCAAAATTTTCTGCAGACAGGCGGTTCAGCACTTTGCTAACGGCAGGCCCTTCATCCAGGAAAATACGCCTTAAGCCGCCCGGTGCTGCAAGTTGCAAGGCTTCCATCATCACACGGCTTGAATGTGCATGCTGTTCGTCCATGTCCAGGCTAATTGCCAATAGCGTTTTCAGCCTGATAAGGCGCCTGATGCGTTTCTTCAGGGTTGCCGTTCTTATTTCAGCTTGCAGAATTGCCCGTGCTTCACCTTGTTGTTTGCTGTGAACCAGAAACCGCGCATAGGTAATGCGCTGTACTTCAAGTTCGCTGGAGACAAAACACAGTTGTCCATCAAGGGACATCCGTGCTTCTGAACCAAGCGCCCGCAACCGCCGTTCAGCGGTATCAAAATCACCATTTAGAGTTGCTTCCCGCGCAAGTTCAGCACGCCCACAATTAACAAGCCGTGTTAGACCGTATTTATGACCAGAGGTAATTAACCGTTCATATATTTCATGGGCATATTCCTGTTTGCCTTTCAAAACGGCCATACGCCCCAAATTCACCATACCAAGACAGTATGGGTCCACGATGCATTGCTGCTCGATAAGCGGCAAATAAGCCTGAATAACATCTTCTGCCTCGCGGAGCCTGTCACTTTCATAAAGGGCATCACCCAAGTGAGCTGCAACCACACCGCCCGCTAGTGCCCCCGGCGGAGCGTCAGATTCTATACCTTCCAGTGCACGGGTTAAATCGGCTGTGGCCTCAGCAAGATTACCCTCAGCCAGTTTCAAGCTGGCATGAATGGAATCAGCGTAAGATTTACCAAAAAAACTACCCGATTTTTCATGCAATGGCTGCGCACGTAGCAACAGATCATACGCTTCTTGAAATTGGCTTTGAGCGCCAAGCCAAAAAGCATGCGCATTATAGGCAACTCCCTTTGAAAAGGATTGTTCATCACTGAGCCATTTTTCTGCATCGCGAGCAACTTCGCCCATTTCCATCACTCTATCTTCAGCCGCCAGCACAAACGCGCGAAGAATTTCCATCTCGGCACGGGCCGCATTATCATCATCAGGCAAGTTTTTTTCTCGCCAATCAATCAGATTATGCGCCTTGGAAAATTCACGCTGAAACCCGTAGGCAATTGAGGCAGCTTCAACAAGTTTCACAGAGCCTTGTAGCATCTGACTGTCTATTTGTTCTGCAAACGAAATCACAAGCCCCAGCCGTTCTTCACGGATAAGCTTGCCGACAACCTGCTCCAAGCAATCGATAGCCATAGTCTGGTCACCAGCCGCCAAATAGTGTTTCACAGCCATTTCGCGCATGCCTTGACCCGCAAACCAATTAGCGATTTCAACATGCATCTTTGCAAGCTGTTCATTACTGTTAGAACGTGCCAACCGCCCCCTTAAAAAATCACCAAAAACAGAGTGAAACCTGAACCAGTGCCGATCACCGTCAACAGGATCAAGAAAAAGGCCTGAACGGCTTAGATCATTCAGTGTATTCAAACCATCCTGCTGTCCAGTAAGCGTATTAACAAGACTGTCACACAGTCTGTCAGGCAAGCATATTTTCAGTAACAGGTCTTGAACACAGCTCTCTTGTAAGGAAAATACTTCTTCAGCTAAATAATCCAGCACTTCCTGATTCATGCCGCTGCGCATAGCCCGAACAGCTGTATGCCCACCGGACTCGAGGGATAGATTAAGGAATTGCAGAGCTGCCGGCCAGCCATCAACCCGGCTATAGAGCCGCTGGACCTCTTCTAGGCCCAGATGGGTCCTCTCCGTCATAAACTGGTAAGCTTCACCAAGGTCAAACTTAAGGTCCACACTTCCAAGAACAACAGCTTTGCCCATTAATTTCAGTTTAGAACTGGCAATATTGGGGGTGGTGCGTGTCGCGATTACAATACGTTTGCTTTCGGGTAAAGCGGCTATGATTTGCCTCAGCTGTGCATCCACCTGCGGGTCTTGAATTTGATCATATTCATCAAAAAGAAAAGTGGCAGACCCCTCTATAGTCGCAAACCAACCAGCAACATCATGCCCTGCATTTTTAAGGGAGGCCGCTGTTGTCTTATCGGCGATACGGGCACAAGCGTCACTGAACAAACGCATAAAACGGGAAACGTCTGCATCTTGCGAAACAGGGGTAATCCAAGCAACCTTTGCACCATGTTCCTCAGCATCTTCAGCAAGCTGGCGCAGCAAAGTAGATTTGCCATACCCCGCTGGGGCCTGAATAAGGATTAGCTGCGCATCCTTTGCTTGCCGTATGCGGTCTAGAAGATTTTCGCGGATTAAATCCACCCTTAATGTCCCGTTTTTCATTCACTTCCTGACCTTGTTATACCACCATTTCTAGTAGGCACCCTGATAATTCAACTAAACAGGCGCGCCCGCCCCACCCTTTCGGGTGGTTTTGACCTGACTGTAAGCTGAAAAACTGCGCCTTAAGATTGCTAAAACAAGGAAAACTCTATGCCCGAACACGTTATTGTTGCCGGTATCTCCATGATTCCGTTTAAGAAACCCGGTGATAGCGCTGATTACCGCACTATGGGGTCAGCGGCTGCCAAAGCGGCCCTTGAAGACGCCGGTGTTTCTTACAGTGACGTCAAACAGGCATATGCTGGCTACGTATACGGAGACAGCACATCAGGGCAAGCGGCGCTTTATCCTGTTGGACTAAGCGGTATTCCTATCGTTAATGTTAATAACAACTGCGCAACAGGATCAACCGCCCTATTTTTAGCGCGGCAGGTGATTGCAAACGGTGTTACCGACTGTGTTATTGCTCTGGGGTTTGAGCAAATGTCACCCGGATCACTTGCTTCCGTTTACAAGGACCGCCCCGATCCACTTGCAGACTTTCTTAGCACAATTGATGAACGTTTTGGCACATCAGATGCACCTATGGCACTCAGGCTTTTTGGGGGTGCCGCGCTTGATTACCAAGAGCGTTACGGCGCATCCGATGAAACATTCGCCATGATCACCGAGAAGGCCCGAAAGCATGCAGGCAAAAATCCCCATGCCCTTCTTCGTGCCCCCATTACTGTTGAAGAGGTTTTAGCCTCACCAAAAATGTTTGGGCCGCTTACACGGTTTCAGTGCTGCCCCCCAACATGCGGTGCAGCCGCAGCCATTTTATGCAACGAAGAATTTGCAAAAAAACATAACATCAATGGTGATATTGTTATAAAATCTCAAGCCTTCACAACGGATGAAGCAGCCTCCTTTGACAAAGATGATCTTCGCAACACAGTAGGAGCTGGCATGTCCAGAAAGGCTGCTGAGCAGGTATACACTGACGCCGGTATTAATCCAGAAGACCTTGATGTTATTGAACTTCATGACTGTTTCACCGCAAACGAACTCTTAAGCTACGAATCGCTAATGCTAACACCAGAAGGCACAGCTGAGCGCTTTATAAGGGACGGCAATAACACCTATGGTGGCCAGTTTGTTGTTAACCCGTCTGGTGGATTACTGGCGAAAGGTCACCCCCTTGGAGCAACCGGCCTTGCGCAGTGCTATGAATTAACATCCCACCTAAGGGGAAGTGCTGGTGAGAGGCAAGTTGAAAGAGCGAGGCTTGCCCTGCAACACAACATAGGCCTTGGCGGCGCCTGCGTTGTGACACTTTATGAAAACACCAAAGGACACGCCAGATAGAAAACATTACACTGGGGAAATAAAGGGGAAGACCATGACTGTAAAAATTGCAAAAAGCTGGCATTTCAATAAACGTCCAAAAAATATGATCGAAAGCGACACTTTTGTTCTCAAAGAACTGCCAATACCACCGCTGAAAGACGGCGAATTCCTCTTTAAAACCATCTATCTTTCCCTTGATGCCACAAACCGTGTTTGGTTAAGCGACTGGGATATTTATATGGAGCCGGTCCACATTGGTGACCCCATGCGAGGCTTTGTTTTTGGGCAGATTATTGAAAGCAGAAATCCTAACTTTCCGGTTGGCCGCTATGCCGCTGGCCTCCATACATGGTCTGACCATATTATCACTAACGGGGATAGCTTCGACCTTTTCCCTGTACTAGATGGCCTTGACCTTGCTGAAACCTTCGCGATCCTTAGCGTCGCGGGCCCAACCGCCCATGTCGGACTGCACGAAATTGGTGGTCTAAAGGAAAATGAGACTGTTGTTGTGAGCGGTGCTGCAGGTGCCGTCGGCACCATTGTGGGGCAAATCGCTAAAATCCGGGGTTGCCGTGTTATAGGCATTGCCGGGTCTGATGAAAAATGCGCCATGATTGTCAATGAGTTCGGATATGACGCTGCTATAAATTATAAAACGGAGGATGTAACAGAGGCTCTTGGCAAACTGTGCCCAGATGGCATTGATCTCTGCTTTGAAAATGTGGGCGGTGATATTCTAGATGCATCCCTAACACACATGAAGGACTTTGGCAGGGTTGTCATTTGCGGCCTTATATCCAGCTATAACAGCTCAGAGCCTGTTCCGGGACCTTACATGTTCAGGAACCTTATCATGCGGCGGCTAACAGTACGCGGGTTTGTTATCCTGGATCATGCTGACATTATGCCAGATGTACTTAAAGAGCTCGCTAGCTGGGTTGCTAACGGTAAATTGAAAATGCCCACACATATTGTGGACGGCCTAGAAGCCGCCCCAAATGCCCTAAACCTTCTCTATACAGGCGGAAACACAGGTAAGCTACTGGTAAAAATATAATGCTCAAATAGAGAATCTCCAGTCAATCATGAATACCCTCAAAGGGTGAAACAAGGGCAAAAGAAAGAACAAAACTCGCCAAGGGCATGCTCTTGGCTGCATAACGGTTCTACTTTTGAAGCCCTCTATAATGGGGGCATTACCGGGTCGGTTTGCAGGAAACGGCCCAGCTTAGGGCTGTAGTAGCGCGCACGGTAGTAATAGAGATCTGTCTCTGCGTCATACCGGCGGCCCGTGTAGCGGAACGGCTGGCCAGCTGTTTCATCATCCGGTATCCGGCCCATACGCATCATAGGTGTATGGCCCCTCACTCACGCCGTCAGTTGACTGCGCAAGCGCAATGATGCTGCCCTGATGGTTGCGGTGATAATAGCTTTCCTTATTGTTCACATGATCAAGATAGATCAACCGCTCATCAATCACCTGCCCGTTCACATATTGCCTGAGCAGCGTACCATTACTACCATCATGATGACGTTGCGCCCCTTCGGGTGCTGACGCGTCCGCTTCGCGACCCGCAATCGGCTCGTCTCCGGGTATTACCCCTGCACCAAAGAGATTATACGCCGAAGTATCTAATTATAAATTGTGCAAGCTCGCTCTTTAGACTTATAGATACGTATCAAATTTCATGTGGCTCAAGCTAGATATTGTGAAATAAATAGAGCAGCAATGTAATCGCATATTTATGTTTTTTTTTGTAGACCATCAAAAGTGAAAGCCCTTGACATTAGGTGATCACAGGCCTTTTAAAACATAAGTTCGCTGTACAGCTTGTAGAGTAAGATTATTAATAGTTAATTACAAATTTGGCATGGAGCTTATGTGATAGCCTCTGATGCTGAATTTACTTAGCCAGCTAGAAGATACCGCGATGCGCATCTATTGGTTTTATGTTAAAGTAAAGCATGCTTTTCCCTACAGCAGGGAAAAGTAGGATGTCCGTCGTCAGAACATTTGTCTCAGATTGAGCGCTATATGATATGAGTATTTGGCTCATCATTTATTGATATTATGCCGCTTTATTATAATTTTAAAGCACCACTATTTAGTAACATTACTGTCTTTTTTAATAAGCGGTATAATGCGCGGGATAGCCTGAGCAGTCTCGTCAACATCGAGAAGGGTGATACGATCAAGCTTACGGATAAGGGCTTCTAAAAAACGGTCACCCGTAGTATGTACAGGTCGTTGTCACTGTGCTGGTTCGGGGTAAAAATACAGAAACCGGGCTGGTCAAGGCCGCCATCATCGCCCTTAAGCGCCGCAAGCAAAGGATAGTAGGAGTTCGGGAATACGCCTTAGATGTTGAAGTCTTTAGTCAGGGCCGCAGCTGGCCTGAGCTCTATTAATATTTCCTGATGGGCAGAACTGCTATTATTGCAGCACACAGTAGGCTAGAGCGACCCGAAAAAGACCCGTAAATACCTTAGCTATTTACGGGCATTGATTATCACTCCCACATAACTGCAATAACAGACGGCCTTGGTGGCTCGCCGTCAACAAAATCAGGCCACCGTGTTATCGCATCTTTGATTGAGGCAGAATCCTGCCCTGGGTGCTGAATAGCGACAAACATGGTTTTGCCATCTGGCGTGAATGCCGGGCCGCAGCACTCTGCCCCTTGTGGTGACAGAAAGAAAAGCTGAGATAACCACGCATTTTCGCCGCGGGTTTCCATTTTCCACAAGCCATCTTCACCGCGCACATTTGGCCCGTCACTGCATATCCACATAGCCCCTTCCGGGTCAAAATTGATATTATCTGGCGCGTAAAAATAGCCATTCGTTTTTGTTGCAGGGTGAAACCCGGATGCTTTCATGGTGTCTTCATCGCATAAAAGCCTGACCTGCCATTCAAACATGGTTGCTGCATGGTCTGGCCCGGCCCCGCTATCAGGCGGTGTAAGCTCAAGCAAATGGCCACTTTTATTCATAGCACGTGGGTTAGCAGCGTTTACGGTAGCCTCCGCACGGTCTTCATTGCCAGACAAGGTAATATAAACCTTCCCCGTACTTGGGTCTGGCATATAGCCCTCAGGGCTATCCATTGGGGTTGCGCCGAGAAGGTCAGCCGCGCGGCGCGTTTGTATAAGAACATCGCCCTGATCTGCAAAACCGTTTGCCGCTGTCAGAGGCCCTTTGCCGTAAACAAGTGACTTCCAAAGAACGGTACCATCTTCGGAAAAGCAAGCAACAGACAAAACGCCTTCATCCAATAAGTCTTTATTGGCAATGCGATTATCAGGGTTATACGCACGGTCTGTCACAAACCGGTAGCAATATTCAAATTCCCAATCATCACCCATATAGACAACTACACGGCCATCAGGCGCAAGTGTGCAGTGTGCCCCTTCATGGGCAAAACGGCCGAGGGCTGTTCGCTTCACCGGCACCGCCGCAGGGTCATATGGATCTAGCTCCACAACCCATTCAAACCTGTTCGGCTCGTTTGGCTCTGTGGCTATATCAAAGCGCTTGTCATAGCCCGGCCAACCATATTTACCCGTGGGCGTACTGTCATCATAGTGATAGCGCATCAGAAGATCGTAGTCTGGTGCACTCGATATATCACCCCCCAGAAAATCCTGCGATCCTTCTTCACCTGATAACACCGTGCCCCACGGGGTAACACCGCCGTTGCAGTTGTCATGTGTGCCAAGCACAGTGTGCCCTGACAGATCAGCGCTAGTTTGCATTTTCAGGTGCCCCGCGGCAGGGCCAGAGAACTTAATAGGCGTTGTACCCGTTACACGGCGGTTAAACTTGCTATCTTCTACAATAGCCCAGCCTGCGTCACCGCGTTTTATTTCAACCACCGAAAGGCCAACTGATTCAAGCGTGGTGGCAACCTGCTCATCTGTCAGTGCCTGCGGCACACTATCTCTCGTCACCCCTTTAAACATCAGGTGAGGTACGGGGTACTCATGATTTGCAACCAAAAGCCCATGATCAGAGGATGTGCTCCCATAAGGGAGCGGTAGAAACGTAATGAAATCATTATTGTAACCAAAGCGCTGTGCAGCATCTTGTGGTTTTAATGCTGTCAGTTCAACCGCAGGTGCTGTGGACCATAACGGGTCGCCCCAACGGATCAGCACTTGCTGCTTGTAGCTTCCAAAATCAGGCTCTGGTGTTATCGCACCCAATGCAGCGCGTGACCGCATACCGGCGACTGACGCCACAGCCACAGCCGCAAGCCCTGATAGCAATACATGCCTGCGGGTAATAAGCGCGGAAAGCGAGGGAGCCTCGCTTTTAGCTACAACTTTTGAAACAGTGCCTTTATCGTTAGACACCACACGCCGAGAAGCAGGGTTACCCCTGCCTCCAGCATTTTTATCTGCTTTCATCATCTTAGAATCTGGCATTGATACCAAAGGTAACCGTACGTCCCGTGTAGGTTGCCCCCTCCAGATAATGTGTGCCATCGCCGTACCGTTCATCAACAATTGGTTTATCACCGCTATTGAAAATGTCCACGGCGTCAACTGATAGCTTAATCGCATCAGTTACCTGATAGCTAATTTGCGCATCAAACGATCCGTATGGCTCTTCAACAATAGGGGTATCATAGCTTGAGAGCCTGACAATCTGGCTATCGCGCCATGAGTATATCAGCGCCGCTTCAACACCGTATTTCTGGTATGTTACAGCACCTGTATAAAACATTTTGGGTGCATAGAAGAAATCGATTTCCTCCATACCTTCAATGCCGGTTTCTGCTTCGCTGTGCTGGAAGGTTGCGTTGGCATAAACACCAAGCCCGCCCCATGCGCCCGGTAGGCTGGTAAAGTTTTGAACCAAATTAAGCTCAATGCCGTAAATGGTGGCCTGCTCGCCGTTGGTATAGGTTGTAACATCATCAATTATTTTACCAGCAAGCCGGGGGTCATTTTCAAAGCGGGTACGGTCAGCCTCGGTTTCGCCTGCAATACCGCTAAAGATAAAGTTGTTGATCTTTTTCGCATAAACACCCGCAGAGATAAGACCAACAGTATCAAAATAATGCTCAACGCTCAGATCAAAGTTATGGGCATAAGCTGGCTTTAGGCCTGGGTTGCCAACCGTTACATCAACTTCGCCGTCATCTTCCTCAATCTCAATCGCACCAGAAATAAACAAAGGCTCAGGGCGGGCGATGGAGGTGAAATATGCAGCCCTGATTACGGTATCTGAAGAAAGCCTGTAGTTCGCCTGCAAGCGCGGCAGGAAGTTCGTATAATGTGCCTTGCCCGTCACATCCGAATAAATCGGATCCTGATCTTCCAGCTCAATAATTTCATAATTGTCTGAGGTAATGCGCGTATGGTCAAACCTGACACCGCCAACAATTTCAAGCTCCCCAAATGTCGCCTGCCCCATTAGGTAGCCAGAAAAAACGTCTTCCGTGCTGGAATAGCTATCTTCATCAATTGGAATACCGCCGTCATCCACATATTCATTTTCGAAATCAGCATTACCGTCAACCAGTGACTGAGAATAATTGCGCCAATCTTTCAGCCGTTCAATATCAAGAGAAAGATATTTATCATACGGTGCACCAGTATCCGACACATCTACAAACCCGCCAACACCAAATTCTGTCAGGCTTAGGGGGCCAGAAAGCTCCATAACGTTCGCTTCAAAAAGCGTTCGTTTTGAACGTTCAAACTTCACACCGCCCTTGATTTCGTGCAACCAGTTAGAGCCAAGATCGTAAGTGACATCAAATTTGGCTGAGTATCGCTCGTTTTTAGAATCGTCGATATCTATATCATTATAACCCAGTTCATAGCTGTTTGGGTCTGCAATGGTGGCGCGGTCATTTGCTGTCAGGTTTGGCATGGGGAAATCACCCGAAAAATCATACCCAAACAGATTGCTTTCCAGTTCTGCTTCAAATGCTACTTCGTTATCAAAGGGTTCTTCCCGTACCGCGCTAGAATACCCAAGGCTATAATCAAACGTAAAGGCACCCGCCGTTGTTTGGCCTTCCAGCGTGTAGACCTGCTGGGTCAGGATTGTTTCTTCATACTGATTAAAGATATTGGCGGTGCCCGGCTCTGTCATAATAAGGTTGCCTTCGTCGTCATAATCTTCGGTACCACCTTCAAAATACAAGGCTTTACTCAGTTCCTGATCGAACAAACGGTTATAACTTGCCTTAAAAACAAGGTCAGTTGCTGATGAAACCGCCCAGTTTAAAGCAAGGTTTGCAGAGATATTTTCGCGCTGGTTTTCATAGGAAGTAAGATGATATTGCAGTGGGGTTACCCCTGCATCCGGCTCATCTTCAACAAGGGCTAGCTGGTCTTCATCGTTATAAAACACATACCCACTGGTAGACCGGTCAGCATAGGAAACTGCCGCCAGAATGCCAAACTGCTCGTCACTACCAAAACGTGTTGCATACATGGCCTGAAGTAACGGGTCTACGCCGCCTGCAAGCCCCTGATGGTAGCCACGTACACTGAGATCAAGAACAGGCCCCGCAAAATCAAACGCTGTTGCCGTTTCCAGTTCAACAGCGCCGCCAATACCATCTGAATCAAGATCTGGCGTTAGTGTTTTATGTACTGTGATTTGTGACAAAGCACTGGTCTGGATCATATCAAGCGGTACACGGCGGTTTTCCTTTTCAGGCTGGGCTGCATTCACGCCGTTCACCTGTGTATTATTAAGGCCGCTATCCATACCGCGGATGGAAATATAACGCCCTTCACCACCAACCACTTCCCGCTGTACAGACACACCCGGAATACGGCGCAGCGATTCAGCGGCATTCAAATCTGGAAAGCGACCTGCTTGGTCAGCCGACACAACATTGCGCGAATTATCAGCCGCAAATTGATCGTTAAGCGCGCGGGCCTGCCCGGCCCTGCGGCCTGTAACCACTATCTCTTCGTCTATGCCCCCACGGCCCATAACGGTTTGAAGCATCTCACGGTTTGAAGCGCCAATGCTAACAGGCACCGTAACATCCTCGAAACCAACATATTCAAACCGAAGGGTATAATCACCCTGTGCAATATTAGCGAACCGGTACCGGCCCTGATCATCTGTTACTGCGGTTTTACCCAACCCCGTAACATGCACCTGAACACCCGGCAGCGGCCTTTCACTGCCTGCTTCGGTAACGGTACCTGCAATTATAGCTTCCACAGGCTGCACCACTGGTGCCTGCGCAGATACAGCCGCCGAACCAACAAAGGTAAGGCCTGTGCCAGCACATAACAAAAGCACTGGCATTATAGAAACACTTGATAATAGATTTAATCGATTCCTGAGCACACTCATTCTCCATGCAAAATGGCTTAACCGGACCACCGTCCGGACAAATTTATTGGGATAATTAAGCCTCTAAGCCCTGGTTCAAGCTGTCCACATCTGAGCTTCGGAAATGCGCGGGCGCGCCAAGTCCTTTATGAAACTTCGCAGCCAAAGGCTGGGTGGGCAGTGAAAGTTGCCGGTAGACTTCGATCGAAACTACTAAAGGAACTATATTTCAATATTGTGACGCGATTTAATATCGCTTCTTTTATGTGATACTTTATTCAGGCTTTACACGTGCAGACCAGTATACCAGAAGGCGCTAATTCCAATTGACCCAGCAGCTATAATTTTGCACGTTGCAGGCACAGTACAGTCTGCTTGCTTTAAACAGGGTTTCTCTATGGCGTCATATCCAAATGCATCGGTTCATATTTCCTTTTGTGCCTTTGCAACAAGCTTTATGAATGTAAGGGTACAACACCCCATTGCAGCCATGCGGATGCTGGGTGCCTCTATCGCCTTGCAAGAAAAAAAGTTTGCCTTCATAGAGGGCCTGCCTTCAGACGAACCCAAGGTCCTGATTTTACAGCGCGGGTTCCTGACTAAAGATGGCTGGCCAAAAGCTGTAAAACAGGCAATTGAGCGCGATTATCTTTTCATTGTTGAATATGATGATTACCCAGAAAACCCGTTTAATGCGGCAAAGCGTGCCAACTCGCTTGACTGGGAACGTTTTAGCATGTGCCATGCTGTGCAGTGCAGCACCAAACCCCTTTATGATGCTTTTACCCCGCACAACCCGGAAGTGGCCCTATTTGAAAACCACCTGTTTCAAATGCCAGCCCCCATAACCCGCACAGATACAGAAATACGGGTGTTTTTTGGTGCCTTAAACCGGAAAGATGCGTGGGCGCCTCTTATTAAAAGCTTTAACAAAGTACTCGCAAAATATCCACAGCTTAGGGCGGTTATTCTTCATGATGAGGAGTTTTTTGCGGCTCTCAACACCAAAAACAAAGTTTTCAAACCTGCCTGCGACTATAACACCTACCTTAAACTGCTGCATAGCTGCGACATCAGCCTGCAACCGCTCGATAACAGTGTATTTAACCGCTATAAAAGCGACATTAAGTTTGTAGAGGCTGGTGCAGGTGGTCTTGCAGTTGTTGCAAGCCCAACCGTGTATGCTGACACTATAGAAGACAGTATAACAGGGCTTATTGCCCACACCTCAAAAGACTGGGAACGGGCCCTTGCAAAACTAGCACAGGATGCAGAATACCGCAAAACACTGGGGCAAAATGCCAAAAACTATATTCTGTCAGAGCGCCTTCTTATTAAACACGCTCACAAGCGGCTTGATTGGTACCGCGACCTGTGGGCCCGCCGCGACGCGCTGAACGCCCGCCTGTTTGAGCTTTATCCACAGCTTAAGCCTTAAAAACTGAGCACACGCTACAGAAGCGGAAACATAGCCCCCACAAGGGCAACCTACTATAGCAATTAAGCACTGTGTCCCCGGGATTTCCCCATTTAAAAACACCCCAAGGCTTCTCATCTACATTCAGTTATTTAAAGAAGGCACGCACAGCACCATGCCCTTTTTGATAAGGAAGAGACGAATAAAAATATTCACTATAAAGAATGGAAACAACAGCATAACCAAGGGGCTAACAATCTATGAATACTCGGTCCACTTGAATGGAAAACGCTAAAGACAGAGAGCATAAAGCCTGCCAATAAAAAGGAAAATACAGCTCCTAACTTCTTCTTGTTTAACTGTATTACCATCCCTGCCTTTTCCATTATTTAGTGCGCCACATCAACCCTGAGTATGCCTGCACCACAATTGCAATGTGAGACTATCCCAAAAATTATCAAACACATATTCCGTTCCAAATCCAGTTGCTGATTAAGAGGACATAATACTGAATTATGGCGCGCCCCTTCGTGGCTTTCACCAGCCGGTTCTCGACATCATAAGCATATGTCCACTCCCTCGCCTGATATAAGGTTGCCCTAAAATTCAGGACGGGAATTAAAAAACCTTTTGGCAAAATACCACACTTTACAAAACCTTAGTATCCAAGGTTTGGCCTGAGCCAGCGTTCTGCCTGCTCCACGTCTACACCACGCCGTTTGGCATAGCTTGCTACCTGATCCTTGCCTATCTTGCCAATACCAAAATAATGACTTTCCGGATGGCCAAAATAATACCCGGAAACCGCTGCTGTTGGCAGCATGGCAAAGCTTTCAGTTAGTTCAATGCCGGTTTGCGCTTCTGCACCCAACAGGCGGAAAAGCTCTGGCTTTTCAGAATGGTCTGGGCACGCAGGATAGCCCGGCGCCGGACGAATACCTTTGTATCGCTCCTTTATCAGGTCCTCATTCGAAAGGTTTTCATCCGCCGCATAACCCCAAAATTCCGTACGTACCCGCTGGTGCATACGCTCGGCAAACGCTTCGGCCAACCTGTCGGCAAGTGCCTTCAGCATAATTTCATTATAATCATCGTGCGCAGCCTTAAAGCGCGCGACATGTTCATCTATACCGTGCCCTGTCGTTACTGCAAAGCCACCAACCCAATCAGGCTTGGTGCCTTTTGGGGCCACAAAATCAGCTAGGCAATCATTTGTGCGGCCTTCACGCTTTGTTATTTGCTGCCTAAGGCAGTGAATGCGGGAAAGTTCTTCTTCTCTATTATCCCCTGTATAGAGAATGACATCATCGCCGTCAGCGTTTGCAGGCCAAAAGCCGATAACCCCTTTTGCTGTTAGCCATTTTTCATCCACAATCTGTTTTAGCATTGCTTTAGCATCAGCAAATAGGCTGGTTGCGCTTTCACCAACCACCTTATCTGTAAGGATCGCGGGGTAATTGCCTGCCAGTTCCCATGTGCGGAAAAACGGTGTCCAGTCAATACGGTCCACCAGCTCCGCGAGCGGATAATCATCAAACACCTTGGTGCCCGTAAAGGATGGGCGAACCGGCGTAAAGCCAGTAAAGTCAGCGCTTGCTTTATTTTCCTTTGCCTGAGCATACGCTATGAGCCGATCTGCTTTTGGGTTTGCCAACCGTTTGGCAACAATATCGGCATATTCAGCTTGGGTTTTGGCAACAAAAGCCGCTTTCAGATCATCAGACACCAGCGTGCTAGCCACCCCCACAGCGCGGGATGCATCAAGCACATGGGTAACGCCGCTTGCATATTCAGGGGCAATTTTAACAGCGGTGTGAACCCGGCTAGTGGTGGCACCGCCAATAAGCAGCGGCACCGTAAAGCCTGCACGCTGCATTTCGGCCGCAACTGTCACCATTTCATCAAGCGACGGTGTAATCAGCCCGGAAAGGCCGATCATATCGGCGTCATTATCCTTTGCCGCCTTCAGGATGTTGGGCCACGGCACCATTACGCCCAGATCAATCACCTCAAAATTATTACACTGCAACACAACCCCGACGATATTTTTGCCAATATCGTGCACGTCGCCCTTTACGGTCGCCATCACAATTTTGCCTTTGGCTTTTGCGCCCTCTTCTTTTTCGGCCTCAATATAGGGTTGCAGGTAATTTACCGCTTGTTTCATGACGCGCGCTGATTTCACCACCTGCGGCAAGAACATCTCACCCGCACCGAACAGGTCCCCCACCACATTCATGCCATCCATTAAGGGGCCTTCAATAACCTGAATCGGCTTTTCAAATAATTGCCGGGCAGCTTCCGCGTCTTCTGTAATATAGTCGGCAATGCCTTTCACAAGGGCATGTTCAATACGCTTTGCAACAGGCAGTTCGCGCCACGAGAGGTCTTCCACCTTGGCTTTAGCACCATGACCTTTAAATTCATCGGCAATTTCAAGCAGGCGTTCTGTGGCATCGTCTCTGCGATTTAGAATAACATCCTCTACCCGCTCTTTCAGGTTTGGCGGAATATCAGAATAAACTGTAAGTTGGCCAGCATTTACAATGCCCATATCCATGCCAGCCCGAATGGCATGGTATAGAAAAACACTGTGCATAGCCTCGCGTACAGGGTTATTACCCCTAAACGAGAAAGACACGTTTGAAACGCCACCAGAGATTTTAACATAAGGCAAATGGGTTTTAATCAGGCGCGTTGCCTCGATAAAATCAACACCGTAATTATTATGTTCCTCAATCCCGGTTGCGACCGCAAAAATATTGGGATCAAAAATTATATCTTCCGGCGGGAAACCAACTTCGTTCACCAAAATATCGTATGACCGTTTGCAAATATCAAACTTGCGGTCAATGCTGTCGGCCTGCCCTTGTTCGTCGAATGCCATCACAACAACAGCAGCACCGTACCGCATGATGCGCCGGGCCTGCTCTTTAAACGGCTCGGCTCCTTCTTTCATGCTGATAGAATTTACAATAGCCTTGCCTTGAACGCACTTTAGGCCCGCTTCAATTACGGCCCATTTTGAACTGTCGATCATGACCGGAACGCGGGCAATGTCAGGCTCTGCCGCAATCAGCTTCAGAAAACGCTCCATAGCATCAACAGCATCAAGCATGGCATCGTCCATGTTGATATCAATGATCTGGGCTCCGCCCTCAACCTGTTGGCGCGCAACACTTACGGCTTCATCATATTTTTCATCTAAGATAAGTTTTTTAAAAACCGCCGAGCCTGCAACATTGGTGCGCTCGCCTACGTTTATAAACTGTGCTATCGGCTTACTCATGAACTTTTCCTGGTCGGTGTAATGCTTGCTATCTGAACCGGATCAATACCAGAGAGACGCATGATTGTTTCCACGCGGGGAATTGCCCTTGGTTTCATACCCTCTACAGCACGTGCAATAGCTGCAATATGTTCTGGCGTCGTGCCGCAGCACCCCCCCACTAGGTTGAGAAGCCCGTCTTTGGCCCACTGGCCTAGCATGCTGCCTGTTTGCTCTGGCGTTTCATCGTATTCGCCCATTTCATTTGGCAGGCCAGCATTGGGGTACACACATACATTAGTATCGGCAATATGGGCAATTGTAACCGCGTGTGGGCGCAGATGCTCTGCCCCAAAAGCGCAGTTCAGGCCCACTGAAAATGGCACAGCGTGCCGCACACTGTGCCAAAAGGCTTCTACCGTTTGCCCCGAAAGGTTACGGCCAGACATATCAGTTACCGTGCAGGATAGCATAATCGGCAGTTTTATGCCCTTTTCTTCAAATACTTCCTGTGTTGCAAAAATTGCAGCTTTTGCATTCAGGGTATCAAAAACAGTTTCAATAAGAATAATATCGACGCCGCCCTCAACCAAACCTTCAACCTGTTCTTTGTAGGCTGCGACTACCTGATCAAAAGAAACAGACCTGTAGCCGGGGTTGTTCACATCTGGCGAAACCGAAAGTGACTGGTTCATTGGCCCAATAGAACCAGCTACAAAACGTGGCTTTTCTGGTGTCTTTAACGTCCATTCATCGGCAACACGGCGCGCGAGAGCAGCCCCAGCAACATTAAGCTCACGAGCAAATTCCTGCATACCATAATCTGCCATAGAGATGCGCGTAGCATTAAAGGTATCGGTTTCAATAATGTCTGCCCCAGCCGCCAGAAACTCACCGTGAATAGCCGCAATAACATCTGGCTTTGTCAGAACCAGCAAATCATTATTACCCTTCACATCAGAGGGCCAGTCGGCAAAACGCTCACCGCGGTAATCAGCTTCTTGCAGCTTATAACGCTGGATCATCGTGCCCATAGCGCCGTCTATTATCAGGATACGCTCACGGCATAATTGCTCTAGCTGTTTTGTTTTATCAGTCATTATAACGCACTTTCTGCGGCTGTACCGCGAATGCCAAGCATATGGCATATGGCGTATGTAAGCTCAGCCCTGTTCAGGGTATAAAAATGAAAATCCCGTACACCACCAATATAAAGGCGGCGGCACATTTCTGCAGCAATTGAGGCCGCTACAAGCGTGCGTGTTTGCGGCCTGTCGTCAAGCCCTTCAAACATATCGCCGAGCCACTGCGGTATTGACGAACCACAAGCCCCCGCGAACCCCTTGAGGGATGCAAAATTAGTGACAGGCAAAATTCCGGGCACGATCGGCACATTTATGCCATAAGACTGGCAGTGATCCAAAAACCTGAAATAGCTATCCGCTTCAAAAAAGAACTGGGTTATCGCACGGGTCGCACCCGCATCAATTTTACGTTTCAGGTTATCTAGGTCTGCAGCAAGCGATGGGCTGTCTGGATGAATTTCAGGATATGCTGCCACCGAAATATCAAAATCGCCAATTGACCGAATACCAGAAACCAGCTCTGCAGCATTTGCATAACCATCAGGGTGCGGCTGGTAGTGGCTCGCCCCTTCAGGTGGATCACCGCGCAGAGCTACTATACTGCGAACGCCAGCATCCCAGTAATCCTGTATTACAGCATTTACTTCCGCCTTTTGTCGCACTCACACATGTTAGGTGTGCTGCTGGCTTCATGGATGTTTCATCCAAAATACGCTTTACCGTATTATGGGTGCGTTCTCGCGTACCGCCGCCAGCACCGTATGTAACCGATACAAAAGACGGATTCAGCTCTTCCAGCGTTTTAATAGAGGACCAAAGTGTTTCTTCCATCTTTTCCGTCTTTGGCGGAAAAAACTCAAAAGAAACATTCACATCCTTTACTGGTTCAGCAAACAGAGACTTTGCCCTGCCATATGGATCATTAAAATGGGCCACTGCCCTACTCCTTACCAACACGCTTTGTAAAACACCAAAGCGTAACTTGTAATTTACCACCGTCTAAATGCTTAATTTCTCGGAGCTGCAAACCTGCGCTTTTTGCAAGGCCCACAATTTCCTCATCGGCAAACCCAAGGCGTCTGTGCGCATGCTCAATACGTAAAAACTCTTCTTCATGGGGTGCAAAATCAGCAATCAGAATACAGCCATCAGATGACAAAGCCCTAGAAGCCTCCTTGATCGCCGCTAATGGATCGAGCGCAAAATGCAGCACTTGATGAAAAACGATCAAATCCTGACTGTTGTCTTCTACGCCGAGACTATACATATCTCCTTGGCGCACCTGTGCGTTAGCCAGACCTTTTTCAACCATATTGGCACGCGCCACCGCAAGCATTTCCCGTGACAGGTCAATCCCTGTAGCATGGGTAACATAGGGACAAAAAACATCAAGCATACGGCCTGTACCCGTGCCGATATCCAGCATCCGGTTAATGTTTTTACGACCCTGCATAGCAAGAAGGGCTTCTTCAACCTGACTTTCCGATATATAAAGCGAGCGTATTTCATCCCAGCTTTCTGCATTTTTGCGAAAATACTCCTGTGCCCAGGCAACACGTTCAGCGCGAATTGTATCAAGCGCGACCATATCAGCCTTAAAGCCTGCATCATCAGCAGGCACCAGCGACAGAACACAGTTCATCAACTCTTGCGACAAACCAGCTTCAGAAAGCCGATAGAAAACAAGCGTACCTTCCTGCACACGTTCCAGCAAATGCGCTTCGCCCATTAATTTAAGATGGCGCGAAACTCTAGGCTGACTCTGATCAAGGATTTGAACAATTTCGCCAACAGTTAATTCACCCTTCGCAAGCAAGGCCACAATACGCAAACGTGTTGTTTCCGCTATTGCCCTTAAAGCTAAAAGTAACTGTTCCATACATAGGCCCTTATGATTCACAAGATCATAATATAAACTTTTCTTTATATAAGTAAAGTTTTATTTTAAATAATAACATTCAGGAATTTTCGAATGAGACAAAAGCCGCTAATATGTTAAAGCATTATGACAAGAAACTATGCTTATTGCAGGCAATAGCCTGTCATAGCCGACAGCTCAGAGACTGAGGATTATATGAAAAACACATTTATTACAAAAACTTTTATACTGGCAGCATGTCTGCTGCTTGGGGCATGCGCATCAACACGCCAGCAGTCCGATATTCAGGCCAATGACCCGTTAGAGCCTATGAACCGAGCAACATATGCTTTCAATAAAGCGATAGATCAAAATCTATACCAGCCTATCACTGATATATACCAAGCTGTTTTACCTGAAACACCAAGACAAGGTGTGAGCAACGCCATGAGAAACCTGCGGGAACCTTGGGTGTTTATTAATGACATTCTGCAGCTAAAATTCAAGCGTGCGGGTCAAACACTCTCTCGTTTCGTTATTAACAGTACACTTGGCATTGGCGGTTTATTTAAAGTATCCGATGATATGGGCATCAAATATCATAGTGAAGATTTTGGCCAAACACTTGCTGTTTGGGGTGTGGGTGATGGTCCGTATTTAATCATTCCCTTTGTCGGCCCATCAAGCGGCCGTGATTTTGCGGGCTTTACAGCATCGTTCTTTGGCGATCCTGTAACACTGGTGATTGCAGACATGGACGAAAAGGGCTTGAACCTGACCAGAACCGGGGTCGATGCTCTTGATGCGAGATCGCGCCTAAACAGAACTATTCAGGATACATACCGGGACCCTGACGGTTATGTGCTGATGCGTTCGGCTTTCCGGCAAAACCGCCGCTACGAGATCTATGACGGCAACGCCCCGAATAGTGAAGCCGATGATATCTTTGATGAGCTTGAAACCGACGAACAATTTGGCGAACAGGAATAATAAAAAAGGGGGCTTAAGCCCCCTTGATTTTGCATGTTAAAGTACCGACCTAAAACTCGTTACTGAGCTTTTTATAGCCTTGCACCAGATAATGATTGGCGCCAATAACAGACTCTGAAAAGCTTTTAAGTTCAGGTACTACACGGGGGATAGTATCCAAATCAAAATCAGGTCCAAGGTGCATTGTAGATGGTACATGGAATTTGTCAGGCAAATCACAGCCATCAATCACTGAGTTATGACGCACAACACAGCCGTCACCAACATTCGTGTTAAACAGAACTGAGTTAAAACCGATAAAGACATCATTACCAACTACACAAGGGCCGTGAATGATAGAGCGGTGCGCAATTGATGTACGCTCGCCAACAATAACCTGCGCTCCGGCTTTTGAGTGGATCACAACACCATCCTGCACGTTAGAGTCACGCTTGATAATGATGGGCTCCATTTCTCCGTTTTCATCAACTTCATCAGCACGAATAACCGCGTAAGGCCCAATGAAAACATTCGCCTCAATAATAACCTTGCCGCAGATAATGGCCGTATTATCAATGTAAGCTTCGCTACTAACCTCTGGATAGTGACCACTTGGATTTTTTCTAAGCATTAATTCGCCTCTTTTTTATCTGTAAGCCTAACCAATAGGGCTTATCACATATAGCCCTGATGACCCCCATAAAGTTTTTTTTACCGTTCAAACCGGCGGTATTTAATTCTGTGGGGCTGTGAAGCATCGGCCCCAAGCCGACGTTTTTTATCTTCTTCATACGCTTGGAAGTTACCTTCAAACCACTCAACATGGCTATTACCCTCAAAAGCAAGGATATGTGTGGCTATCCGGTCTAGGAAGAAGCGATCGTGGCTAATAACCACAGCGCAGCCTGCGAAATTCTCCAGGGCCTCCTCAAGAGCTGACAACGTTTCTGTATCCAAATCGTTTGTTGGCTCATCAAGAAGTAGCACGTTACCGCCTTCTTTCAGCATTCTTGCCAAATGCACACGGTTACGCTCACCACCAGACAAAAGTCCAACCTTTTTCTGTTGGTCTCCACCTTTAAAGTTAAAAGCACCTACATAAGATCGGGTTGCGACCTCGTGCTTGCCAAAATAAAACATATCATGGCCGCCAGAAATTTCTTCCCAAACGTTTTTATTAGGGTCTAATGCATCACGGCTCTGGTCCACATAGCCAAGCTCAACAGTATTACCTACATCAATAGTACCACTATCTGGCTTTTCCTGTCCGGTTATAAGCTTGAAAAGTGTTGTTTTACCGGCGCCGTTCGCACCAATAACACCAACAATACCGCCTGGCGGCAAACTAAAGCTCAAGTTGTCGAATAGCAGTTTATCGCCAAATGCCTTTGTAAGCCCTTCAGCTTCAATAACCTTGCCACCCAAACGGGCTGGCGGCTGAATTTTGATCTGTGCTGGGCCAGCCACACGGTCTTGCTGCTGCTGAAGCATTTCATCATAAGCTTTGATGCGGGCCTTTGATTTTGCTTGGCGAGCTTTTGGTGACTGCCTGATCCACTCAAGCTCATCTGTCATGGCTTTTTGACGCGCTTTATCAGAGCGTTCTTCTTGTGCCATGCGCTTGGTTTTCATCTCAAGCCATGCAGAATAATTACCCTCGAACGGGATGCCTCTGCCACGGTCAAGTTCAAGAACCCAACCCACAACATTATCAAGGAAGTATCTATCGTGCGTTACCAGAATAACGCAGCCTTTATATTCCTGCAGGAAGCGCTCAAGCCAGCCAACAGTTTCTGCGTCCAAATGGTTTGTTGGTTCGTCAAGTAGTAGAATTTCAGGTTTTTCAAGCAGGAGTTTACAAAGCGCAACGCGGCGTTTTTCACCGCCAGAGAGTTTATCAACGGGCCAATCGTTTGGCGGACAGCAAAGAGCATCCATCGCAACCTCGGCCTGAGACTGCAAATCCCAAGCATCCGCAGCATCAACCTGTTCTTGAAGTTCACCCATTTTATTCAACAGGTCCATATTTTCAGGGTCTTCGCCGTAAGCCATGGCAACAGCGTTAAATTCGTCGACTATAGCCTGCGTTGCGGCCAAGCCTTCCATCACATTACCAAGAACATCTTTTTCAGAATTTAGCTTTGGTTCCTGCGGCAAATAGCCAACACGAACACCTTCAGCGGCCCACGCTTCACCGCTAAATTCTTTATCATACCCCGCCATGATCTTCATAAGCGTTGATTTACCTGCACCGTTTTGCCCGATGATAGCAATCTTGGCATTAGGCATAAAATTAAGCGATATTTCGTTTAATACTGGCTTGCCACCTGGATAGGTTTTGGACAGCTTTTGCATTTGGTAAACATACTGATAAGAAGCCATGGTTCAGGTCCCTGAAGTTCGTAATGTAAAGTTGGCATCTGTTAGCGCAGAATACGTTGCTTCACAAGCTTATAACCACAGTAAATGGCTAAGATCTTTACATATGCAATATTCCTGAATATGAGCAATAGCAGCAAAAACAGGAATGGACACTTGATAGGTACAATAGAATCCCCATGTGTGAAAACATGTAAGCTAGATATCAAAGGCACATATTGTATTGGCTGCCTACGCACGCGCAGCGAAATAGCCGTATGGTCTAGCAGTGATGATGAAACGAAGCGGGAAATACTCAAGCGCGTAGAACAGCGTATACACTCAGTCTTGCCTGATCAGGGCTGATTATCTTCGCTAGAAAACGCTTCAAATTGCTCTAATCCATCATCCATACTTACCCACGGCATACGTGTTTTTACATAGGTATGCCCCGTAGGTGTAAAGGCAGATGCATTATCAAGCAATTGTACATGCAAATGGATTTCATCTGGCCATGTTTCACCTTCGAACGATACGGGGCTACCACATTTGCCACAAAAGCGCCGGATTACGCCGGGGCTTGATTCGAAAACCTTTGGCTTTTCACCTTTAAAAAAAACTGATGATACTTTAAAGCCGGCATAAGTAGCATAACTTGCACTTGTCGCCTTCCTGCAGCTAGGGCAATGACAATGCCCAACCCATAGTGGCTCAGCAAAAATTTCTACTCTTACTGCCCCACAGAGACACTTCCCCTGAAACAAGCTGTTATTATCCATACCTTCCCTCTAACATAAGATAAAAGTATGCCCCGTCTTTTTAACAATAACAAGGATGGAAAAACAGACTAAACTTCTGCCCACCGGCGTATTAAATTATGATAAAGCCCCGAAAGTTTAACCGCAACTGGGCTATCCACACCGTCTTTAGCGGATAACTCCTGTATAGACTGGTCAAAATCATACAGGTGTTCACGCTGGCCTGCATCGCGGACCATGCTTTGCAGCCAAAAGAAAGAGCATAACCTTGTACCACTTGTTACAGGCTGCACATGATGCAGGCTCGTTGACGGGTACAACACCAAGCTGCCCGCGTCTAGTTTCACCTCCTGTGCGCCGTAGTTACTTTCTACAACCAGTTCGCCGCCTTCATATGTGGCAGGGTCATTTAAAAACAGGGTAGCAGACAAATCTGTTCTAATCCGCACCGCCGTGCCCTTAACACCCCTGATAGAGTTATCAACGTGTGAGCCAAAATACTGGCCTCCAGCATACCGGTTAAACAGGGGCGGAAATATTTTGTTTGGCAATGCCGCGGATATAAATGCAGGACTGCGGCCCAGCGCATCCAGAATAATATTACCCGCCTCTTTTGCCTCAGGGCTTTCTTCTGGCAACTGTTCATTTTTCTTAACTTGCCCAGACTGCGCACCAGCAGTTACTTTACCATCAATCCACTGAGCAAATTCGAGAAGTTTTCTGCAATATAAAACTTCGTCTGATGTCAAAATATCAGGGATACAAATCAACATGCTTTCACCTTTAATATAAAGAGGTTTCGCTGCGAAAAACACAACGAAACCCTTCTGTTTTGCATAAGCTACGTTTTAAAAATCAACATCAAGTGTAATCAGTGCAGATCGCCCAGGCGCAATATATGTGAAGGGCGCACTGCTTCTATACAGGCTGTCATAGTACACTTCATCAGTCAGGTTTTGCACATTAAGAGAAACACCAACCTTTTCTGTAAGCTGGTAGCTCGCGAACACATCAAACCGCCAGTAAGATGGCAAAAAAGTTGTGCCTGCCGATGAAGTACCACCGTATACTTTACTGGAATAGTTTACCGAACCACCAACATCAAGGCCGGGGCCCATTTTGTATTTAGCAAGGACCGTAAAGCTGGTTTCGGCAACGTTTGGCAACTTGCCGCCTATGTCAGTCGTAACATTTGAAGCCAAAATTTCAGTATCAAGTAGCGTAAGGCCGCCAAAGAGGCTTAAGCGTTCTGAAACATTACCTGAAAAACCAATTTCAAGACCATCAACACGCTGCCTGCCATCCAGCGTTGTCACCTCAGGCTCGCCTCGCCCCCCCGAGGTTACACGGCCATCCACTTTATCAATCCGGAAAACAGCAGCGCTTACCAGCAGATGCTCATCAAACAAGGCCCACTTGGTGCCCAGTTCATAGCTTTTGTTACGTTCTGGAGCCAAATCTTCATTACTTGCCGTAATGCCGCCATATGCAGCGCCGCCACCGTCAACCTGTTCGCCCGGCGGGTTAGAGGAAGAGCCAAAAGAAACATAAATATTGCCATTATCTCTTGGTTTATAGGTAACACCCGCATGCCAGTTCCAGAAACCCATGTCACTGTTGAATGTGCTATCACCACTGCGGCCACCAACGCTGGTATATTCAATCTGATAATCATCATACCGAATACCACCAAAAACCTGCACCTTGTCAGTTATTTCAATAGTGTCGATCAGGAAAATAGCCTTGGTATCAATATCAGATTTGGTATAGGCACCGCTTTCCTCACGGCCAAACACCCATTCCTGAAATGGATCAGGGTTCCAAAGGTTTTGCAGAACCGTATATACAGAAACAACATCCCCCGTGCTTGGGTCTTCTGAATCAAGGAACGCATAAGGGTGATTTTCAATCTTCTCATTTGAATACTCAACCCCCGTTACAAAAGTATGCCTCATGCCGCCAAGCTCAGTACGCCATGTCAGGTCTGTCTGGCTGGATAGATATTTATTCGTCTGATTTCTGTTTTTAGGGGACGCTGAAACGGTCCAATTAGCGGGATCTGGGTCTGATACATCGGGGCGCTCAGGGGCTGATACAACATAGGCGTTCCAAGTGCTGCCGTAGCGCACCACGCTTCTGAGACTTAAGGATTCAGTCAAATCCGCTTCAAGCCGAGCTGTCAGAATATTGGCATTATTTTTGTGAAAGTCACGTTCAACAAGGCCGTAAAAATTATGCCTATCGACATCAAATGGTTCATTATTAGCCACGTCATAAGCAACACCCCAATCTGGCAGAGCATCCGTTTCAAGATGGTAATAATCAACAGTTATTTTTGCAGCATCTGTAACCTTATAGGCTGCTGCAATCGCGGCACCCCAACGATCAGAATATACCTCGTCACGGCCTGCCACATCACTTTCATGGTACATGGCATTCACCCGTACAGACAGCTTATCTGTAAGAACACGGTTTACATCAAGTGTGCCGCGGCGGGTATTATCTGTGCCAAGCGTTATTTCAGCATCGCCAAAGTTTTCATCCTGCGGCGCTTTCGAGATCATACTAACGGCACCGCCTGTGGTGCCCCTACCACCAAAGGCAGAACTTGGCCCTTTGAAAATTTCAATCTGGTCAATTGCAAATGTTTCCCGCGATGTAACACCTGGATCGCGAACACCGTCGATATAAATATCATTACGGGCATCAAACCCGCGAATAAACACACGGTCACCAAAGGCATTCCCGCCCTCACCCGTCCCAAGCGTTACGCCCGGCTGCACCCGCATCAGGTCACGGAAAGTGTTGGTGCCGGTATCATCAATCAGTTCCTTCGGGATAACTGTAATTGATTTTGCTGCATCCAGAATAGACTGTGTAAGCTTCGATGAAGCTGACCTATCAATTTTATAGGGTGCAACAGGGTCTGCATATGGATTACGGCCTGCTTTTTCGCCCTCAATAACCATTTCTTCAATGTCAGCTTTATCAGCTGTATGTGGTGCAGGCTCAGCGGCATATGTAATTGAAGATGCGAGAGCCGCAGAAACCAGCCCTACAGTTCCAACCAGTGAACTACATTGCGGTAGCCCGCGCAATGACCGTGGTAATTTTTGCGATGACATAATTTCCTCTTGGGTTCTTATATGATTATATAATTTAAAATGAAAATGCCTCTTAATAGCATCATTGAGTAACGCGCACCGTTATATGCGATTCATTCTCATTTTCAACACATAAAAACAAAGAAAGGAGATTTGAAGGAATTTATATATTCTTCGTTGGCTAAGAAGGTGACAAAGGGTCCGACCAACACATTGATGCTTATATATTTTTAAATATAATAACTGGCATAAAATTAACCCGAGATAAGGGTAGAAATAAGCATCACTGCGACCAGCAACATAATAACAGTAATTACACTATCCAGAATGCGCCAGGTTATAGGCTTTTTAAACATAGGTGCTGCTTTTTTTGCACCGTACCCAAGAAGATAAAACCAGACACCCGAAGCCGTGCACGCACCTAATAAGAACATAAGCCTCGTGGCCTCAGTAGCATATTTGACACTCACGCCGCCCACCAGCACCATTGTATCTATGTAAACCCACGGATTTAGAAATGTGAATGCGAGAGCATGCATAACCGCAACAGAAACACCTCTCCCTTTAATGCCTTCTGCAGATTTTTCCATATCCTCAGACGTTAAAGCTTCAGGCTTTATTGCGCTCATCGCACTTTTACAGGCAAACCATAGTAAAAAACCGACCCCACCCCAACCAAGGGCCATTTTCAAGAGGCTATTATCTGCAATAACCTGCCCCACCCCCAAGACACCAAGCGCAATAAGAAGTGCATCTGACAAAAAACATGTCGTGGAAACAGCGCCCACATGCTGATGGCGTAGCCCTTGGCGCAAAACATATGCATTTTGCGGCCCAATCGCCATTATCAACCCGATAGAAAGAAGAAAACCCTCAAGCGCCGCCGTGACCATAAAATACCTAAACCTTAAAATGCCTCAATAGCCAGTCTAGAAGTGCTGTATTTACCTCTGTCGCCTTTTCCTGCTGGCTCCAGTGCCCACACCCCTTTAGATCAACCCGCTCAAAAGGGCTACAAAGCGCTTCCATTCCATCAGCCAAGCGCGCGGGGCAAGCCCTGTCAAGATCAGCTGTTATCATAAGACATGGCTTTTGCACTTTTGGCAGTACACCGTCAACCAGAAAGGCTTGCTCAGCACGCCAGTTCTCCGCCATATTGCGGTACCAGTGAATAGGCCCTGTGAATCCACTTTCTGTAAATGCCGCAATATAGCGCTGCAAATCAGATTCAGGCAGCAACAATTCACCACCCCATGCTTCTTCACCAGCTTCAAAAAGGCTTATCAAATCAAGGTTGCTAGCATTGAAAGACGGCTCCTGCTTATGCGCGGCGCTCGCCTTTGGCTTACGGAAAAAGAATTTTAACGTTTTCTCTATATCTTGCTCAAAAAGCGCCTCACAAGGCCCCTCTTCCTGAAAGCGTACAATATACATGGCTTCGCCAAGTTTTTCCCTGAATAGTGAAATGGGGTCAGATGGATAATGCCTCATCAACGGCACATTAAGCCCCGCACAGCCAAGCACTCTTTCACCAATATAAAATGGCAGAGACCATAAAATAATCGCGCCCCAATCATGCCCCACAAATACAGCTTTCTCAAGACCATAGTGGTCCAGCAAACCTGCAATATCTCCGGTAAGGCAAGCAAGGGAATAGTTTTCTTTTCCTTCTGGAGCAGAAGCACCAGCATAGCCGCGCTGGTTTGGTGCTAAAACCGGATACCCCTCTCTTGCAAGAGCCTCCATCTGCTGGCGCCAGCTATAAGCAATTTCAGGAAAACCATGCAGGAAGATGACGGCAGGTTTATCAGTGGCATCAAATGCCGGACCTCCTCGAAAAACCGGTAAAGTTACACCGTTGGTCGCCACCATTTCTGGCTGATCAAAATCAATCATCGCTTTTCCCTTCCCTCTTTCACAGCCTAAGCTAAGGCATTATAGCAGGCTGGCAAGGGCACGATCCGCGGCATCAATAGCACCATTCACATAAGCATAAGCAGACGCATCAGCATTTGCGATAGCGAGGTTACCAATTGTCTCTCTGCCCTTCACGTGGGGGCCTTGTTTTGGCCCCCATCCAATTGGGTCAAAAAGCTCATTATATTCATAGGCATAACCATGCGGCCAGCGGTTCACGGTGATAGCCGCAATATCGCGTTCAACATCAAGCCCGTGCGTGCCAAAGCCGCCATCCAGCAAAGAAACAATATCCGCCTCGTAATCCTCAAATGTTAAAGCGAGCAAATCATGCCGCCCCTCACGGTGCTGCTGCCGTGAGGGCAGGCCTCTGCGTGTCGGCACATGCAGCATGTGCATAACGATTGGTTCATCCGACGTATGCGGGAATAAATACCCCCCCATACTAACGGGAAAATCCAGCGACCCACTGGTAATCAGGTTGCCTGGCGCAAAAAACGAAGAAACGCCTGCCTTTTCAAAAGCGCGCCAGTTCCTAAGGGCAACATTTGTATAAACGAGCGGTACTTTTTCGGCATACTTCAGTGCCTCTTTCTGAGGAGCAGCCATTTCTGGCATGATGTGCGGCAATATGTTATTCCAGCAAGCCATAATGCCATAGCGCGCTGCTATCTTTTCCGTTTTGCCGTCCCTAACATAGGTGACCTCAACACCGTCAGCGGTGTTTCTGGCATCAACAGCAATACTCGAAAGCCGAATACGAACTGCGTTTGAATCTCGGTCCAGCCGATCATAGTGCACTGTTGCTGGCACAACAGAATCCATATCAACATCGCCTATAGCATCAGGGATAAGCTTTGCAACACAAAGGCGCGCGATAGAGGCATTTCCATCAGGAAAATGGAAAATATAAGGATCATCGCCGTAGCTCGTTTCAACATGAGCATCATCAAGCCCTAGCCCAAAGGTTGCTGGGTCACCCATGCGGTAAACCTCTAGCCCTGATATAGCATCCCAGCCCAGCCCCCAAAGCCCGTATGATTGAACCCGCAGTATATGCAGTGCCTTATCGCTTAGGCCCAAGTTGTCGCGGAGGCAAGATTCAAAAGAATGGCTACGCAGGTAAGCTTTTTTCTCCTCAAGGCTCATCTCTGCCAGCCAGTCAATACGGTCAATAAATAGTTTAGTCAGCGCCGTTTTGTCTGTGCTGGATAAGGGCATATCCTGAATTACAGCCGCTAATTCGGCCTTTTGCTCTGTATTATCCCAGTTCCAGAAACCGTTATAGCCACCATTATCCCGGCGCACATAAAGGCTATCGACACCATATGTTTTAGCATTCAGGTACAAAGCATCGCCTAAATGGCGGCGTGAATAATAAGACCGGTCATAGTAGCGATAAAACTTCTCAACATCGATTGTAAGTTTCTTCAAAAAACTGGCAGCGACCGGGCTATAATGTGAAGGAGTATCAATTGACTGGCTACCGCCGTAGCCAATAAGCTTTTTGCCATCAACAGTGAATTCGTTGCGCTTGGCATGCCCACCAAAATCATCATGGTTATCAAGCAGTAGAATTCTCGCTTTGCTACCAAGCTTTTCCTGCGCCATAACCGCAGCACTTAAACCGCTTATGCCAGCCCCAACAATAACCATATCATATGGCTTATCGGTAATCTCTTGTGGGCGTTCAAACTGCTCGCCAGCCCATGCAACCTGATGCGCCGCTTCAAAACTGCCTTCATGGGTGCCACGAAGGCCGGTTTTTGCAGGTGGATACACCCACTTGGAAACAGGGTCTGCAAGCAGGCCAGTTGTAATTCCAGGGGTTGCAACCAAAACAGACGCCGCCGCCACACCAGATAAAAATTCCCGACGATCAATATTACCAAGCTTTTTCACAAAAGAACCTTTTCTTGCATTTTTCCCCCAATCGACGCAGTCTTGATACATTGTGCACAGCTTATTATTATTTTGCCATGCCCTATATACGATATATTTAGCGTTTATCTCCTTTTTGGCCAGTAACACGTATGAACAATAGCATTCAATCTGGTGAATATTTTCACGTTGTACACCGTAAAAACTATATCCCATACGAGCCACTGCAAGAGGGTGATAGCTTTTCAGTTGGCACAGAGATAAATCCGTTTTTTCGGTATTATGAAAAAGCCCGTGAATATAAAGTTAAGGGCCCTGACGGCCCTATGACAGTACCTGCCCTTCGGTTTTTAGCTGACATCAAGCATGGCAGGATAAAGTGCCCTGACCTGCCAAAGCAGGCACTTTCCATAGCCAACCATTACAACACATTGGCACGCGAACTTATTCTGGAAGAGGTACGGCTACGTATAAACCCCAAAGCCCCTTCAAGGAAAACCTGTTTGTGGGTTTCAGAAAACCTTGAACTCGCATTAATATGGAAGAAAAAAATCATTGGCCGCTCACGGGTTATGCGCCTGCGCCTTGAGGGTAGTTTTCACACAGGAGATGCACGCCTGATGATGAATGAAAGCGAGCCTCTGTCAGTTGCCTACAGCAAGGCTGAACGGTACTGGCACGGTGACATGTCTGATCGCCCTTTGCCTGAAACTCTTTTCAGTGGCTCAGCGACCGTCCTCGAAGAAATAAAACCACCTAAAGAATAAACCTACTATGGTAGAACTAGCACCATCCCCTGCGTATTCCGCCGGCATAGGGCCTTGCATATCCCGTGCGCAGCATAGTTGCATTTACATTTTCATGATGCTCATTATAAACAACAGCAAGCAACCGACCATACCTGTCCCTTCCTTCAATCGCCAGAGACACATTTGTTGTTAAAAGGCTTTTTAAGGTATCGCGTTGTTTTAATGCGAGCGCTCTTTCTCTTACACATTTAGCGCTTCCCAATTCTGCTGTATCAATATCAAGCAGACGAACACGTTCCACCGTATATGTATCGTGCATTTTTACAGTTATTGTATCACCATCATAAACATGCCTAACCTCAGCCCCCACCAGCTCAATGTCAGCTGTTGTCGTTGTTGCATAGACCATAAAAATAACGACGAAAATGAAGGCCAGTGGCCATGTCATTTCGACCTTATTTATTAAGCGCTTACGCCTTCTTTTAAATGCAATAACAGTCATGCGAGGTAATCACGTCGTTTTCCCTCTATAACAATCTCGCACAAAAAGTCATAAGTCCATGAAAGCACTTAATTTTATTAAATTCATACCCTCATAAAAATTTAAACTGGTGTTTAAAGCAAAGCTTCTATGTCCTTACGTATACTCTCCGGTTTATCAAGAGGGGCATACCGGCGAACCACTTCACCGTCCTTCCCGATTAGAAACTTGGTAAAATTCCATTTAATTTTCTCTGTACCCAAAATCCCCGGCTTTACAGCCTTCAAGTATTTATAAAGCGGGTCTGCCTCTGGGCCATTCACGTCAATCTTGGAAAACATTGGGAACGATACGCCGTAATTAATCTGGCAAAACTCGCCTATTTCATCGTTTGATCCAGGGTCCTGCTTACCAAACTGATTGCAGGGAAACCCAAGAATAACGAGGCCTTTATCTTTCAGGTCTTTGAACAGCTTTTCCAAGCCTTCAAATTGCGGTGTAAAACCACACTTAGAGGCCGTATTAACAATAAGCAGGACCTTGCCTTTGTAAGCCTCCAAACTCTCGTCTTTTCCATTTAAGCGGGCGCAGCTAAAATCATGAACACCAGACATCTCACATCTCCCTATAGATTCTTTACAGAGAGATGGTAGGGCTTTTTAGAGAATAGGCAAGAAAGCCGTCCATAGTTTGCTATTTAAACCTACAAAATCAATGCAGGAAGAAGGTACCTCTTAAAACTTCAATAGCCTGACCCGCTATATAGACCTTACCATCGCCGGGTACTCTTAACCACAAATCCCCTCCGCGCTTTGAAATTTGCCGGGCATACAGTTCTTGCTTGGCTAACCTTTTTGCCCAAAACGGCCCAGACATACAGTGCGCAGACCCTGTAACAGGGTCTTCGTTAATGCCGTGGTTAGGGAAAAAGCACCGCGAAACAAAATCAACATTACCAAGGCCTTTAGCTGTAGCGATAAAGCCGTACGGTGCAAATGCCTTTAGGGCAAAAAGGTCAGGCTCTAGCCCAAGAATAACTTCAGGGCTGTCGTATATAAGCAGCAAATCCCTGTCCCCATCATCGCCTTTGTAAACCTCTTGTGGCTCAGCCCCCATAGCAGCAGCTAAACCTACAGGAAGAGTAATAGGGGCAGCTCTTAGTTCCGGAAAACATAGCTCCAATTTTCCATTTTTCTTTTCAACGGTTAAAATGCCTGAAAGTGTTAAGAACCTCAGCTTAGACATATCGTGCCGAAAATGCCGGAAAATAACATACGCTGCAGCAAGCGTTGCATGGCCACAAAGCTTCACTTCTGTTTCTGGCGTAAACCAGCGCAAATGATAGTCAGCCTCTATGCCGTCCAGAGGTGTATAATAGGCCGTTTCTGCCAGATTGTTCTCTGCCGCAATTGTTTGAAGGCTTTCATCTGGCAAAAATTCTGTTAACGGGCATATGGCAGCCGGGTTACCTTGAAAAGCAACATCCGTGAACGCATCAATTTGATAAAGGGGGATTTCCTGCATTTTCCATCACTTTAAGAAAGGTTTATGCCTGTGCCCAAGCCTTGATGTCATCTTGATCTTTTGGCGCAAAACCAAGCCGGTAATCACCCGCCTTTTCCCACACAGGGCGCTTAATAAGCGCATCATGCTCCAACATTAAAGAGTTGGCTTTCTCTCTTGTGATGTCGGTTTTATCGCTATCAGGCAGCTTGCGCCACGTTGTGCCTCGTGTATTCAACAAAGCTTCATACCCAAGCGCCTCTTCAAGACGGCTAATAAGCGCTGCATCAAACACATCTTTCCTGAAATCATGAAAACGATAGTTGATACCGGCCGTATCAAGCCAGCTTCTCGCTTTTTTTACAGTATCACAGTTCTTAATGCCGTATAAAACTAGCACACTCATTCCTCCAGTTTTGGTAATTCCTCAAATGTTTGTTCAACAGAGCGCTCAGATGACGGTTCAATGTGAATAACAATATCAGCGTCTGGAAATTCTTCGCTTAAGGTCGCTTCAATTTCCGTTGCAATCATATGGCCCTCGTTAACACTAAGGTTGCCATCAACTTCAATATTCATTTGGATAAAACAATCACGCCCAGCCTGTCTGGTTTTTAGCTGGTTCAGGCCTCGCACACCGGGGCTTTCATGGGCAAGGTTAAAAATAGTTTCCCTGTCACGGTCTGACAGTTCCTTGTCCATCAGCATATCCAGCGCGGGCTTTACAATATCGTATGCGCCGTAAACAATATAAGCGGCTATCATCAACCCGGCAATGCCATCAACACTGGACACCCCCATAGAGACAGCATAAGCCGATGCCATAACACCCAAATTGAGCAATAGATCACCCTTATAGTGTAAATTATCACCCGCTATAGCAAGCGAGCCTGTTTTCTTCACTACATAGGCTTGAAAAACGACAAGAATGAGCGACAGTACAATCGCAAGCCCTGATACAGCTATAACAAGGTTGCTTGCCCTGGCCTCTTGCGGATCAGTAATCTGGCCAATGGCTTCAAGGGCAATAAAAACGGCAGAACCTGACATAACAGCCGCCTGAAACAAACCTGCCAAAGCTTCAGCCTTACCGTGGCCAAAACGGTGCTCCTCATCAGCAGGTGTAAGCGCCGTTTTAATAGCAAACAATGTAACAAGCGATGCCGCAAGATCCAGAAACGAATCTGTAAGCGAGCCAAACATGGCAACAGAATCTGAAAGCCACCATGCAACTGCCTTGGTGAGCACCAAGGTAAAAGACACAGTTATAGCCGCGCGGCTTGCCCAGCGCATCAACATGCCAGCTTTGGCTTTATCCATCTGTCTTTGGTTCCTTAAAACTATTTATAGTGTGCTCGGCAGAATAGCGGCGGATATATGAAAATACACAGAAAAATGAACAGGTATAAAAATAAAACGCCCCACAGTTATGCAGGGCGTTTGGGTACTCAGAACACGTTACTCAGAACAAATTTCTAATGAAGCTTTTGCTCAACTTCAGAGATAGCAGCATCAACGAGTGTTTTACCATTTTTGCCTTTAAGGCTTTCAGCAAGAACACTTGTTGCAGCTTTAATTGCTACTTCGGTGGCAACAGCTTTAACTTCTTTGACAGCAGCGGCTTCAGCTTGTTTGATTTTATTTGCTGCAGATTTTTCTCGGCGGTCTATCATCAAAGCCAGATCAGTTTTCGCGGCTTCTATCATGATTTTTGCGTCACTTTCAGCTTGCGCTAAAATTTCGGCAGCATCGCTTTCAGCATCACGCTGTTTGCGTTGATAATCATGCAAAAGCGTTTCAGCTTCATCTCTGAGAGACTTTGCTTCTTCGATCTGTTTACGGATTTCTTCTGATTTAGCATCCAACAGCGCTGCAATTGACTTATGCGCTTTCAGCCAAACCACGCCACCAACAAACACTACAAACGAACAGCCAACCCAAAATGTAGGATCTGCATAGAACATTTCACCCGATGCCATCTTATGCTCCCTTGACTGTATCAAGAGCTGCTTTCACAGCATCGTTTACAGCTTTGTCTTTTGGTTCAATACCACCGAGCTTGGCAATCACTTGCGTTGCAACCTCTGTCGCGACAGAATCAATGCTCAAAAGAGCTTCTTCACGAGCCTTTGCAATTGCTTTTTCAGCCTTATCGGCTTTTGTACCAAGCTTCTTATCCAGCGCAGCTTGCGCTTTGGCAATATCAGCCTGAATGGTTTCTTTCGTAGCAACAATAACTTGCTGTGCCTTAGCGCGGGCATCTGTCACAGAGGCTTCGTAAGCCACTCTTATTTCTTCAGCTTCATTTCTTAGGCGTTCCGCCGTATCAAGGTCGGTTGCGACTTTTTCCTCGCGTTCCCCCATCACTTTTGAAATGCGAGGTAAAACCATTCTGGAAACAACAAGAAACAACACCAGAAATGTTAGCACCAGCCAAGCAAGCTGGTTGGTAAATGTACCATCAGCAATAACATTGAGCTGCGGCAAACCTGCTGGTTGTTCAACTACTTCTGTATGGGCGTCTGCCATCACATGCCTCTATGGCTTGAGTTTCAATTTCAGTTCATGCCTGAGCAGAACCATGCCACATGATTATCATCTGGGCATTTGGTAAGCGGTGCGGAAAAGCCGCACCGTACCTGCTATTTTCTGTTCTTATGCGAACAGGATCAGGAATGCGATAACCAGTGCGAACAGGCCTGTTGCTTCTGTCAGTGCGAAGCCGATCAGCAGGTTCGTGAACTGCTTAGGGGCAGCAGATGGGTTACGCAGTGCACCAGAAAGGTAGCTACCGAAGATGTTACCAAGACCAATACCAATACCAGCAAGTGCAAGTGTCGCAATACCAGCACCAATCATTTTTGCAGCTTCGAGTTCCATATTGAATTCCTTCTCTACTATATAAGGTAATACGTTGAAAAATGTTTGCCTGTTTTAGTGTGAAGGATGCATTGCATCATTCAAATAAATACAGGTCAGAATTGTGAATACATACGCTTGCAGGCACGCCACCAAAATTTCAAGGCCTGTTAAGAGTACATTCACAGCAAACGGGACAACCGCGCCCACCATGCCAACCACACCAGCAGCCGCTAGACTGATAATGAAACCGGCAAAAACTTTCATCATAATGTGGCCTGCAAGCATATTGGCAAACAAACGCACAGAAAGACTGATAGGACGGGTGCAATAAGAAATGACTTCAATCGCCACAATAAGTGGCAAGAGCCAGAAAGGCACACCAGACGGTGCAAACAGTTTCAAATAGCCTGCACCATTTTTGATGAAGCCGATGATTGTTACACCGATAAAAATAAAAATCGCCATCGCAAAGTTAACAGCAATATGACTGGTCACTGTAAAGCTGTATGGCAGCATACCAGCAAGGTTTAGCCCCAGAACAAAAACAAACAGGCTAAAGATAAACGGGAAATATTTCTTACCGTCTTTACCCACGTTATCGCGGATCATGCCTGCAATAAAACTGTAGGTTAACTCTACCATTACCTGCCAACGACCCGGCACAAGGCTTCGCTTGCTCGCACCGCCAACCAGGAACAGAGAAAGAGCACTAACCACCAGAACCATAACAAGTGAACTGTTAGTAAAGGAAACATCGATCCCAGCGATCTCAATCTCTGCGTACGGTTTTACATTAAACTGTTCAATCGGACTATGGGCCACGGCTACGATCTCTTTACTTTATGCCCTTCCGGTAAAGGAAAAGCGGTCAAATTCAATTAGCTTCTTCGTCAGCATCCTGCATACGACGCGCATCCCGTATCACATTCCGCACACCACTTGCAAACCCAAGTATCAATAAGACGATTAAAAAAAGCGGTTTTGTGTCGAACCATGTGTCAAACCAGTACCCGATAAAGGCTCCAACGCCGCTACCAACAACCAGTTCCGCACTCATCTTCAAGGCTGCACCTAGAGGTGAAACAGGAGGTTCCTCCTGCCATTCTTCGGGCACTTCCTTGCGGGCTCGGCTTAACCGCTCTTCGAAAGAAGCTTGCTTCGGGTCTTTTTCTCTATCACCCATAACAAACCGCCTTTTCGTCTGCGTTTCTACCGGGGCACCTGACCTAAATCAAGGTGCTGCCAAAGGCGGTTGCAACATAGTGAAGCCCCTCCGCCCTGTCAAGGTGCAATAAAAATATACTAACCACTTGTAATATAACCGAAATATCGAAAATAGCAATTAACTCACATCTCGAAATTCTTCTGCCTGCTCCAAGTCAACAGAAACAAGGGTAGAGATTCCGCGTTCTGACATCGTCACCCCAAACAGCCGCTGCATCCGCGACATAGATACAGCATTGTGTGATACTATCAAAAAACGTGTATTTGTGCGCTTGATCATATCATCCAGAAGGTTACAGAATCGCTCAACATTTGCATCGTCAAGCGGGGCATCAACTTCATCAAGTACACAGATAGGTGCCGGATTCGTAATAAACACAGCAAAAATCAAGGAAAGGGCTGTCAGGGCCTGTTCTCCACCGGACAACAAAGACAGCGCCTGCAAGCGTTTACCAGGCGGACTTGCAAAAATCTCCAGTCCTGCATCCAGCGGATCATCTGATTCTGTCAGCTCAAGGTGGGCTTCACCGCCTCCAAACAAGCTTTTAAACAGTTCGCCAAAATGGTTATTTACCACTTCAAATGCAGTCAAAAGACGTTGACGACCTTCTTTATTGAGGCTCCCGATTGCCTGCCGAAGGCGGGCAATGGCGGCTTCAAGGTCTGTTCTTTCGCGCACCAAATGGTCCATCTGCTCGCTGATCTCAGCCAGTTCTTCATCAGCCCGCAGGTTAACAGCACCTAGTCTGTCTCGTTCGCGCTTCAGTTTCTCAAGCTTTATTTCAAGAACCGTAACATCTGGCAAACTATCGCTCGCCGCGAGTTCAACCTTTTCCAAAAGCCGGGTTGGTGCACACTCAAAGCGCTCAGCAATATGATCAGCAATATCTTTACGGCGGCTCACGGCTGTCTCCAGCGCGGCGTCGGCCCTGATTTGCCTTTCTTTTACAGTAGACAGGCTTTCCTGAATGTCTTTCAGGGCTTTGTCTTTTTCTGCAAGCACAGCCTCTGATGATACAAGGGCATCACTGGTCTGCTGGCGCGCCTTTTCCGCCTCAGCCAAATGGTTCAAAAGCTGCTGTTTACGCTTTTCCATTTCATCAGGGCTTGCTTCTGCTGCTGCAAGCTGTTTTTCCGCTGATGCCGCACGGTCATCAAGCGACTTAATCTGCTTTGTTGCACTTGATACCCTAAGCGACCAGGCACCACTTTCTGTTTTAATAGCAGAAAGCCTGTCACTGCGAACTTGTGCTTCACGGCGCAGACCATCATAAACACCGCGTGCCGCGCTTAAGTCGTGTCGTAGTTTCTCAACTTTAGTCCGTACTTCAGATAGCTCTTTTTCAAGCTTTTCATTTTGCGGTAAGTCGGCAATTTTTTTATTAATGTCAGCAAGCCTGGCGTCCGTTTCTTTTTCTTCGGTTTGCAAACGGCCCATTGATTCCTTAATCATAGTAACCTTGCTGTCCCGCTTACTGGCTTCCTGCTCAGCGTTTACAAGTACCCGGCGCTTATCAGCCAGTTCTTTCTCGGCGTGCTGGCGCATTGCCCGCTGACTTTGCTCCACTGCGCGAGCTTTTTCGTGAGCCTCAAAGGCTATTTCAGCCGTTTTAACAGCCTCTGCGTATTTCTCTTCAAGGCTTTGCAACTGGGTTTGCAGACTTTCCAGCCGGTTTTGCTGCTGCAGTCGCAGGGCTGCCTGCGTTGGTGCACCGGCTTTTACAACATAACCATCCCAGCGCCATAACTTACCTTCCCTATCCACCACTGATTGCCCGGGCTTTAGGCCTGAGGTATTGGGTGTGGTAGCACCACTTACAATGCCAGTGTATGCCAATTTCCGGGCGAGAACTGCTGGCACGGTTACGTACAGAGATAGTGGTTCAACCCCCTTGGGCCAGCTTGGGGCTGCCAACGCCTCAAGCTTTTGCCAAAACCTGCTAGCATCAGGGTTTTTACCGGCTTCCGCTTCGCTGCCAAAGGCAATACCTGCTGCTGTTTCATACCCCGGCTTTGCTTTTAATTCACTGGCAACAGGGCTATCATCATCATTTTCAAGAACCAGCATTTTTACAAGGCTCGAAATTTCACCAGACAGGGCTTTAACCTGCCCTTCCATTTCAGCACGAGAGGCATCAACAGTATTCCGTGCTGTACGGGCTTGCGCTGTGGCAGCCTCTGATACAACAAGTGCTTCGTCAGACCTTGCTAGGGCCGCCTCTGCATCCAGCACCGCTTTTTCTGCCATTTTCAAGGCCGCGACAATTTCATCTTGTGCCGACATGGCTGTAAGTTCATTTGCCTGCCGAGCCTGTTCTGATACTAGCTGATCTTTGCGCCGCGCCACAGCAAGCTTATCGCTCTCCAAACTTGACCTCCGCGCCCGAGCCTGTGCGGCTTGTTCGCTTAAAGTATCAAACTCGGATTCCGCCCCGCTTGCTTCTTTCGCGGCAGTTTCCAGTGCTTCTCGTGCAGCTATCTCCGCCTCTTTTTCTGCGTCACGCGCTGCTTCAAGACGGGCTTTTTCCGTATTCAGGCGGTCTAGAGCAGACTGTGAATCTGCAATAATTTCCTGCTCACGCACCTTATCTGATGTAACCTGCTCCAGCATAGCACGCAGGGAAAGCGCAGCCTGTTTGCGTCGCTCAGACTCAAGTTCAAGGTTTTCTTTTTCAATAGATAGTCGCTGTAGTTTAGCAGCGGCTTCTGCATCCGCCTCCCTCAACGGCGGTAACATAGCCGCTGTTACAGCCTGTGCTGTTGAAATTTCGGCAACCTTTTTAGTGATGGTTGCAACTTCAGATTCTGCCGCTCTCAGGCCTTGTTCAACCCGGATAACCTCTTCTGAAGCGAGTTTCCATTTAATGAACAGCAAGCTTGCCTCTGCCTGCCTGATTTCACCAGAAATAGATCGGTACCGTACAGCTTGGTTTGCCTGACGCTTCAGGCCTGATATCTGGCTTTCCATAGCCTGCACAACGTCTTGTACTCTAACAAGATTACCCTCTGCGCTTTTGAGGCGGCTTTCAGCTTCTTTTCTGCGGGTATGGAGGCCAGATATACCTGCAGCCTCCTCCAATATCTGTCGCCTATCCTGCGGTTTGGCATTAATCAGGCTACCAATTCGGCCTTGACTTACTAGCGCTGGCGAATGTGCGCCAGTTGCGGCATCTGCGAACAAAAGCTGCACATCTTTTTGCCGTACATCTTTACCGTTAATACGGTAGGCAGAGCCGGATTCCCGCTCAATTCGGCGAGTTATTTCAATAGTATCTTCATTATTATATTCTGCGGGGGCGGTACGTTCAAAATTATCAATAACAAGTGTAACTTCCGCCATATTACGAGCCGGCCTGCGATCAGTACCAGCAAAAATAACATCATCCATGCCTGCGCCGCGCAGCGACTTGGCACGATTTTCCCCCATAACCCAGCGAATAGCTTCAAGAAGATTGGATTTGCCGCAACCGTTCGGCCCCACCACACCTGTGAGGCCGTTTTCTATATGAAGCTCGGTTGGGTCTACAAATGATTTAAACCCTGATAGACGCAAGCGCGAAAAACGCATGGCCCTGGTTTACTCCCCCTCTATAGAAAATAGCCTAAGCCCCCGCTCAGGCTATTTCAGCGTTAAAGTGCGTCTTCTATTGCAGCAGCAAGATCATCCCACTCATACTTTTCTTGTACAGTGCCATCCACAATGATGGTGGGTGTACCAGTAATTTCAAACTCATCTTTGCCGTCAGTGGTCATTTTCACCAAATGCTTGTGCATTTCAGTGTTGGAAAGACAGCGATCAAAGGTCGTACGGCTCATATTAACTGTTCTGCGCGCCAATGCCGCAAGTCCATCAACAGGGTCCTTTTCTCGCATCCATTCCGCCTGACGGCTAAAAAAAACCTTCATAAGTTTTTTGGCTGTTTCTTCATCGCCGCAACGCGCAACAGTAGAGGCAGCCATATCAACACGGTTCAATAAAAAATTTCGGTATATGAGCTTAACTTTGCCTGTTGCGATGTAGTTTTCTTCAATTTTTGGGAAAATCTCTGTCGCAAAATGGGCACAGTGCGGGCATGTAAGGGACGCATATTCAATGAGCGTAACAGGTGCGTCTGCAGCGCCGTATGTAATGTCGCCCCATGTGATACCTTCTGCTTGCTCAGCAGAGGCTGTGGCGCTTGCCTCACTCTCTGCAACCGGTGTATTTACGGTTTCTGCTGTGTCTGTTTTTGCGGTTTCGCTTTCATCGCATGCCGCAACCGCCAGCAGAAGCCCGCCAACTAAGAAACGAAGAACTATATCAAATTTATTGTGTATCATATTACCCTCACACACCATATATTGTGTTTTAACCCGAAAATACTGTGATGACGAGTCATTTTTATGACTCCCCTTCTGATCTACTTAAAACTCTAGAAACAGCTAGTTACCGCCTGTCGCTAAAGTTATTTTTTCTTTAAGGTCGTCATAGTCTTTAAATGCGACTTTTGTACCGTTAATAATGATGGCAGGCACCGATGAAATATCATAGGTATCGTGCCCTTCCTTCATTTTCTTCACAAGTCCTTGCATCATAGCGCCGTCTGCCATGCATTCGTTCACTTTGGCAAGGCTAATACCATGAAGATAGGCAATAGACGTGATAGCTGCAGCCTGATTTTCTGCAGTAGCCCAATCGCTTTGCTCTGCAAAATACGCTTCAACCAACTCTTTGGTTAATTCCTTATTATCTGTACAGCGTACGGTGGTTGCAACAGCCATATCTAAACGGTCACGAATAAAGTTCCGAAAAACCAGTTTCACTTTACCCGTCGAGATAAAGTTCTCTTTAAGATACGGCATCATTTCTACAGAAAAATGGGCGCAGTGCGGGCACGTAAAAGAAGCATACTCTATCACTTCAACCGGGGCATTTGGGTCACCGTAGATGATATCTTCAATTTCAATCGGCACAACTTCAGTAGCAGGCACAGCTTCATCTGCAGCACTTGCTGCAAGTGAAACAAGAATATACCCAAACATACCCAGCCCAGATTTAACAAACGCCTTCATACCCATACCTTTCACGTTACAACCCTCATGATTACTCTTTTTTATTCGACAAAACCATTTCGCCAAGGCTTTTCAAGGCCTGCTGTAAAGGGCTTAAATCTTTTTCACCCACCAGAATGTCCAGCTTTTGCTGTTCTGGCGCTGACAGTCTTTTTTTTGTGAGAGCAGTTTTTCTAATAACTTTATGCAACGGTCCCTGCTTCACTTCAAGGGAAGCAACAGCACCATACCCAAAAAACCTGTTAACCTGTTCAATAACGCGGTGGCTTTTGTGTTGCAGTAGCGGTGCAAATGCAGACTCGCACCTAACAACAAGCTTTGCCCCCATACGCTGCCCACGAGGAAATAAAAGCTGCACCGGCACAGTGCACGCCGCAAGTTCTGCCCCAACAATATGCGGCCAGCGCGTCACAACCTCTGCCTGAGCAAAGCCTTTGGCTCTGATAGCAGGTGAAATAAAGGCCAAAGCAACTTTTGAAGCTGCCGTTGTCTTGTTCAGACGTGGCACCTGTTTTTTTGTTTTTGCTTTTTTTTCACTTTCAACAGCCATTTGGCTTGCCCTTCAATGCGGCTTCGCTATGGTTTCCCATGTCAGAAACCTACAGTAAAGAAATGCAGGCACAAGCCTAAACCTTCAGGATCAACCCCTTGTGAACAAAGATTTTTCAAAAGACCTGCTTGACTGGTACGACAGGCATCAACGTACCCTGCCTTGGCGTGCAAAATCTGGCGTTACAGCAGACCCTTACCATGTTTGGCTTTCTGAAATTATGTTGCAACAAACGACTGTTGCAACCGTAAAAGCCTATTTTGAGAAATTCTTGCGGTTATGGCCTTCCGTTGAAAACCTTGCCGCAGCTCCGCTCGATAGCGTTTTAAAAGAATGGGCAGGACTTGGTTATTATGCACGCGCCAGAAACCTGCATAAATGTGCTGGTGTCATCGTCAACGACCATAACGGCACATTTCCCGAAACAGAAGCTGCGCTCAGGTCCCTGCCGGGTATAGGTGATTACACAGCAGCTGCTATTATAGCGATTGCCTTTAACCGACACGCGGCGGTTGTAGACGGTAACATAGAACGTATTATAGCGCGCTGTTACCGTATCAGCACCCCGCTGCCTACTGCGAAAAAACCAATTAGAGAAGTTGTTGAGGGCCTTACCCCCAACACTCGCCCCGGGGACTTTGCCCAAGCGATGATGGACTTGGGCGCAAGCCATTGCAGCCCCAAAAAGCCAAGCTGCATGTTGTGCCCGCTACCCCGACACTGTGAAGCCCATAAAACTGGGGATATGGAAAATTACCCCGTCAAAGCACCTAAAAAAGAAAAGCCCACTCGTCGTGCCATCAGTTTTTGGCTAGTACACGATGGGCATTTACTACTTGAACGCCGCCCTCCCAAGGGGCTTCTCGGTGGTATGCCAGGGCTTTTCTCAACCCCATGGGTTGAGCGGCCTGATTTCCCGGTGAAAACAGAATGGCTGGAACACACGCCCACTGATGATTACTGGAAACCCGTTTCTGGTATGGCAAAACACACATTTACCCATTTCCACCTGCTAACACAGCTGGTTACAGCTAAAGCACGCGCGCGGCACAATGTGGAAAATGGTTTCTGGCACCCGATTGAGGACCTTGCCAATATAGGCCTACCCACAGCCTATAAAAAAATAGCTGATTTAATGCTCTAAACACCAATAAAACGTATAAGCCTTCGCCACTCTTAAATTGACAAACCAGTATTCGACCTATCCTATAGATAAGCATACTTGGCATTATTCAAGACACTCGGGGGAGTTATTATGGTTATGCGCAGATACTTAAAAAAAGCCTGCCTTATTACAGCTGTTTTTAGTGCGCTTTACTCAGCAGCCTATGCTGACGAAGAAAAAAGTGAAGACCTGCCCATACCCGAAGCTGTCTCTATTGTTACAGAGCACAAAGGCACATTTAGTGGCACAAAAATGGATTATACTGCCACGGTTTCTAATCTGCTGTTGAAAAACGAGGAAGGAGACATTTATGCAAGCGCCTTCACAACAGCCTATATAGCCAAAACCCCAACAAAGAGCCGCCCTGTTACCTTTGTTTTTAATGGTGGCCCCGGGTCATCATCCACATGGCTTCATATGGGCCTTGTAGGCCCGAAACGCGTTGTTGTGCCAAGTGATGCAGATGATGCCGGGCTAGCCCCTTATGAAATGGTCGAGAATGAATTTTCAATCCTTGACCTAACCGATATTGTAATGATTGACCCCATTGGCACAGGATACAGCCGCCTAGCGGGAAAAGGCAAACCCGCCAATGTTTACGGGCTGGAGGAAGATGCCAGCACTGTTGCGCAGGTTGTGCGCGAATGGGTACGCAAGAACAATCGCTGGAATGCCCCAAAGTTCATTATGGGGGAAAGCTTTGGCACCACACGGGCCGCCGCAATGATGCCATATCTGGAAGCTGGACCTGAGGCAATACGTGTAAACGGCTTAATTCTCATTTCCCAAGCGCTTGATTATACAGGTAGCACACCTGCCCATAATAACCTTGTTGCCTATGTTACCTACCTGCCAACAATGGCGGCAACTGCATGGTATCATAACAAGCTTGTAAACAGGCCTGAAAACCTCGAATCTTATCTCGAAGAAGTCCGCGCTTTTGCGACAAAAGAATATCTGCCTGCTCTCTTTATGGGATCGGGTATTGATACAGCAACGTTCGATGCAGTTGCCACCAAACTTGCAAAGTACCTAGGGCTTGAAGTGGATTACGTGAAACGCGCTAACTTAAGAGTTTTAGGTGGTCGCTTCGTGAAGGAACTGATGCGTGATAAAGGCCTGTCGACAGGCCGGCTTGATGCCCGTTATTTAACCGATGAAATAGACGATACTGCAGAAACTGTAGACTATGATGCAGGATCTGCGGCACTGAGCGGCGCATATTCTGCTGCAATCCATCACTATCTTCGTAATGACCTTAACGTAAACTTCGAAGAGCCCTATTATATATACGGCCCTGAAGTGGGCAAAAACTGGATATGGCAAGGCGCTGGCGAGAATCACGACGAGCCAGTTTATGTAAACTCAGCGCCCCAGCTTGCTAGGGCAATGCGCTATAACCCCTCCTTAAAAGTGATGGTCGCCTCAGGCTACTTTGATTTCGCTACACCCTTTTTTGATGCAGAATATACCTTTAACCGCCACGGTATTGATATGACGCGTGTAACCATGACTTACTACCCAGCCGGGCATATGATGTATGTTCACCAACCATCACTTGAAGCTGTAGTGGTTGATATACGGGCCTTTTATAAAAATAACCCTTTAAGCAGGTAGACTTGGGGAGCTTACATCCAGCCCTTGTCTGAAAGTGATAAAAACCCGTCAACAGCTTCGGTGGCAACAGGCTCAGTCAGCCACGGCGCATGGCCTACATTTGGCACCTCGACAGATAACAGGGTTGGCACCTGCTTCTTGAGGCGTGTAACTGTTTTATCAGCCAGTAAATCTGAAATACCGCCTCGCAATAAAAGTGTTGGCCTATTGCGGGCCAATTTACGAAACTTGAACCACAGTAGTGCTGACAACATTTTAAGAGACAAAGGTTTAATCGCCCGGAAAACTTTAGCATCATAGTCAAAGGCTGGAAGACCGTGTTCATTTTCCCGAAACGTACAACGAGCCATTTTCTGCCATTCAACGTCCGTAAAATTTGGGTAAGCCGCAATACCAATCATTTTAGTGTAAGCTACTGCATCGTCCCAAGTTTTTACATGTGCCCCTTGCCCCGCGTATGATGCAATACGGGCAATACCCGCTGGGTCCACACTTGGGCCAATATCATTAAGAACAGCGCCTGCTATACGGCTGAGGTTATAGCCTGCAAGCGTCACTATAATTAAACCGCCTAGTGACGTACCAATAAAATGTGCACGCTCTATACCTAAGGATTCTAAAAAGCCATCTACATCCCGTGCATAAACATCTGGGCGGTAATTTCTCTTATTCGTATCATACTCAGATTGGCCGCGCCCGCGCATATCGAGGGAAATTACCCTTCTACCCTGTGCAGACAAATATGTTGCTATATCGTCAAAGTCACGGACATTACGGGTTAGACCATGTAAACAAACAACAGGTAACAAACCGGGGATATGGGTGTTTGCAGGGTAATCGCGGCCTTTTAACGCTAAGCCATCGCTGGATTGCCAGCTTATAATCTTAAAGTTACTACTCACAAAACAATCCCTTGTGAAAAGCCGGTGCAAAAAAGCACCGGCATTCAGTTTTAAAAGCGGTATTCAACCGATGCAGTAACAGTACGCGGCGGGCCATAAAAACCAACCACAGCATCGCCGTATGCAAGGCCCGGGAAGTTATAGGCCCCTGTACGGTACTCTTCATCGGCCAAATTGCGGCCATGAATACCAACACGCCAGCTATCAGAAGCAGAGGTCCAGACAATGCTCATATCAACAAGCTGGTACGCCCCTTGATCCACTGCCGGAATTGGCGTTTCAAACATAGAAGTGCCGCTTCTGAATGACATGGCACCACGCACGTTTACAGAGCCATTTTTGCCTAAGTCGAAAAGATATGTGAAGCCCACATTACCATTCCATTCAGGGGTGTTTTGGAAGACACGGCTATCAGCCACGTTCCCTAAAACAAAAGCAGGCGAACCGCCAGGATTTGGCACATAAGCAAAATATTCATCAAATGATGCATCAATATAACCAATGGCAGTATCGATACTGAACGCATCAGTCAGTTGTGCTTTTGCTTCAAGCTCAATCCCTTTAATTGTAGAGTTACCAACGTTATCAACAAAACTTACAACACCTGTACCGGTAGAGTTTATCTGCTGGCTCGTAACCTGCTGACCATCATATTTTGCCTGAAATACTGCTGTGGCAACCGACAGGCGGCGATCAAAGAACTCACCTTTAAAGCCAATTTCGTATGTATCAACTTTTTCAGGAGCATACCCATTCACTGTATCAGGTGTGGCAGTCGCATCGCCGCGCATGTCAAACCCGCCAGACTTGAAGCCTTTACTGTAGCTAGCGTAAACATTGCTATTATCGCTAAGTTTATAAGACACACTGACACGCGGCGTAAATTCTTCGAATGTCAGTTCGTTGGTATAATCTGTTAATTGCTGAAGAAGGATACCGTCACGGCCTGTAACCGGGCTACCTTGACCAAGGTAATTTGCCTTAAAAACAATCCCTTCTTTTTCTTCACGTGTCCAGCGACCACCAAGCGAGATATTAATCCGCTCTGATATATCGACATCAACATCAGCAAACAAAGCATAAGATTTTGTATCGACACTACCACTTGTGCCCTGTGTAAGGCTAGGCGTAGGTGCACCCGGTAAGGCAGAAGCTGCAATACCAAGAATAGTGTCATACGCCCCTTGTGCCATTGCTTTCATATAGTAAGCACCAATAACACCACGCCAATTTTCATAACTCAGAAGCGCTTGTACTTCTTGGGAAAATTGGTGATCGTCATACACGCTTGGTGGTGCAACAACATCAAATAAAGGCTCAGGTGTACCATCAAAATCGATCCCATCACCGTGGGTAACACCTTCCCTGTAAGCCGTAACAGACTTAAGGGTCAGCGCATCACTTACAGTCCATTCCGCCAGCATTGAAATACCTTGGGTAATAACCTCGTTGTTATCGCCAACGCCAGACCATGTATCATAGACACCTTCCTGAACAGGGAAAGCCTCTGCTGGAATATCAATATTAAACGGTGCGCCCGTAAAAGGTGCGCCGCCAAATGCCGCAGGAATAGGCAGTTCACGGTGACCATGATTTGCCTGAGAATCGTCTTCTGTACGGTCGGCTGAAATGCGGAAAAACAAATCAGTAGAAGGTGTTGCTTCTAGTGTTAAGCGGCCAGACCACGATTTTTTATTATTTGTTTCAGAACCCGTATAAAAGTTCGTCCCGTACCCATCCCGGTTATAAATGCCTACAGCCGCACCAACCTTGATAATATCACCAAGCGGAACAGACCCAGAGGCGATCAGATCGTGCTGCCCAAAGGTACCTACGTTCGCGCGCACTTTCATAGATGGGTCTTCACTCAAACGTGCTGTTACATATTTAACCGCGCCGCCAATAGTGTTACGCCCATAAAGTGTGCCTTGTGGCCCCCTTAGGACCTCAATACGCTCAATATCAAAAATATCGAGAATGGCGCCTTGTGGTCGTGCAATGTAAACATCATCAACATAGAGACCTACACCCGGCTCAAAACCCCAAAGAGGGTCCTGCTGGCCAATACCACGAATAAAGGTTGTTAGGGTTGAGTTTGTTCCGCGCGCAACCTGCAACGTTAAGTTGGGTGTCATGCGCTGCAATGCAGTGATGTCAGTAGCACCGCTCAAATCAAGTTGTTCACCGCTTTGAACAGATAAAGCGATTGGTACATCTACCAGTGTTTCCTCGCGGCGACGTGCTGTTACTACAATTTCATCAAAAAAACGCTGATCAGCCACCATGACTTCATTGTCATCCGCGGCGAAAACGGCAGGCACAGCGCCTTCCATTACACACATTATGGCAGCAAGTGAAATAGCGGTTGCCCTTGAGTATCGTTTCGTATGCTTTAACATTTTTTAATTCCCCAGTTGTATCGTTCCCTTATCGCAGATTGCGCATAAACATAATAGAGTCAACTTATTTATTGGTTGTCCAATAAATATTTTTTAAAAGCACTTGCCAACAATACCTGAGCCACGCATGTTTATAAGGGTACCTCCATGTAAGCCAGAAAAGCAGTAGTATGACCAAAAGCAACACAGTCGCCGAACAAGCTACCAGAAAACAGCGCACACAAGCCGGACGCAGAGAAGAATCGTGTGAACGAATACTCGATGCTGCAGAAGAGCTTTTTAGTCGCAGAGGCTATCACGGCGTTACAGTTCGTGAAATTGCAACCAACTCTGGCGTCGATACGTCCCTACTGCATTATTATTTTGGATCAAAAACTAGCCTTTTCAATGCCGTAATCAGCCGTAGAGCTAGCAACATTAATGAAACCCGGCTCAAAGCGTTACAGGAATATGAAAAAGCACATGAAGGCTCTATGACTGCAGAGGGTGTGATTGAAGCCTATTTAACACCAACCTTTAGCATCATGATGGCAGGCGATGCAGGCACCCTGAACTACGGTGCACTCATTGCCAAAATCAACAGCACTGCATTCACTGAAGACTTTGATATTGCACCGTCGCCTTTTGACTTTGTAGTGCAACGGTTTATTGGCATGCTGAAAAAGGTCCGTCCAGAGTGCCGAGATGCTGAGCTATACTGGTTTTACCACTTGCTTTCCGGCGCCATTACCCTATCGCTTGCTCAAACAGGGCGCATTGATGCCTTGTCAGAAGGTGCGTGTAAATCATCAGACTTTAAAGCCATTCTTACCCACATGACACAGGTATTTGGGCACGGGTTTGCGGCACTTACACCCCCTATTGATTGAAAACAACGCAGCCTCTACGAAAGAAAAAGGCCCTCAAGGATATACCTTGAAGGCCTTAAACTATTTAGCAGGCAAACTGCAATGAAACGGCTGGCTTAGAAGCCCATACCGCCCATGCCGCCCATGCCGCCCATATCAGGCATACCGCCACCAGCACCACCAGCAGACTTGTCTTCTGGAGCATCAGTGATCATAGCTTCTGTTGTGATCATCAGACCAGCGATAGAAGCCGCATCCTGAAGCGCTGTACGAACCACTTTAGTCGGATCGATAATACCAGCTGCAACCAGATCACAGTAAACTTCGTTCTGGGCATCAAAACCAAAGCTTGGATCGTCTTGCTCAAGAAGTTTACCCGCAACAACAGCACCATCAACACCAGCGTTTTCTGCAATTTGGCGCACAGGCGCTTGCAGAGCACGGCGGATAATGTCGATACCTTTAGTTTGGTCGTCGTTTGCGCCTTCAACACCAGCAAGGGCTTTAACAGCAAACAACAATGCTGTACCACCGCCTGCAACAACGCCTTCTTCAACCGCAGCGCGGGTGGCATGAAGTGCATCGTCAACGCGGTCTTTGCGTTCTTTCACTTCAGTTTCAGTAGCACCACCAACTTTAATGATTGCAACGCCGCCAGAAAGTTTTGCAAGACGCTCTTGCAGCTTTTCTTTGTCGTAATCAGAAGTTGTTGCTTCTACTTGTGCTTTGATTTGCTCGCAGCGTGCTTTGATGTCGTCATCAGCGCCAGCGCCGTCAACGATTGTTGTGTCTTCTTTAGTGATGTTCACACGCTTTGCAGTGCCGAGCATCTCAAGACCAACGTTTTCAAGCTTGATACCAAGATCTTCTGATACAACCTGACCACCAGTAAGGATAGCGATATCTTCAAGCATTGCTTTACGGCGATCACCAAAACCTGGTGCTTTAACCGCAGCAATTTTAAGGCCGCCGCGCAGTTTGTTCACAACAAGTGTTGCAAGCGCTTCACCTTCGATGTCTTCCGCAATAATCAGAAGCGGGCGTGCAGACTGCACAACGGCTTCAAGAAGCGGCAACATTGGCTGAAGGTTAGAAAGTTTTTTCTCATGCAGAAGAATAAGTGGGTTTTCAAGGTCCACAGTCATCTTCTCAGCATTTGTGATGAAGTAAGGTGACAGGTAACCACGGTCAAACTGCATACCTTCAACAACTTCAAGCTCACTCTCGAGGCCTTTAGCTTCCTCAACAGTGATAACGCCTTCTTTGCCAACTTTTTCCATTGCAGCGGCAATATCTTTACCAACCTGCACTTCGCCGTTCGCAGAAATCGTACCAACTTGCTCGATTTCAGCAGTTGTTGTGATGTCTTTAGAGCGTGATTTGAGGCTTTCAACAACTTTAGCTGTTGCGATATCAATACCGCGCTTCAGGTCCATTGGGTTCATGCCAGCCGCAACAGATTTCATGCCTTCGCGTACGATAGACTGTGCGAGAACTGTTGCAGTTGTTGTACCATCACCCGCTACATCATTGGTGCGGCTCGCTACTTCTTTCACCATCTGTGCGCCCATGTTTTCGAACTTGTCTTTCAGCTCGATTTCTTTGGCTACAGATACACCGTCTTTTGTAATGCGTGGTGCGCCGAATGATTTATCAAGTACAACGTTACGACCTTTAGGGCCGAGTGTAACTTTTACGGCATTTGCGAGTTTGTCAACGCCAGCAACGATTTTCGCGCGCGCATCTTCTCTGAGTTTAATTTCTTTGGCAGCCATCTTGGGCCTCCTGAATTAAATGTTAAACTATAGGACTAAAATTGGGTTCGAGTGGTTACTCGATAATACCCATAATGTCAGATTCTTTCATGATCAGCAGATCAACGCCGTCAACTTTAACTTCTGTGCCAGACCATTTGCCGAACAGAACTTTGTCACCCGCTTTAACGTCAAGAGGTGTAACAGTGCCGTCTTCAGCTTTGTTGCCAGTGCCAACAGCAATTACATTACCTTCTGATGGTTTTTCTTGTGCATTATCTGGCAGAATGATGCCGCCAGCAGTTTTTGCTTCACTTTCAATGCGCTTGACCAATACACGGTCATGGAGCGGACGAAGAGCCATGGTTTGTCTCCTAATTGATAAACCTAATCATATGATTATTAGCACTCACCATGCATGAGTGCTAATGCATGGCCTATGTAATCTCTATACGGAGGGGGTTCAAGGGGTAAAAAAGATTCTTTTTTATAGATTTTTAGGAAGCTACTTCGAAGCCGCGTTTAAGCCACCTAGAATAGGCGGCTTAAACTGCTCATGAGTTTAGAAGAATTCGCTTACAGTTTCATCATCGGCAGTGGCGCTTTTTGTACGCTGGCTTTATCAAGAAGCAGCTTGGTTTGTGCAGCAGCTTCAGTGTTACCAAGTTTTGTCTGTGTTCTCATCAACCCGTAAAGTGACCATGCGCTATTGGGGTGGCGAATAAGGCTTGCTTCAAAAGCACGCTCTGCTTCCACGAACCTACCCGCTTTAAAGAGCGCAGCCCCAAGGCTTTGCTCAACAGCATAATACCAGAAAGGTGGTTCCATATAGGGCATACTGTCTTGCAGAACAATTGCATCCTGCCACAAAGAAATAGCCTTGTCGTTTTCACCCTTGGCCATATGGTATTTCGCCCATATGGTTTTCCCCGCAAGCTCAAGAATAGTGGCAGCCGGAATACCAGACGTTTTCACCTTCTCGGCCCCCATAAGGATTTTGATCTGCTCTGCCTCTTCAAGAGCGCGGTCATCGCCTGCTTCAGCCAGCACGGCACCACGCGCATAATGCCACATGGCCTTTAAGTAAGGCTGGCTAAGCGGGGGCTGCTCTAACCCCATAACCGTATCCAGTGATGCAAACTGCGAATATGCAAAATAGGAAGCAGCCTTAATGGGGGCAATCCATTCCGCCTCTTTCAAAATGGCCAAAGGAATAAGCTTGTCAATTTTACCAGCATACTCCAGTGATGTTTTTGCATCTCCCGCCATCTGCGCCGACACCAGTACAAAATGCACATTGTGTGGGTAATACCCATAGCGGTAGATGGCAGAACCTGTTGTTTGATTTAGGTAATTCTCATCAACCGCCACAGCCTTCACGTTAAGGTTTAAGCTATCCACATACCGGCCAACACGAAAATATATATGCCCTGGCATATGCACAAGGTGCCCGGAACCGGGCGCAAGGCCCGCGAGTTTGTCTGCGTATGGCTCAGCCTGCTTCACCTTTGTACTTGCTTCATATAAATGGATCAGCAGATGAATAGCCCCGTAGTGATCAGGGTTACTTGCCAAGGTTTTTTCTATTTGGGTTATGGCGCGTTTTATAGCCGGCTTGGGTGTTGTGAAATCACGTTCCCAGTAATCCCACGGCGTTGTGTCCATGAGGGCTTCTGCGTACAGAACAGCAATGTCTTCATCTTCAGGAAAGGCTGCAGCAACCTCGGCCATCGCACCAGCGAAACGCTTATCCAGCTCGGCACGGGGCAAGGTTTCATCATCGCTGTACCGCATCACCAGCGCATCAATCAGGGCAGCTTCCGTCAGCGAAGCATCGTCTTTATATGCGAGCGCTGTATCAAGGGCGGTAAGCGCTTGTTCAACAGCCTCAGGTCCCATCGCCGGATCATTGATATTGGGGCCAAGCGCCATCGCTTCACCCCAATAGCAAATTGCACATTCAGGGTCTAATTCCTGAGCCTTTTTAAAAGCACGGATCGCTTCCCAGTGATTGAACCCATACATAAGGGCAAAGCCCTGTGTGAAAAAAGCTTGTGCTTTAGGGTTAACACTGGAAATACTAAACTCCCGCCCATCAAGCCCTGGCATAAGTGAAACCGGATTATTTACTGGCGCGGCAGCATGCGCAGCACTAGATAGAAGGTGCATAAGCTCAGGTTTAAAAAAGGTACCACGTTCAGCCCCCGCCTTACCGCATATATTAAGGTTCGCGGCCTGCGGTTCAAAGATATAGTTTTCCGCAGGTAATTCTCTTGCACTGTCATTGTCGCTTATAAGCGTAGGAACTAGTAACAGGCTTCCAAACAGGGTAACAGGAAGAATGGCCGGTTTCATTTTAATTTCCCCAAAAATCAATGATCCTGAAAGTGAAAATACTCATATTTCATCTGTGCCGCAGCATTAGGGCTTAGTCTATCTAAAAAAATGCATATCTCCAACCCCGCATTGCAGTATTGGCAAGCATTTCATGCACAGGTGTATCTTAGCTAAAGCATAAAAATTAGAGAACATCAAAAAAGGCAAAGCATTTGCTAGGCTTTAATGCGTTTTAAAATACCACTGAAAGTCATAATAATACGATCCCCGGTAAACACTTCCCCTCGCACAAACAGTAACGAACGTGTTGCGCGCACAATATCGCCCTTTGCCTCAATCAGGTCCCCTTCCATGCCGGCAGACACAAATTCCGAGTTAAACCCAACCGTTACACAGCGCCCTTCAAGCTGATCGCGGGCAATAGCAAACAGGGCATAATCAGCAAAGCTCATGAGCAAGCCGCCGTGTAAGGGACCAGAACCATTACAGTGGCGTTTTTCAGCCCAAAATGCCGCCTTGCATGTGCCGTCACCATTTTCCTTCAAATAAAAAGGCCCAATCATATCCTCGAAGGGGTCACTATCACCCCAAACCCTATAGCCATGTTTGGTTAGGTCTTTTCCAATCTCAGTTGTCATTCGTAATCCTTTAGCACAATTCCAGAACGGAGGCTTCAATGCCGCGAATACCTTTATCATCCGCAATATAGTATGCAATCAAAACACGCCCATCTTTCAGGAGGGTTGCAGACGGATAGCCCGTATCGCGGCTCGGGCTATCATCCCTAATAATAATTTCCGGTGCGCTCGCGATATCCTGCCCCTGCTCCACAATCCGCGCACGCACCCCCATTGGGTTGTGCCTGTATCCATACACCAGCAATAAACGCCCATCTTGTAACACAAGCCCATCATACGGATGCCCTATAATGTCAACAGTCTCTGGTGTACCGAAGCTATAACCTCCATCATCAGATTGGGAAATTATCAATTTGTCGTCGTTATTTTTTGTACGGTGAAAAGCCGTAATTTTACCCTCAGGCCAGCGTGCCAGTGTTGGTTCTTGCAACCCCACATTCCCTGCTGAAACATAGCCTTCCTGATAGTGCCAGCTTTCGCCTTGATCACATGAACGGAAAAAACGCGTAACAGCTTCCTTTTCACCTTCGATGGACCAGAAATATCCAGCCAGCAACAAATCGCCATTATCACATTCAATCATGCGCCCTTTAAAAGCGCCAGTACCGGTAATTTCTGGCCACTCAAAAGATTTCACCTTTGGATCAGCAGGTACCTCAAAGGGGGCAGACCATGTGCACCCCTCATCATCACTATAGCGAATATAACTACTGTGGAAAATATAGCCCGCGCCCATATGCTCTGAGCTGGTTACCGAAACACCACGTTCTTCAAGCTTGTCACGTACCTCAATGGTTATAGGATACCAGCGAAAACTATATTGAAAAAGTCGCCCAGCCCGTGTTCGAAACAGGTTACCATCCTGGTCGCCGGCTTCAGCATGCACCGGCAATATTTGAGGCTGCAGCAAAACGTTTATGTCTGGGTCAAAGCGCATGAAAGCGATATGCGACCGAAAATGCACATGATCAACACTGTTGAAATCTTCAGGCGCTATATCACCAAGCAGCCACCGGTGGTCTGGTGCCCGCCGAAAAGCCAGCAATATATTCCCCGAAGCAGTGGTTACAACTGACGGAAAGGCTGAAAAAAAGCGCTTAGAGCGATATAGCACCAGCGGAGAGTCAACTTTCACCACCATACTGCCTGCACCTTTCCGTTAATCACCGCTTGGGCGGAACCATATGAGTTACATCAGTAAATGACTATACTTTAGAAATATCTTTGCATTTATCGCGAATGTTCAGCAACATTTTGTAAAGGATATTTTGCAACTTAGGCATAGCTTCCTATATAGAGGTTTAATAAAGTTACCATACAGCCAAGGAGTAGAAGCTGATGAAGGGTATTTGGGCACTTATCAAGTTTGTTGGAAAATTCGTCCAAGGCCTTGGCAGTTTTACGATTGGCGTTATCGTACTACTGGGACTTTTTGGTATAATGGTCGCAACCAATAGTAAGCAATCCAACATTCCCGCAATTGAAGACGGCTCCGTTCTTATCCTTTGGCCACAAGGTAATATTGTTGAGCTAACACAGTTGCAGGACCCTCTCGCAACCCTGTTTCCGCAGTATAGCAACCAGATTGTGGAAACCAGTATACACGATATTACAACTGCCTTGAAACGGGCAAAAGCAGACAAACGCATTGCAGCAATGGCGCTTATTACAGATTCGCTTGCAGGTGCTGCACCCAGCCACTTGCATACGATAGCCGCCGCAATTCGCGACTTTAAATCAAGCGGTAAAAAAGTATATGCACTGTCCTCTTCCTACACACAGGCAGACTATATGTTAGCTGCAGAAGCTGATAAAATTTACATGAACCCTTACGGCAGCATTATGATGACAGGCTATGGTTCATACCCGACCTATTTTAAAGGGTTGCTGGAAAAAATTGGCGCAACAGTGAATGTCTTCAGAGTTGGCACCTATAAAGCAGCGGTGGAGCCTTTTATTCGCGATGATATGTCTGATGCTGCAAAAGAAGCAAACCTCGCATATCTCAGCAGCTTGTGGGATCAATATACAGGATCAATTGAAACTGCGCGTGGGTTAAACACCGGCAGCCTGAATACCAGCATTAATTCTATGGCTGAAAATCTCCGCGCTGCGGAAGGTGACTTTGGCACCCTTGCTTTAAACACAGGCCTTGTTGACGAGCTTTCACCACGCCAAACATGGCGTAAAGCGCTTATTGATGAATACGGCCTTGATGCAACCGGTGTTTCATTCAAACAGGTTCATTTCCAGAATTATCTGGCCGCGACCAACCGCTACACTGCAAAACCCAATAAAATCGCGGTTATCACCGCACAAGGCAATATTGTTATGGGTGAAGGCCCTGTTAATGTTGCCGCAGCTGAAACCCTGATAGGTTATATCAGGGAAGCCCGCAACACCCCTGAAACAGCCGCTATTGTACTGCGTGTTGATAGCCCTGGCGGCTCTGCTTTTGCATCAGAATTGATACGTCAGGAACTGGTAGCTGCACAAGACCAAGGCATTAAGGTGATTGCTTCCATGGGGCCTGTTGCCGCCTCTGGTGGTTACTGGATATCAGCAACCTCTGACGAAATATGGGCAGACCCATCAACCATAACAGGCTCTATTGGCATATTTGGCCTTGTTCCAACTTTTGAAAACACGCTTGATAAACTAGGGGTTCATACCGACGGTGTGGGTACAACGGCACTGGCAGGTGCCTTTGATGTTACCCGCCCAATGAGTGATATGAGTAAAGATATCATCCAGCAAAATATTGAAGCCGGATATGCCCGGTTTATTAATCTTGTTTCCAAGGGTCGCGGCATGCCACCAGAAGCCGTTGACAGAATAGCCCAAGGCCGCGTTTGGTCAGGCGAAACCGCTTTACAGCTTGGCCTAGTTGACCAGCTAGGTGGCTTTGACGACGCTGTTGCTGCCGCCGCTAAAGCAGCAAATGTTGAAGACTATGAAGTTGTATTTTACCGCGACAGGCCTAATGAATTTGAACAAGCCATTGCTGATTTACTAAACTCGTCTATCGGTATGGATGCTGTTAAGCCCCTATTTTCAGGCAGCCAGAACCCTGTTATGCAAACCGCAATGGAAGTGAAAAAAGGCATAGATGTTTTAAACAACCTCAATGATCCAGCCGGCAGCTATATTGTCTGCCTAGTGTGTGATGTGAGGGTAAAATGACAAAAAAAATTGAAAAATCAGATAGTGTCTGGCGTGCAGAGTTAACGCCTGAGCAATATGCAGTATGCCGCTGCGGCGGCACAGAGGCGCCCTTCACAGGTAAATACTGTGATACAAAAACAGACGGCATATACCACTGTGCCGCCTGTAAGGCCCCTTTGTTTGATAGTATCACAAAATACGAATCTGGTAGTGGCTGGCCAAGCTTTTGGGCGGGCATATCCGACGACGCTATTACGGAAAAAACAGATACCACACACGGCATGGTGCGCACGGAAATACTATGTGCACGATGTGACAGCCATTTGGGCCATGTCTTTCCAGATGGGCCACAACCAACGGGCCTGCGCTATTGCACAAATTCAGCTTCCCTTGACCTTAAAAAACGGGACTAAAGCTCCCTTAGGCCGGTAAATATAACCTGCGCAAGCACAAGCATCATAAAAGTGAAATAGATAACCCAAATAAAGCCTGCTTTCAGGAAGGCTTTTATGATGCCTTGGTCTTCTGCCACCTTAAGCGCGATGATCAAATAAACACTGCTGCCCCACCAGAACAAGTCCATCCCTAGCGCCCCTCCCCACAAGGGGACAACGCCGATAAGGGCGATAAACAACAGGAACAGGAAAGAATGGAAATGAAGGGAAAACACAAGCTGGTGCATATAATAGCCTGTTTTACCCCAATGAAACACTCGTAGCAGAAGTGCAAAAAATGGCACCAGCACAAACATGGCGCGCGGTAGCCATTTATTAAAAAGCTGATTAAATTTCTCCGGGTCTTCAAGCGCCCGGGCAAACCCCGCTGCAGCTTCGCCCACTACCCCCGCTAAATCTGGCAACCCTTCAACCAACTCCTGATGTAACTGTGCCATATGCTCTGGTGAAATACCCGTGCGTTTCTCCTCTGATATGGGCACAAACATGCCTACGCTTATGGTGTACGGCACAGACAGGCTAATAGGGAAATCGCTATAGCCTTTTTCTTCATGTGCACTGCCTTCAGGCACGGTCGTGTCATTAGGTATAACCTTCACATCCAAAATAGCTATATTTGCAGCAGAAATAATTAGGAAAAATATAACAGATACAATCACATAAAGCCTGAGCGGCGGCGAAAAACGCGCCCGCATACCCTTCATATAAGCATATGTTAAGCCACCCGGCGCCAAAACTAGCAAAACAATCGTTTTAAGCAAACGGCTGTCAGAAGAAAAAACACTATCAAGCATGTCGCGTATCAGGGTCCATATTGGGCGCCTCAGCTCTGAATCCTGCTGGCCACAGATATGGCAATAATGACCGGTCAATTTTGTATGGCAGTTTTTACAATAGGACACATCATCGGCAGCAATAATAGCCGCCTCTTCCCGCGCTTTTACCTGCTGCAACTCAGTGCGCTGCCTGACAACAGACAACGGCTTATCAAGCTTGCTTGCTAGCCACTTTTGCATACCTGCCCTCCTACCCTACTGGCACGAGCATAAAAGAAAGCAGCATATCTATGCAACAAGGCTTATTGGCGGGCTAAAACCTTATCGGCAACAAACTGGTTATTCTGGCGTTCGGCACCAAAGGTCGAAAGCGCCCCATGCCCCGGCACAAAGGTTACATCATTGCCAAGCGGCCAAAGCTTTTTGGTGATCGAGCTTATCAAGTCGTCAAAATTTCCTTTTGGGAAATCTGTCCGGCCAATACTGCCCTGAAACAGCACGTCACCAACAAAAGCAACCTTGTGTGCTTCATTATAAAGCACAATGTGCCCGGGGGTGTGCCCGGGGGTGTGCAACACAGTCAACTTTTCACTCCCAACCATAATCTCGTCACCATCATTCAGCCATTCATCTGGCACACAGCACCTAAGGCCCGGCATACCATATTGGGCGGCGTGTTCTTCAATCCCGTCTAGCCAGAATTTATCGTCTTTGTGAGGGCCAATGATCGGAAGACCTAGCTGCTCTTTTAAGTCCTGCGAGCCGCCAGCATGGTCTAGGTGCCCGTGCGTGAGGATGATTTTGGTAATATTCACACCAAGTTTATCCACTACTTCACGCAGCTTTTGTACATCTCCGCCCGGGTCCACAAATGCACCTTCCATGGTTTTATCATCCCATATGATACTGCAATTTTGGGAAAAAGCCGTTACCGGAACAATTTGCGCTTTAAGCATGGAAACTCCTGACAAGGTGATAACATGTGATGTTACTTAAGGGTAACGAACAAGAAGGCAAGCTTCAAGTCATCAACCGTGATAAATTTAGCCCCTATCACAGTTTAATTTCTCAAAAATCCTCAACACCGCCATACAGAATAGGACAGCGACCCAAAAGTGCCTCCACTAGTGCGTTCTTTATCGTTCTTTTATTTTTTTGCATTTCTCACACATCGATTCCTGATTTGAAGACAGCTAGCTTCTGTAACTGAGAGGTATTTCTGCGATGAACACAGCGACACCTTTAGGGCCAACACAGATTAATACACTAGCAAAAGGAGCAAGTATTATGTCTATCAAAAATACAACAGCTATCGTATCACTCAGTTTTTTATTGGCATCAACAAGCGTGTTCGCTGACCAGACACCAACGAACATGACGATTGACCAGTTGCCTGAAAAAGGCGCTGTAACACTAACTGGCGTCGTGAAAGAAGTGAATGCTGAAGATAAAGAGTTTATTCTTCAGGACAGCAAAGGGGACACCATTGATGTTCAGTCAACAAAAATACTGAGCGTTAAAAAAGGCGACACCGTTACCATTAAAGGTAATATGGATGATGACTTCATGGGTGTTGGTCAGGAGATTGACGCAACCGACATTAAGATTGTTGGCATGATGGATAGTTCTGCACTTAAAGATAAAGCCAAAAAAACTGAAGACTATGCTTCAGCTAAGCTTGATGGCAGTGAATATACTGCGATTGATGCTCTACCCGATGAAGGATATGTGACCATATCCGGTACGGTGGAAGCGGTTAACCGTGATGACCGCTCTTTCACACTGCGTGATAGCGCTGGCGATACAATTGACGTGCACACGCAATCAGCCATAATGGTTGATAAAGGTCAGGTTGTAAAAGTGAATGGCCGGATGGACGATGAAGTAGCCGGCATGGGCGAACAGATCGTATCTGCCACAGTTAAAGTGGTTAAACAGCCTTCATAACCCTAGCAAAAAAACACCTAAGGCGGCTCTAGGTTTCCTGAGCCGCCTTTTTCTATGGCAACTAGTATTTTACTGTTTTGTGAGAACGCATAATCTACTTGCCTTTTACAACATGACAACCGACAAACAACTCGTTTATTTTATGAAAATGAGGGTTTGGTGGCTGCCATTATCATACTCATAATATCTCTGTGTCTTGCGGGCTGTGCTATTGTTACAGTGCCGGTAAAAGTTGCAACCAAAACCGCAGGAACTGCCATTGACATAACCACTACAGCAGTTGATATGGCAATACCTGACGGTGAAGTGACAAACACAAAATAACGGCCGTGCCTCTTGCTCTAAATATGCACTGCATATCACCTCCCCCTTGTATTTCGATATTTTAATGAAATTATAATTTTCATATTGCAATTAATAATGATTATCATTATCGTCCGGCCCCGTAACTAATTTACAGCACTAAACCAGCTTATATGTGCATGGCAGCAGGCATATTTCTCACATGTCTTTTCATATTGGCAGGCTCGCTCCCTTGAAGAATGACTATTATTTTATGAAAGAAATTTGCCATGCGTTTTCAAAACTTATCCCATATAGCAGTACTTGCTGCGACAACCGCATTAGCGCCTTCAGGCTATGCCTATGCAGAATCCAGCACTGCATCAAATAAAGATATTACCGAAATTGTTGTAACAGCTACGGGGGAAACCCGCTCGTTTGGTGGTTCGAAAACTGACACCCCTCTTATAGAGCTACCGCAATCTGTTTCCGTTATCACGCGGGAAGAAATGGACCTGCGCGCTGTTCATACTGTTGCTGATGCCCTAGCCTATACAGCGGGTGTACAGTCTGAAGCATCTGGCATTGATAGCCGGGTTGATGATGTTACCGTTCGCGGCTTTTCTGCGGGCGGATTTAGTACTAACAATAATTTTGTTGATGGCCTGCGCTTACCAACTGGTGGTCAGTGGACCCGCACCTCCTTCGACCCGTTTGGTTTGCAACAGATTGAAGTTTTAAAAGGCCCGTCTGGTGTTCTCTTTGGGCAGGTAGCACCCGGCGGCATCGTAAACCTGATTAGCAAGCGCCCCATGGGCACTGCCCACGGCGAGGTTATGTTGCAAACAGCAGTCTACACCGACTTTGACCGCGCCCAGTTTCAAGGTGCTGTAGATTTTGGTGGCCCTATTGATGACGCGGGCAAGTTTATGTACCGGATGGTTGGTGTTGTGCGTGACGGTGAAACCCAGATCGATGAAACCAGCAACAGCCGGTATTATATTGCCCCAAGCTTTACATGGGCCCCAACCGCAGACACATCTTTCACCCTTCTGGCACAGTATCAGCGCGATGAAGGTGGCTCAACTTTCCAGTTTATGCCAGCAACAGGCACACTGTACGAAAGCAACGGCAGCCATATTAGCCTTGATACCTATATCGGCGAGCCAGACTGGAACAAATTTGACAGAAGCCAATATCTGATCGGCTATGCCTTCGAGCACCGCTTTAATGAAAACCTGCAAATGCGCCAAAACCTGCGCTACACCCATATCAACACACTCTATCGGGCTTCTGTACTGCGCGGCGACACAGTCACTGACTGCGGCACGCTTGACGGCTGTATACCGGGGCAAACTATTAACCGGCGCGCCGTACAGGGTGCTGGTGAATCTGACGGTATTGCCGTTGATACACAGGTTGAAGGCAACGTGGAAACCGGCAACCTAAGCCACACACTTCTTGCAGGCTTTGATTATTTTCATACAGAATGGGAACATTACCGCGATCTCGTTTCATCCGCTGTTGTGTTACCACTTTTAGACTTTTATAACCCGGTCTATAGGGGCGCTGCCACCTACGTCGATAACCTCAGTCCCCAGATTTATACGGAAACGGTTAGCAAGCAGACAGGTATCTATGCACAAGACCAGATCGCCTATGGTAACTTGCGGGTAACACTGGGCGGTCGCTACGACTGGTCAAAAGACGATAGCTATAATCCTGTGACAGATGTTGATACACTGACAAAAGCAGATGCCTTTACGTGGCGAACTGGGGCTGTTTATTTATTTGATAACGGCTTTGCGCCTTATGCCAGTTATTCAGAATCGTTCCAGCCGTCGAGCGGGAGCTATTTTGATGGTACAGCGTTTGATCCAACAACAGGCACCCAGTACGAAGCTGGTGTCCGTTACCAGCCACCAGGCTCAAATGCTTTTCTAACCTTTGGCGCTTATGAAATTACACAGCAGAATATAACCACCCCTGACCCAGACCCGGCACATGTGTGTGGCACAGGGAACTGTTCTGTGCAAACAGGCGAAGGGCGCATCAGGGGCCTTGAACTGGAAGGTAAGGCCACCCTGCCCTTTGGTATGGCAGTGGTAGGTTCTGCCACCTATATGGACAGTGAAATAACGGAAACCAATACCGCCAGCGAACTTGGTAATGAACTGGCAAGCGTACCAAACTATATGGCCTCGCTTTTTGTTGATTACCGCTTCACTAAAGGCGGCCTAAACGGGACAGGCGTTGGCGGCGGCACTCGTTATGTTGGCAGCACCTACGGCAACAGCGCTAACACAATGGAAATTCCCGGCTATACGCTGTTTGACCTGTTCGCAAGGTATGATTTTGGCGTCAAAAACCAAAGCCTTGATGGGCTTATATTCTCGGTCAATGTCCGTAACCTTACCAACAAGCGTTATGTCGCAACTTGCACCAGTGTGGCATCGTGTTTTTATGGCTCAGGTAGAACAGTTAACATTCGTCTTCAGTATCTTTGGTAAACAGCAGACTTCGCCGCCAAATGGCGGCGAAGTCTTTGCATAATTTAAACAGCTAAAGGAATAGTGTATCATGCCTGCAGAAATAATGGCAATCGCAGCTGTGTTAAGCTGTATGTTAAGTGCTGCAACTTTTTATTTGGCTTCACCAAACCAGCGTATCCTTAAAAAGCCTTTTCCTAAAATAGCGATGTACAGTAGCGCCAGTCTTTGCTTCTGCTTTTCGGCTTTTGCGCTCAATACTCTCATGACCCTAGCACCAACTATTTTTAGTATGGCCCTGCTTTACATGATGGTGTGGGCGCTTCTCCCATTCGTTGGCGTGCTGGACCAGGTACAAGGCCGAGCGAAATGACCCCCTTACCTTACGCACTTTCCAGCAAAAACTGGATTGGAAAAGCAAGCGCTGGGGCAATTTTAGGGTTCAGTTTTGCCATAGCCCTATCCGGCCTTCTTGCCTGGTTTGGACCGGGTGGCCTTTTGGGTGGAATCAACAAGCTGCAAGTTAATATGTGGCTCGTGTCGCCTGTATGGGTTGCTGTTCTAAGTGTTTGTTTTCTTTTCAAAAATGGCTGGTCTGCATGGATGTGGCTTGGCCTCTTGAATTGTATTTGTTTTGGCGCGCTTTACGGCGGGCGTTTCTTGTTTTTCTAAAAGAGCTTATTATGCGCACCGATATTATCAAACTTTATAAAGACATTCATACGTGGGTTGGTATATGCAGCGGCCTAGCCTTGTTTATTGCTTTTTATGCCGGGGCCATAACAATGTTTGAAAAACAGATAAACGACTGGGCCAGCCCGCCTTCAGGTATAGAAGCACCTCTTGACCTGGCAGAAACTGACAGGCTACTGAATGCAACGATAGAGGCATACCCAGAAGTAAAAAGCAGCTACCAAATTCACCTATACCCTTCGCCTTCAACACCTTCAAGTGTCATGTGGCATATACCGCTTGAACCAGAAAAAGGCAGGCGCAGCAAACAGGCTTATTATGCGGCCAGTTTTGCAGGTGACGGTACGGTTTTAAAAACAAAGCTTCAAAAACCTGAACTGGCACATTTCATCAATATCCTTCATCAACAAGTAGGCCTACCCTTCAGTCATGAAATTGCCATGCCTATTATGGGGGTAATAGCCCTTCTGTATTCATTGGCGCTCGTATCCGGAACAATCATATTAATTCCCAGTCTCGTGAAAGACCTGTTCCTGCTGCGTATTGGAAAAAACCTTAAGCGCATGTGGCTGGATGTTCACAATGTACTAGGGATTTTCAGCCTGCCTTTTCATATTGTTATGGCTTTAACCTCGGTTATCTTTGCTTTTCATGACCAGATTTATGACACGCAGAACGTGGTTCTCTATGACAATAAAATAGCTGACCTCTGGGCAACAGGCACATTAAAGTACCCGCAGCACCCTGAAAATACACCCTTACTAGCCGTACCAACCCTGATAGAAAAACTGGCTGTTGATGCCCCTGACTTCAGGCCAACCATTCTGCACTATACAACGCAGCCCGAGAAACAAACCACGCTCAGAATTGATGGCACCGATAGCCGCCGCCTTCTTCGCGGCCCAACATACGGCATTGCAAATGCAGACCCTTATACCGGCGAACTGGTCGGCACAGGGATGATGCCGGGGCGCCAAGATGGTTGGGGTAGTGCACTGACCAGCTTTTTTGCCCTGCATTTTGGAGGTTACGGCGGCATATCAGTTCGCTGGGGGTATTTCTTTATGGGTCTTGCTGGCGCCTTTCTCTTTTATTCAGGTAATTTGCTGTGGGTAGAATCGCGGCGAAAAAAAGCCCGGCGCGGCGCCAATGTAGAGCAAAAAAAATCTACCGAATTCATGGGTAGCCTAACCGTTGGGGTTTCACTTGGTTCCATTATCGGGCTTTCTTTAACCATTGCTGCGGCCAAATGGCTCCACAGCTTTGCAGGCGACCTCGGCGCATGGCACAGCGGCCTATATTACATAGCCTTTCTTGCCGCAATTGGTGTTGCATTTGCCATGGGCGCAGCTAAGGCCTGTGTCACCCTATTGCACACAGCCGCACTAACAACACTCCTTATACCTCTATCGAGCCTCATAGGCCTTATAACAGACAACACGCCTACCTTTTACAATAGCTCCACCAGCGCCCTTAGTTTTGACTTCGTGGCAGCCATAGGCAGCCTGTGCTTCGCCCTTATGGCAAAACGTGCATCAAGACGGATAGCAGAAGGCCCTACTGACAGCATTTGGTCAGCCGCAAGCTAACACAAAGAGACATCACGCAAAAAGATGACCGTGCAGCGAAAGCTGCATGGAATACTCTTGATTGTTTTGAAATCAGCTGATGGCTGGGGCGGGAGGATTCGAACCTCCGCATACCGATACCAAAAACCGGTGCCTTACCGCTTGGCGACGCCCCACCAGCTGTGAGCGGGTTTTTAAAGAAACCGCATGGTGCTGTAAAGCCCTTTTTTATGCCTTTTCATACCTTTTCTTGCCAGACCTCACAAAAGAGTAACATTTATAGCAAAAACCTTGCCTCTAGATCAGTTTCAGATAAGTTTCTGATTAAAGGAAAAGGTGATTTTATGACGATTCTGGTTACCGGCGCTGCGGGTTTCATTGGCATGCATGTATCACAGGCACTCCTTGCACGCGGAGAATCCGTTTTAGGTATTGATAACCTGAACGATTATTACGACCCCGCCTTAAAACATGCACGCCTTACAGAACTTTCAAAAGAAAAGGCATTTTCTTTCAGTAAATGCGACTTTGCAGATGCCATCGCCCTGCGTGAAGTTACCAAAACACATAGAATCAGTGCTGTCATACATTTGGGGGCACAGGCTGGCGTTCGTTATTCAATTGAAAACCCAGCGGCCTATATACAGTCTAATTTAGTCGGCCATGCAAATATCATGGAATTATGCCGTCATTCTGACACCGTAGATCATCTGGTTTATGCCAGTTCCAGCAGTGTTTACGGCGGCAACACCAAACAACCCTTCTCTGTTGACGACCCGGTCGAAACCCCTATTTCACTTTATGCTGCAACCAAACGCGCTGACGAGCTTCTGAGCCAAAGTTACGCGCACCTCTACAGCATGCCACAAACCGGCCTTAGGTTCTTTACCGTGTACGGCCCGTGGGGGCGGCCTGACATGGCTTACTGGCTGTTCACCGATGCTATTTTAAACGGCAAGCCAATCAAAGTGTTTAACCACGGCGATATGTCCCGCGATTTCACATATATTGATGATATTGTAACGGGTATTCTCGCCGTTCTTGCCAGCCCTCCCCAAAAAGGCGATGACAATGCCTTTGGTAACCCCGCCCCTCACAAAATCTACAACATTGGCAATAACAAGCCAGAACAGTTGCTTCACATGATTGAAGTTCTTGAGACTGCCTTGGGGATGAAAGCTGAAAAACAGTTTGAACCCATGCAAGCTGGTGATGTGAAAAGCACCTTTGCAGATATATCAGCTTTAACCAAAGACTTTGGCTTTAAACCCAGCACATCGCTGGAAAGTGGTATACAGAACTTTGTTACATGGTACAGGCGCTATAAAGGCCTATAACTAGCCTGAACGCTTTATAGTGAAAGCGTGTCAGCCATCACCCACCATGACGGCATGAGGGCCCTTATTCGCCTTGCGGCACTGTCTGCTTCCTTTTGGGTATTATAAAGAGCAAAGCAAGTGGCACCGCTACCAGACATCTGGACATACAAAGCTTGCTTATCCTGCTTTAAGAGGGAAAGTACCGCCACTATTTCAGGGCATAAAGTTTTAGATGCAGCAAGCAAGCTATTATGAGTTTTTGCTTTTAAAAACTCAATGAAACGAAAGCTGTCTTTAGGTAGCACCCTACCCATCGGCGCATCAAATTGCTTAGCTTGCGCCCTGTAAGCTTTAAAAACCGCTGGTGTCGAAAGGGCAACTCCCGGATTGATGAGAACAACCCCATACTGTTTGGGCAGGTCGGCGGGCGCCATGCATTCGCCTATTCCTGTAACATAAAGCGGCACATTATAGAGGCACGCTGGCACATCTGCGCCAAGCTGTAGGGCCAGACTTTCAAGGAAGTTTTTATTGCAGTCCAGCCCCCAAAAGGCATCAAGTGCAAGCAGTGTAGCCGCTGCATCAGCAGACCCACCGCCAATACCTGAGGCAACAGGCAGGTTTTTTTCTAGGCAAATAGTAACATCAAGCGGGCGAGCGGCATATTCAGCTAATATCGTCGCGGCCTTTAAAACCAGATTTTCTTTTGGGTCTAAACCCTTAAGATGTTTAGCAAAAAGCCCTTCCACCCGAAAACCCGGCAGGTCAGACTGTTTGATATGTATCTTGTCACCCTGTTTTGTGAAAGCAAACAGGCTTTCCAGTTCATGGTAACCATTAGGGCGCCTGCCTGTAATATGCAAAAACAGGTTCAGCTTTGCTGGTGCATTTACGGTAATACTGTCATCAAGGTACCGGGTAACATACGGCATTTCATGGCTTTTCTTTAACGTCAGACAGGCCATTTTCAAGCTTTAGAAGAATAGTATCCCGTTCATCCTGCTTGAGTTCACCTTCCAGCGCATGACGCCACTGGAAACGGGCCTCTACCTTGCGGCCAACACGCCAGTATGCATCACCCAGGTGGTGGGTTATCGTTGCGTCCCCCGGCTCTAGTCGAACCGCCTTCTCAAGCGTTTCAACCGACTTTTGATAATCACCTGTTAAATAATAAACCCAGCCAAGGCTATCTACAATAAAGCCATCCAGCGGGCGCGCCTTAACAGCTTCTTCAATCATGGTGCGGGCTTCATCAACATTTTCGCCGCGGTCAATCCAGCTATAGCCAAGATAGTTCAAAACACTCGGTTGTGTGCTGTTAAGCTTGAGGGCCATTTTCATGTCACGTTCTGCAAGCGGCCAGTTGCCCGTGCGCTCATATGAAACCCCCCTCGCAAAATAAACGTACCAGTCATTTTCTTGTGGGGTTTTAATTTGCGCAATAGCTTTATCGAAATATCCAATAGCTTCCGTAAACTTTTCTTTCCCTTGCAGGATACCAGCCAACGTAACGAGCATATCGTAATTGCCCGGTTCTTTTATCAAGGCATCACGAGTTAGTTCTTCTGCCAAATCAACCTGCCCACCGGCCTTTAAAACTTCAATACGCCGGGCATCTGCTGCCTTCTTAAAGGGGCTTGTTGGGGCAATGCTGTTAAATGCCCGCGCCGCAGCATCAGTTTTTTCAAGGCGTTCAAAAAGCGAGCCTAACATAAAGTATATATCGGACACCTCTGGTGTCAGGTATGATGCAACCCGCAAATAGACAATTGCAGTTTGTAACGACCCATTTTGCGCAAATTCGCTCGCAAGCCTGTAAAACACCATACTAAGGGCACCGTTTGGCGTATCAACCTGATGCGTAGGCGCCAAGCCATTTGTTACCTGCGCTCCTTCGCGCAGTAGAAAACTATGGCTTTCATATTTTGTAATCTGCTGACCTAAAAACTCCCGGGCGGCTTCTTTTTGGCCCATTTTATAAAGCATATGCGCATAGGCAATCACCGGCTGCAAAGATACAGAAGGTTCAATAGCCGTAACAACTTTATACTGCTCCGCAGCCTTGCCATAATCGCCTAAATAATCATAAATATAGGCTAGATGTTCCTGCTCTATACCTGCCAGCCGCGGGTTTTCTCCAAGCGGTGCCAATGCGGCTTGAGCCGCCACCAAATCACCCTCTGCGGCATAGCTCCAAGCGGACAAAATGGGCGCAATAATATAGCCGAAACCTGTCCCTAATCTCTCGTTCATGCGCAGCCGCACATCCGGCCAGTTTTTTTGCTTAAAGGCTTGAAGGACATAAAAGAGATGAACAAGATCGTCTTCTTCATCTACATTAGACATACTAATTTCTGCAGCAATTTTAGCCGCATCATCCATACGTCCTGCATAAATTAGCTGAAAGAAAGCACGGTCAGCAACAAACTTGCTGTCAGGGTCCAGCTTCAGGGCTTCGAGGTAATAATCAGCCGAGGCCTGATAGCGCTCGCTGTGCTGCGCTTCTGTTGCTGCAACAAATGGGCCGTAAAAGCTTGCGCTATCAGCGGTATAGCTATTTTCACTATAAAGCGGCGACACTGTCGGCGCGGCATCCTCCCCTGTAGAGGACACACAGCCGCCAGAAGCGAGCAAAAGGATAGTCGCAATAAGCGGCTGTAATTTCATAAAGAGGTTACACCTTTAATACCTAACAGAATATACTTTACATATTCGGATAGTTTGGTCCACCCCCACCTTCAGGCACAACCCAGTTAATATTCTGCATGTAATCTTTAATGTCGCAGGTTTTACAGTGCACACAGTTTTGCGCATTGATCTGCAGGCGTTTCTCGTCTGGATTATCCCCAACAAACTCGTAAACACCGGCCGGGCAAAAACGCTGCTCAGGCCCGGCATAGTCTTTAAGGTTTACTGTCACAGGAATCATTTCATCGGCAAGTTTCAGGTGAACCGGCTGGTCTTCCTCGTGGTTGGTGTTAGACAGAAAAACAGATGACAGTTTGTCGAATGTAAGTTTTCCGTCCGGTTTTGGGTAATCAATCGGTTTCGCTGTTTTAGCTTTTGCCAGCGCTTTATGATCCTTGTGAACATGCTTGAATGTCCACGGGAACAAAAAGCCAAGGCCAATATTATTAAGCCACATATCGAGGCCCGAATACACAGTACCCAGCGTAATACCAAACTTTGACAAAGATGGCCGTGCATTCCGAACACGGTGCAGGTCTTTGTATATCCAGCTATTTTTAAATGCTGTTTCGTAGCCCGTGAGCTCCACTTCACCCACAGAGCCTGCGGCAACTGCATCAAAAGCAGCTTCCGCCGCCAACATGCCAGATTTCATGGCATTATGGCTGCCTTTAATACGCGGCACATTTACAAACCCTGCCGCGCACCCAATAAGAGCACCGCCGGGGAACGAAAGCTTAGGTACAGATTGCAAGCCGCCTTCATTAATGGCGCGCGCACCGTATGATACGCGCCTGCCACCTTCGAGAATCTCTTTAACCGCAGGGTGCATTTTAAAGCGCTGCATTTCATCAAACGGTGAAAGGTATGGATTTTCATAATCAAGGCCGACAACAAAACCGATCGCAACCTGATTATTTTCCTGATGGTAGATAAAGCCGCCGCCCACAGTGTCTGTCAGGGGCCAGCCCTGTGTATGGATAACCCGGCCCGGCACATGTTTTGCCGGATCAATATCCCACAGTTCCTTGATACCAATACCATATGTCTGGTGGTCTGTGTCTGCGCGCAGGTTAAATTCTTTTTCAAGCTGCTTGGAGAGAGAGCCACGGCAGCCTTCCGCAAACAACGTATATTTAGCATGCAGTTCCATGCCAGGCATATGGCTTGCCTTAGGTTCGCCGTCACGGCCAATACCCATGTCACCTGTTGCAACACCTTTTACGCGGCCATCCTCATGGAACAAAACCTCAGCGCCTGCAAAACCCGGGTAAACTTCTACACCAAGCGCTTCTGCCTGTTCCCCAAGCCAACGACACAGGTTCCCAAGCGAAAGTGTATACATGCCTTTGTTCGACATAAGCGGCGGCAGTAAAAAATGCGGAAAATCAATTTTGCCTTTTTCAGACAGTATCCAGTGATGGTTATCTGTAACAGGCGTATTGAGAGGTGCACCTTTTTCTTTCCAGTCAGGTAGCAGTTCGTTCAGGGCGATCGGGTCAACAACGGCACCAGAGAGAATATGCGCCCCAACTTCAGAGCCTTTCTCAATAACGCAAACTGTTAATTCCTGATCTTTTTCCTGAGCCAGTTGCATTAAGCGAATTGCTGCTGATAACCCCGCCGGGCCACCACCAACAATCACTACATCAAATTCCATGGATTCACGTTCCATCTGCCACTCCTTCACTCGTCCTGAAGCCCATATCGCCATGGGGCTTATGCACCAAATTCGTCCTTAGGCCTAAACGTAACTTTGGTCGACTATCATTTTTTTCAAGTCTTATGCCTGCCCTTAAAGAAAAGGTCAAATAGTTGAAAAAAACAAAGGCTTTTATGGTTACCTAAAGTAGGAGTTACTATAAATTATCAAAACAGTCTCTGATACTCTTAAAATTTTCACTGCAAAATAATATCTTCCCGCCTATATTGGGGCGAAACTGAAAGCAGGTAATTTTCATGAACCAAGGCATGGCAGAAAATCACGACCCCAAAGCTCTTCTTGAATGGTATATTGCCATGGGGGTTGATGAAGTTATTGCCGATACTCCAGTGGACAGGTTCACGGAACCTAAGAATCAAAACACACCTTCTGCCATAACACAGCCTGCCTCAGCCTCACATGCTGCAAGGCCGGTTACCCGCACGCCCTTGCCTGATGCCGCCCAAATACCAACACCTATTGCAGCAAGGCCAACACAGCCTACAAGCGGGGCCGGGGCAGAAGCTGCCTTGAAAGTTGCTACAGCATGCACGTCTATCGCTGAGCTTAAAGAAGCACTTGAAGCTTTTGATGGTGGGCTTTTGAAACGCTCGGCCAAAAACACTGTCTTTGCAGACGGCGCGCCAGACAGCCCCTTAATGGTGATAGGTGACACGCCCGGCAGTGAAGAAGATATATCCGGCACCCCTTTTGTGGGGCCTGCGGGTATCCTCCTTGATAAAATGCTGGCTGCTATTGATATGGGGCGCGGGCGCGGTGCCTATCTCACAAACCTTTGCCCGTGGCGACCGCTTGGGAATGCTGTGCCTGACGCAAAAACCATTGAGATGCTATTACCCTTTACGAAGCGCCACATTGAACTGGCTGCCCCAAAGGTAATTATGCTGCTTGGTGGGTTGCCGATGAAAGCCCTGTTCGATACATCTGACGGTATTTCAAGGCAGCGCGGCAAATGGAAAGAACTGACAATTGCTGACCATAATTTTGCTGCAATAGCTACATATCATCCTGACTTCCTGCTAAGCCAGCCTTTGCAAAAGGCTGCTGCATGGCACGACCTGCTATTAATTAAGGAAAAATTGACCCAGTTATGAGTATGATAAGCATCTCCGCGATCTTTAGAAATAACTGGTTCAGTGCTTTTGCGCTTTGCACATGCCTTTTTGCTGTCTCTGAACAGGCTTATAGCGCCCCCCAGACTAGTTCTGTTATTCCAGAGATACTGACGGCCGCCGATATTGAACGCTATCAGGAAATATTCGCTCTTCAGGAACAGGCCCAGTGGCAAACAGCCGACAAGCTGATTAAAAAACTGAAAAACCCGATTCTACTAGGGCATGTGGAATTTCAGCGCTACATGCACCCAACAGGCTACCGCAGTAAATTTAATGAACTATCTAAATGGCTCAGCCAGTATGCAGACCACCCAGACGCATGGCGGCTGTACCGGCTGGCGCGCAAAAGGCAAGGCAAAGCAGCAACGCCCCAGCGCCCCATTGACACACGCTACCCCGGCGTAACCGGGCAAGCAGGCACACCCAAACCGCCGCTGCCGCCACGCAATATTCATGAACGCCGTTCTATCACCACTTTTGCAGCCAACGTACGTAAATATGTCCGTAAAGGCGAACCCGAATGGGCAGAAAAACGCTACTGGGCCATGGAGCGCCGGGATCTGTTGGTGCCACACGAAAAAGCCAACGCGCTGGAGCGTATCGCCGCTAGCTATTACTATAAAGGTAATGACGAGAAAGCGATTATTCTAGCAAGCCTTGCGGCTGACCTTGCTCGCGAAAGTGAGCCCGAAAGCGACTGGATTGCAGGCCTTGCACTGTGGCGAACTGGTGACATTGAAGGGGCCTATAAACATTTCAAACTCTTGAGCGATGCCGAACAAGCAAGTGACTGGCTCTTGGCTGCTGGTAATTTCTGGGCCAGTCGGTCTGCCCTCAGGTTTGGCGACTATGACGATTCTATAAGCTACCTAAAACGTGCCAGCACCTACCATGAAACCTTTTACGGGCTGCTGGCTGGCCGCCAACTTGGTATTATTCCCGATATTGACTGGTCAGTACCTGAGCTAACAAAAGCCTATATGCAAACGCTGCTGGCTTACCCTGCCACCAAACGGGCGCTAGCCCTTGCTGAAATAGGCCGAAATGACATGGCCGATGAAGAACTACGGCTGTTATGGGGCCGTGAAGGCACGGATGTGCAATCAGAGCTTCTGGCTCTGTCTGCCGCCCTTAATCTTCCAGCACTGCAAACCCGGCTTGGCCGCGCTGGTGGCACGGGTGAAACCCCCACTACAGCGACCCGCTACCCCTTGCCTGACTGGGAACCTGCTGGCGGCTTTAATCTTGATAAAGCCCTGATATTTGCCATGGTTAAAAAAGAAAGTGATTTCCGCATACAAGCCAAAAGCCGGGTTGGGGCTGGTGGCCTTATGCAGGTAATGCCCTCAACAGCCCATTTTATAACCAAAAAAGGCTCGCTGTTGCGGCGTAACAGTAAACGCCTGTACGAGCCTGAATTCAACATGGCACTAGGGCAGCGCTATATTGAATACCTTATGGAAATGGACTATGTAGAAGGCAACCTGTTTATGACCCTTGCGGCCTATAATGGTGGCCCCGGTAGCCTGATGTCCTGGCGCAGAGAAGTAGATTACGGTGCAGACCCCTTACTCTTCATTGAATCGATCGGTTTCTATGAAACCCGTAATTATATTGAACGTGTTATGGCAAACCTCTGGCTCTACCGCATGCGAATGGGGCAAGACACACCAAGCCTTGATGCCATAGCAGCAGGTGCATGGCCTATTTTAGAGCGCCTTGACACAGAAGTGCCAGAAAGCCCCGACGAAGCACGCTAAAGCTATTTAGTAAATTAAAGGACTGATACCGTGGCTAAAATTGATGAAACCCGCACCTTTATTGCCGTAAACATTGCTATTATGACGGTGTCTGACACCAGGACAGAGGCTGACGACACATCAGGCGACACCTTAGCAGACCGCGTTCATAAAGCAGGTCATACTATAGCTGCCAGAGCGATTGTAAAAGATGACAAGCCCTCTATCACCGCACAGCTACAAGCATGGATGGCCGATAAAAACATTGATGTTGTCATTTCAACAGGTGGCACCGGCATCACCGGCCGCGATGTAACACCAGAATGCTTTGAAGCACTTTATACAAAAGCCATACCGGGTTTTGGCGAACTCTTCAGAATGCTTTCGTATGATACGATCGGCACCAGTACAATTCAGAGCCGTGCAACAGGCGGCATTGCCGGTACTACACTGTTGTTTGCCCTGCCCGGCTCCACCGGTGCCGTAAAAGACGGCTGGGACAAAATCCTTTCCACCCAACTCGACAACCGCTACCGCCCTTGTAATTTTGTTGAACTAATGTCCCGCTTCGGTGAAGTGTAAATCTGAAATATTTTTTTGATACTTGTAGAAATAAAACCTCTGTAAGCGCCAAATATAGTAGCAATCAGGCCAAAAAACGAAATAATCAGACTTTATGCTTTTAATTGGAATGCCTGCTGATTAGTCTCCCGTACAACAAAAAACAAAGAACCACAGGGAGTTTGGTGTGTCTTCATTTAAACGATTAGTAGCAAGCTTGGGAATTTGGGCACTATTTGCTATGCCTGCTCTGGCCGATGAAGGGCTGGAAAGCCGGGGTGGATTTGTTGATTTTATCGTTGCTGTGATTAATGGATTTGGCAACTTTGTATTTAGCAAGATCAACCTGTTCGGCGTCCATATAGAATGGATTGTTGCCTTCCTTGCCCTCCCTATGATCCTGCTGACCGTCTATTTCAAGTTCATTAACCTCACTAGCTTCAAGCGCGCTTTAAACATTGTTAGAGGCCGCTATAATGATGATACAGCCCCCGGTGAAGTAACGCAGTTTCAAGCCCTTTCCACAGCTCTGTCTGGCACCGTTGGCCTTGGTAACATTGCAGGTGTTGCCGTTGCCATTAGCATTGGCGGGCCGGGTGCCACTTTCTGGATGATCCTGATTGGCTTTTGCGCCATGTCGCTTAAATTTGCCGAGTGTACACTCGGTGTAAAATACCGGATTATTCATCCAGATGGCACTGTATCTGGTGGCCCTATGTACTATCTGGAGCAGGGCCTGAAAAATAAAGGCATGGGGAAACTCGGCAAAATACTTGCCTGGTCCTATGCTATTATTGCCATCCCAACCATGGCGCAGATAGCGCAGGTAAACCAGTCCTATGAAGCCGTTGCTGCCGTTACAGGTTTTGATAGCGACTTTTCAAAATGGTCCTTCGGCCTTGTTGTTACCTTCCTGACTGTCATTGTTATTTTTGGTGGCCTTAAGTCTATTGCAAAAGTAACCGCCCGCCTTGTTCCTGCGATGGCAGCCATCTATATCGGTGCGGCTCTGGTTATCATTCTTGGCCACTTTAGCCATATTCCAGATGCTTTCATCACTATTTTCTCAAATGCCTTTACCTCAGACGCAGGCATGGGCGGTGTCGTTGGCTCGCTCGTGATCGCCATGCAGCGCGCGGTATATTCTACAGAAGCGGGGATTGGCTCTGCCACTATCGCGCACTCAGCCGCCAAAACACATGAGCCCGTTTCAGAAGGTATGGTTGCCCTTATGGAACCTTTCATCGATACAGTGATTGTCTGTACCATGACCGCACTGGTTATTGTTATTACTGGCACCTATACGGCAAGTGAAGGCGCGACCGGCATATCAATGACCGCCGCTGCTTTTGGTTCTGTTATTAGCTGGTTCCCATGGGTTCTTGCCCTTGCTGCGTTCCTGTTTGCCTATTCAACCATTATTAGCTGGTCCTATTATTCCAGCCGGTCATGGGAATTTCTTTTTGGCGGTTCAAAACGGTCTATGACAATCTTTAAGGTTGTGTTCTGCTTGTTCCTTATACCCGGCCCCCTCCTCACTGTAGGGGAAGTGTATCTGGTAATGGATAGCCTGTTCTTCATGCTTGCAGTTCCCAACATCATCGGAATTTATATTATGGCTCCAGAGATTAAACGCGATTTGAAAAGCTATCTTTCCCGTTTGAAATCTGGTGAAATAAAAATGGTGAAATAAACTTTTGGAGGGGCACAGATGCTACGACAACTATTTTGGGGGTTCTTTATAATCTGTGCCCTGTTTACAAAGCCTGCACTTGCAACCGGCAAAGAAAGCATTGACCAAACCCTTGATGCTTTCCACCACGCTGCTGCTGAGGCAGACTGGGATGCATATTTCGCCCTAACTTCCGATGACCTTATATTCCTTGGAACAGATGCTTCTGAACGGTGGGATAAAGCCGTATTTCGTGCCTACGCTGAAAAATCAACCGGATGGGTTTATTACCCAAAAGAGAGACATATTAACCTAACCCCAGACGGTAACAGCGCGTGGTTCGATGAAATTCTGGAAAGTGTTAATTATGGCACCAGTCGGGGTACAGGCATACTGATTCGCACAAATAACGGCTGGAAAATTTCTCAGTATCATCTCACGTTTCCCATACCAAACGAGCTGGCGGCAGGAATCACACAGCAGATTCAAACATTTGAAGCCCGGCAAAAAACAGGCCAATAATAGGTCAAGCCTCTTGTCTTGTATGATCAAAAAAAGTAGCTCATGCTACCGTCTCAATTCATACTTGGTAATGACAGGGGACGGCCATGTCTGTTACGGGTGTTTTTAAACAATTACTGGAATATTGGGAACAACTGCCGCGTGAAAACGGTCAGTATCTGCCTACTTTACATGCGGTCAACCCCGGTATCATGCACGATATCCTGCCAAAGCTGGCTCTCCTGAAAAGGCTGGACAAATATAATGTCCTTATTTCCATGATGGGGTCGCAGGCCGATACCCAGTGGCAGGGTTCCATGATCGGCGTTAATGCCTTTGATCTCACCTCTCCCGGCTTAAAGGAAAATGCCGCCAGCTTTTATAGCGCCGTACTAGATCAGCCCAGTGCCGCAGTTGTTAGAAAAGCTAATATTCTGAAAAAAAATATCCAAACATCAATCGCCTCGCTTTATTTACCTCTCGCTGACAAAGAAGGCAGCCCCAGCTATATTGTTGGCTGTAGTGTCTATGAAAACACCCAGCTTCAAAACCGCGATAATGACCGGCTTATACTTGATCGCCACAACATTAGCGGCGTGCAGTTTATTGATCTTGGCCACGGCCTGCCTAACTGGCGCTTCACGCCGCCGCCACAGCCCAAATCACCCATGTCTGTTACATCCCATAAATGGTGGGACAGGCTGCTCCCGGTCAGGCGGCCAATAAAAGACACACGGCTTGATGCCTAACCAGTTTATTAGCTCTCCGTTACGGTGGGTGCTAAGTTACCCGTAATTTTAAAAAGCAGGTTTGGGAAAAAGCGTTTAACCCACAAACCTTGCATTTCCTTGCCAGTACCAACGGCAATTTCTTTTTTACCGCGCTTAAAGCCTTTCATAATTGCTTCAGCACAGGCTGTAACATCCATACCGCCACTGATATTTTTATCCATTTTGCCAAATTTTTCACCGTCCCCTTTCAGCGCATTTTCAGAAATGGCTGTTCGAATAAAGCCGGGGGTTATGGTTGTTACATGAATGCCTTGTCTATTTACCTCGGACCGTAAAGCATCGAAGAACCCCATCACAGCATGCTTTGCGGCACAGTAGCCCGTACGCTCTGCAACGCCTATTTTACCCGCAACCGATGCTGTCACGGCTATATGCCCTGCCCCTTGCTCAAGCATATGGGGTAAAACCTGTTTTGTAAGGGCTATCTGCCCAAACACATCCACCTCAAACAAACGGCGATACGTTGCCATATCTGTATCAACACACAGTGAGCGCTGTGATATGCCCGCATTATTAAAAAGCATGTCGATACGGCCTTTAAAACTGTGTGCTGCGGTGGTAATATCAGCAAACACTGCCTCGTCAGTTATATCGAAGGGCAATAGTTTAATATTGCTTTCAGAAACGCCGAATCTGGCACACTGTGCCGACACATGTGCCAGTACGTCCTCGCGGCGGGCAGACAAAATAAGAACCGCACCTGCTTTAGCCATTTCATAAGCAACAGCTTCACCAATCCCTGATGAAGCCCCGGTTATCCAAACAACCTTATTTTCAAACATGCTTAATTCCTTAATAATATCACCTCAATAGAGGATCAGACGAAAAGGCGCTTGATCTTCCAGCAGTATCAGGCCATTTTGCCGCAACATCAACAGACAGGTTTATAATGCCCACAATTACTAGCATGCTGCGATACTCACTGCATATTGCCAACATCCGGCTGGAACTGTTGCTCATGCTATCTATCTTATCCGGTATTATCGCCAGTGTTGTCTATAAACCGGCCACCCGCATTCTGGAAACGGCTCTCGCCACATTAGGAGCATCCACAAATGAGGAAAACGGCGTTCACTCTTTTACAACTGCCCTTATAGAAAACAGCGGCCAATTAGTTATTGGTTATATTGGTTTACTTGTTGCCACATCTTGCCTACTGCCCTTTTGGGCCCGCGTTTGTGCATCACCAGACCTAACACCTGCGAGTGGTTCATTCAGTGAAAATATTACCCGATCTGCTAAAGCCTGCCTCTATATGCTGCAGGCAACAATATTAACCGCTGTTGCGGCATCTATTGGTGGTACCTTTATCGTAACAGGTGTTTCTTTTCTTGGGGCTGCAGGCAGTATTATTATTTTATTTGGTGCACTTGCCATTCTTTGGCTAAGCCTGCTTTTAACCAGCATTGCCCATATTGTCATATGTGCAGTATCAATCGACAAGCCCCTATCCTTTGCGGCAGGCTGGTATCAGATAAAGCTTTTTATTCGGCAGGGCATTGGCTCTCTTGCAATTATCTGGCTTTCCATTTCGGTTGTGAATTTACTGCTCAGCAATCTCGTCGCAATATATCTGCCTGAAGAAACTAGGCTAACCGTTTCCCTTATTCTGAACGGTGCCGGTATGTTTCTGGTTTCTGCTTTGCACATTGGCGGGCTTTACAGCCTGCCCGGTGTTTCTGAAACAAACACATAATTCCGGTTCAGCCATTCCATTTGAAATCAGCAGGCCTCTTTTCAAGAAAAGCTTTAATGCCTTCCACAGCATCCTCCTGAAGCTGGCACTCTCTAAAAATAGCTGCTGTTTCGGCACAGTCATCAACCTGACCATCAAGCACACGCTGGACATTTTTTTTCATATGCCGAATGGAATACTGCGAAACACGGGCAAGTTCAGACGCAAACTCTAGTACCGCAGCGTTATAGCAAGTGCTGGGGATAAGCTGGTCGATCAAACCAATAGACAAGGCTTCTTCAGCATCCAGAATTCGCCCCGTGAATAATAGCGACTTTGCTTTCGATGACCCGACCAGATCTATAAGTTGCTTGGTATCATTAAGGGGATAAACAATACCCAGTTTTGCTGGTGTAATACCCAGCCGTGCGGTGTCGCTGGCAAACCTAAAATCGCAGTGAATGGCAATGCCGCACCCACCGCCAACACAGGCACCTTGAATACAGGCAATGGTTGGCTTCTCAGCCCGCGCCAGACTGCGCTGCGCTTCCCGTATTGCTAGCCTGTTGCTTTCTTGCCTGTCCGGATTTGTTGCAGCTACCTGCAGCTCTTCAATATCAGCGCCTGCCGCAAAAACTGTGTCTGAAGCGGAGACAACCAATATAACCCTAACATGTGGATCTGCATCAAGGGCCTTAACCGCCTCTGGTATTGCCCGCCACATCGCTTCCTTTAAAGCATTGCGCTTGGCAGCACGGTTTAAAACCAGCTTGCCAATGCTGCCTTCTTTATCGATGTAAACTAGCGATGTTTTGTCGTGAATATCCATAGAGCTGCACTAACCATTTAAAAAAGAGTTGTTTGGCGATCATCTTCTGCTGGCTGCAAACAGCCCGCACCTTCATAATGAACACTATTAACCTTTAGGCTCACCTTCTGCCACTCAAAAGCATGCTCGAGTACCCAATCAAAACTATCAAGAAACCCACGGGGCAGAGGATCGTGTGGCTCTAGCCAGCGGTTATAAGCACCTTTAGCCACCACAAGCGGCCGTCGGTGGTGCAAGCTTTTCATAGAACCAGATGTTGGTGCCGTTAAAATTGCCATTGTCTCGAGCCAAAATTCACCTGCCGGGCCATGCCAAACAGTCCATATGCCCGCAAACGCTGCAACTTCACCATTTGTGGGTTTTATCCAGTAAGGCCGCCGAATACCATGCTCAAGCTTCCACTCATACCAGCCATTCATAGGCACCAAACAGCGTCTGCGTTTGATAGACGATCGAAAGGATGGCTTTTCGATAACTGTTTCAATGCGTGCATTAATAAGGGGTTTGTCCCCTTTTTCTTTTTTCCATTCAGGCACCAGCCCCCATTCTACGGCTGCTAGCTCCTTCGTGCCCTGTTCCCCTTGCCTGATAACAAGAACAGGTTGCCGGGGAGCAATATTATAGCGGGGCGGGATCGCATGCAGAACATCCAAATCAAACATGCTACGCAGCATATCTATGGGTGAGGTCAGAATATAGCGTCCACACATATAGCTTGCTCTTTGTTAATACGGCCTACAATAATACAAGAACAAAAGGAAATGACACGCCCCCTATGCTAGATACAAGAAAAAACCCTATTCGGCCGATTGTTGGTGTTGGTGCTGTCGTTTTTAAAGACCGCGAAGTTTTACTAATTCAGCGTGGAAAACCGCCCCTCATCGGTAGCTGGAGCATTCCGGGCGGTGCTCAAGAACTCGGCGAAACACTTGAAGAGGCTGTTATAAGAGAAATATTTGAAGAGACAGGTATAACGGCAAAAGTTGATAGCTTTTTAGACGTGGTTGATCTAATCCATCATGCAAAGGATGGCACCGTAGACTATCATTATAGCTTGATAGACTATAGTGCTTCTTATATCTCAGGAAAAGTAACAGCTGGCGATGATGCCGCTGAAGCACGTTTCTTTCCATTAGAAGAAGCGCTGGATCTACCCTTGTGGGGTGAAACAAAACGTATAATACAAAAAGCTGCTACATTACGCGGCCTATATAAGGAATAATAATGGACCCCAGACCCCAACGCCCATCATCTCGCAGCTTTTTTGGCATGCTTGCCATGATCTTTGGCTTGGGTGGCTATATTTTTCTGGCAGCTTTCATTGGTGAATTTTTCATTACATGGCCAATTTTACTGCAATCCGTTTATTATTTGATTGCAGGTCTGATCTGGACCTATGTGGCCGTAAAACTGCTACGCTGGATGGCAGCAGGGTACAAAAACAAAGAATAACAAAACCAAGACTTAGGGCTACTGGCACCAGCAGCCCTAACCCCATTATTTATGCCAAAGGTAATTTATAGTCTTTAAACTGCTCTCGCAGTGTTAGTTTTGATATTTTACCAGTCGCGGTGTGCGGTAATTCAGTTACAAGAACAGTTGCATCAGGAAGCCACCATTTAGCAACTTTGTCAGACAAAAATTCTGTCATTTCCTCATGCGTTACTGATTTACCAGCCTCTGGCACAATAATCAAAAGCGGCCTCTCATCCCATTTAGGATGAAACACACCAATAACCGCTGCTTCCAAAACATTCGGATGTGCAACAGCTGCATTCTCCAGATCAATCGAGCTGATCCATTCGCCGCCTGACTTAATAACATCCTTGGAACGGTCAGTAATCTGCATGTAACCATATTCGTCGATCAGGGCAACATCACCGGTATCAAACCAGTTATCAGCTTCGAGAGCACTTGTTTCACTTTTGAAGTAACTATCAATCACCCATGGGCCACGAACCATTAACCTGCCCGATGTTTTCCCGTCCCGTGGCAGCTTGTTGCCTTCTTCATCCTGAATGCTCATTTCAACGCCCATAACCGAACGCCCTTGCTTACACTGAACATCCAGCTTTTGCTCTGGAGTAAGCCCCTGTACTGCTGCATTTTCGCTACCCAAGCTACCAAGTGGGCTGGTTTCAGTCATACCCCAAGCATGGTTAACGCGTACACCGTAACGTTCCTGAAAGGCTGCAATCATACTGCGCGGTGCCGCAGATCCACCAATAGTAACCGTTTCCATCTTGCCGCAGTCTTTACCTGTTGCAGTAAGGTATTTCAGCATGCCCATCCAAATTGTAGGAACTGCTGCTGTTGTTGTAATACCTTCCCGTATCATTAACATGTGCAATGTCTCAGGGTCATGGTGCGGCCCATTCAAGACAAGTTTGGCACCCGCCGCCGTTGCGGAATAAGGAATACCCCACGCGTTAGCATGGAACATTGGCACAACAGGAAGAATAACGCTTAATGCCGTAATCCCCAGTGTATCACCCGAAAGTGCTAACAGTGTATGAAGGAAATTCGAACGATGTGAATACAGCACCCCTTTTGGGTTACCGGTCGTGCCTGATGTATAACACAGTGAACAAGCTGTATTTTCGTCAAAAACTGGCCATTCATAAGTGCCACCCTCTGCTGCCAGCAGCTCCTCGTAACACAGGGCATTGGGCAAGCTTGTATCTGGCATATGATCACGGCCAACAAGAATAATATATTGCTTAACCGTCGTTAGGTGCTCTGCGATCTTCTCGATCAGTGGGACAAAAGTAATGTCCAGCATCAGAACCTTATCTTCTGCATGGTTTAAAATATAAACCAATTGCTCAGGAAAAAGCCGAGGGTTAACTGTATGGGTAACGGCCCCCATGCCAGAAGCACCATACCATATCTCCATATGGCGATGTGTATTCCATGCAAGTGTTGCAACCCGATCACCCAGAGTTACACCAAGTCGCCCTAGCGCCTGTGCGCACTTTTTGGAGCGATCAGATAGACCCGCGTAATTATAACGAAATTCGCCGCCCTCAGGCAGCATTGAAAAAACTTCACGTGATGGATGGTTAATAGCCGCATGGTCTAAAAATTTTGACACAAGAAGTGGCCAGTTCTGCATTTGCCCAAACACTTGAATTTATCTCCCCGGTAAAAAACATAAAAATCATGTTCAATATAGGGCGTGCAGCCTATTATTCAAATCACAGAAGCAATAATATTAACAAAAACACACATGGCATCAGAGCAGTGCAGCGCACATGCTTGCCTACTTGGTAACAGTAATGTTTGTTAGGTCACCCGTTTGCTTATCAAGCAAAACTAAAACCGTTTTATCTGCACCTTTAAAATGCAAAATTAAATGTGCATTATCTGATGTAACTGCTTCAAAAACTGTCCCGGCTGGCACCTTTATTTCCCTGTCCTCTATCAGCATGTTCTGCTGTTTGCTCACCGCATGGCCAACCATTTGCTTTGCAGTAGTTTTTTTATGATCACCGCTGATTATTTTCATCAAAATAAGGCCCAGCATGCCGATAATAGCAATACCAAGGACTGCCACAATAATTTTCAGAACTAGAGGCGCTTTTACATCTGAAATATTTTCATCACTTCCTGCACCATCAGGCGTGACATTTTGATTAGTAACAGTCATAACAAGTCCCCATGAAGAAGGATGTATTTCAAATAACAGTTGGCCCCGAAACCGAAGGTATTCGGCTTGATAAACTTTTGGCCGATGCAATGCCAGATATTTCTCGATCGCGCGTTAAAGCGCTGATCAAGGAAGGCCAACTTGTTTCAGCTTCCGGCATTGTGCTTAGTCCGTCTTATAATGTCAAAAAAGGCGATAATTTTTCACTGTCCTTCCCTGAGCCAGAAGACGCTGACCCTATTGCTGAGAATATACCGCTTGATATTATTTTTGAAGATGAGCATCTGGTTGTTGTGAACAAACCAGCCGGTATGGTTGTACATCCTGCTCCCGGTAGCCCAAACGGTACACTTGTCAACGCGCTTCTCCATCACTGTAACGGCAGCCTGTCAGGTATTGGCGGCGTCAAACGCCCCGGCATTGTTCACCGTATTGACAAAGAAACCAGTGGCCTTCTGATTGTTGCAAAACATGACAAAGCTCATAACGGGCTTGCCGTGCAGTTTGCGGACCATTCGATTGAACGAACTTATATAGCGGTCTGTAAAGGACACCCAAAAAAACTGGCTGACCGAATTGAGGGAAACATAGCCCGCCATCCAGTGGATAGAAAAAGAATGGCCGTGGCACCAAGCGGCGGCAAGTGGGCTGCAACACATTATACTGTCAGCGCGTCCTATGCGCAGAGCGGCACACCGGTTGCCTCCCTTCTGGAATGTCGCCTTGAAACAGGCAGGACCCACCAGGTTCGTGTTCATATGGCGCATATTGGCCACCCGCTGGTTGGCGACCCTGTTTACGGCCGAAATGCCATTGCAAACTCTATAAAAGGGGCGGCTAGAACCGCACTTGCATCTTTCCCTCGGCAGGCTTTGCATGCCAAATCGCTCGGTTTTATCCACCCTGTGTCGGGTACCCCCTTTAAATTCGAAAGTAGCCTACCATATGATATGGAAGCGCTTTTGAAGGTTCTGGAGCCGTATAAACTTTAGTACCTTGCATTTTTTTGCCTTAATTGAACGACATAATAAAAGCAGGCGAGGATATAACATGACGTATCAAAGTAATTTACCAACTCTTACACCTGAAGGCAGTTTAAGCTCGTATTTACAGGAAATCCGTAAATACCCAATGCTTGAGGCCAATCAGGAGTATATGCTTGCAAAAGCTTGGGCCGAGCATGAAGACAGTGAAGCTGCACGCCAGCTTGTAACCAGCCACCTGCGACTTGTTGCTAAAATAGCCATGGGTTACAGAGGTTACGGCCTGCCTGTCGCAGACCTTATCTCTGAAGGTAATGTTGGCATGATGCAGGCGGTCAAGCGTTTTGACCCTGAAAAAGGATTCCGACTTGCAACATATGCTATGTGGTGGATCCGTGCGGCTATTCAGGAGTATATTCTCAGAAGCTGGAGCCTTGTAAAAATTGGTACTACAGCTGCACAGAAAAAACTGTTTTTTAACCTGCGCCGTATCAAAGGACAGATTGAAGCCATTGAAGAAGGTGACATGAGCCCTGAGAATGTCACCACGATTGCTGAAAAACTCGCAGTGCCCGAAGAAGATGTGGTGAACATGAACCGCCGCCTTTCAGCACATGACCATTCGCTTAATTCACCCTTGCGTGCTGATGCGGAAGGCGAATGGCAAGATTGGCTTGTCGACGACACCCCCGACCAAGAAACCACAACGGCTGACAATGAAGAATATGAACAGCGCATGGAAATGTTGTCAAAAGCAATGAAAGGCCTGAACGAGCGTGAACGCCATATTCTAACAGAGCGGCGCTTGCATGAGCCTCCAACGACGCTTGAGGAGCTTTCTCAGCAGTATGATATAAGCCGCGAGCGTGTACGCCAAATTGAGGTACGTGCTTTTGAGAAAGTACAAAAGGCCATAACACAAATTGCATCAGATACCGGCAAAGGTAATCTGCAAGAATAAATAGTCGCGGACACAAGGCCCCCACCTATAAAGTCTACAGGGTTTTGGAAATATACTTGTAAATGAATATTGGGGCTCAAGCCCCAATAAAGTGGCAGCGCATACTATCTGGGCTGGACAGGCCCACCTGAACCTGGGCGCTGCAATAGGTTTTGCGCAGCTCCCGGTCCTGTTTGGTCATCTTTATCCCCAAGAACTTCATGCCCCCACTGCTCTATTAAAGCCTGCCTCTGCGCCGCTATTTGCTTTAATCGGTCTTGCGAAAGTCCTTGTAATACAATAGCCGCAATGTGTGGCCCAATATAGATCAATGCATAGCCAAAAACGGCTGCTCCCCACATAATCAACAAGTTAATTGGTTCCGCGATGGTTTCATAAACACTGCTTGGCCGGTGTATAACATCAGGAAGCATAAACAAAATACCGCACAGGTTGGTAAATGTGACACACTGTAATTTAGCGCTTTTATTTTCGCCTTTACCCGTTAGGGCCAGCACCAGAGTTGGCACCATACCGGAACTAACAAGCACTGCTGCCTCAACACTGAAAATGGCAACCCCAACCAGCCCAATGATAAAGAGCGGCAAAAATCCACTCATTTCACCCGGGCTGCGGCGCCTAACCGGTTTCTTTTTCTTTTTTGCTAACTTCATACGTATTTATGCCTGATAAAAAGTAAGAAAACTGATTGCCATGAAGGCAACAAAAGCCACAACTCTTGCGCCTCTGTATCCTTTTTGCCGTGCCTCTGGATCACGAGGTGATATTTTCTTTGATAACCTTGCTCTTTCTTTCTCGAGCTTGACCACAGCATTACAAGCCTGAGAAAACTCACGTGCATCAAGGGCCTGTATCTGTGTTAGGTTTACATCGGTAATAAGCTTGGTAATATCGCCCTCTTTTTTGACCTTATCCAATAATACCTGCACCTGTTCACGCCGTTTTTTATTCTTTATATCCCTTACAGTTGGGGCTAAGCCGTCCACAAGCTTTTCTGTGAGATGGGGTAAAGCTTCCAGCTTCATACGCCGCTGTAACAGCCCAAAAAACTCCGCTGTCAAGCTATTAAACTTAGCTGGGTTACTTTGCACTGCCGCCAGTTTATTAAAGTCACGCTCTAGATCAACACCGTGTGTTGCGCAATAGGCCGCCACATGACGGTCAAGTAAAATGTTTTTACCGCCCCCAGCACTTGAAAGCCTATCAAGCGCCCGCAGCATTTGCTTTAAAGACCCAATCCACACATTTTCAAAGCGCAAGCTAACACAGGGAATAATGAGGTTCAGCTCATAAAGAACCCTCTCCATCCCTTTGCCTAATTGCTTGCTGGGGCCATACTCCATGGCCTTTGCTATCTCTGTCAGCTCTTTACCCAAAGTGGGGTTTCTGTCTCCAACAATATCCGTTAAAGCAGAAATAAATTTCGCATCAAATATTTCCAAAATATTTGTCATTGTTTCACGGTCATCGCGGCTGAAAGCCTCTGCGATTAAAGCAGGAACACCTGACGGTGTAATAGCATAGCCCTTGTAATAAACCGGTCCTGTAGGGTGCAAAAACATACAAACCCGTGATACCATGCGGTAATCATCAGCACGCGGACCACCAAAGCCTTCTGACGGTCGCACGTTCAGCACGCTTTCCATCTTTTCCGTCATGATTTCATCACGAAATGCCATCTGTATCCACGACGGAAAATCAATTGATTTCAAAAGCTTAGCGGCCTCTTGTGGGTTACGAGAAAAAGCGTCGGCCAGCAATCGCCGATCAACATATGCTGTACCCATAAAGTTGGTAGGACGGTTCATTGTCCAACTGGCCATTGTTGTTCTTTTAGGCTTGCCAATGCCTTCAAACCAATCAAGGATTTCTTCTGAACCCCAGCGCTCTTCCAGTTCGTCAGCCATCAGGCCGCGTATTAGTGTACCCAAAGCCCCTGGGATTTCACGTCCGCCTGATAACGACCAGAAGGAACCCTGATTAATACGCGCCATTGCCATGCCATCTCGGTCCCGCCCTTTCCAGAGCGGTTCCCCAAAATACAGGCTCTGCAAGGCAGCCCCTAACTGGTAAAAGTCTGATGACGCATCCCCAACACCTCGGGCAGTCGTGTCGGCAAAAGCAAGCTCAAGAGGTTCCATTGCAAAAGGCAGCATATAGCCTGCTGGAAAGCTATAACACTCACCAAGCAAAACCTCGTCGCTTTCTGGCGACGCAAAAAACATAGTTGTTGGTAATACATTTCTGTGGGAAAGCCCACGTTTATGAAGGGCTGCGAGAGCCTTAAGGGCGGATAGAACTGCATTTTGGCGCAGTTTTACAGTATTAACCCTAGGGTTCAAGGTGCCATCAGGCGCCATAAGCGCGCCGCCTGTAGGACGATCAAAGACTGTAACAAGCCTCTGTTTTCTGCCCTTATCCTCTATGTTCATTAATCCCCGCGCCACAGGGTTAATGACATTTCCAACGGGCCTTGATTGCAAGCTTAAATATATATCATTACGGACAGGAACCAAGGGAATATGGACGATCGCATAAAGGTCAGCCTTTGGGCGCTCTTTATCCTTTACCTTATATGCTTTACCGCCCCGAGTTGAAAACTCCGGTAGGGGCGCTGCAAATATAATCTCATACCGATCACCAAAAGCGCTTTGACCTGTAGGAACCGGTGCCACTTCCCCGCTCACAAGTAAATCCTTTTCCTATCGACCCCAAAAATTACATTCATTGATCTAATATCACACATGTTACAGCATGAAACCAAATGATAGTTAAGAAAGAGCTTATTAATAAAGGAAAAAATACAAAAGGCGGCCAAACTGTAATCTGACCGCCTTTTTAATGATAGCCTTACGTCCAAACTTACGGATTAAAAGGGTCTTTCACAAGAATGGTATCTTCGCGCTCTGGGCTGGTTGATAACAGCGCTACAGGCACGCCGATCAGTTCTTCGATACGGCGAATGTATTTAATTGCCGTTGCTGGTAAATCAGCCCAGCTTCTCGCGCCAAAGGTCGTTTCTGTCCACCCTTCAAAAACCTCATAAACCGGTTCAATAGCGATTTGGTCTTCCATACCATAGGGAAGAAAATCGATCACTTCACCTTTATGTTTGTACCCAACACAAACTTTAATTTCCTCAAGTCCGTCCAGCACATCAAGCTTCGTGAGCGCAATACCAGTTACACCGCCGATAGTAAGGCTTTGACGCACTAAAACCGCATCAAACCAGCCACAACGGCGTTTACGGCCCGTTACAACACCAAACTCGTGGCCGCGTGTCCCTAAAAATTCGCCAATTTCATTCTCTTGCTCAGTTGGAAATGGCCCGGCGCCAACGCGTGTTGTATAGGCTTTTGTAATCCCGAGGATATAATCAAGTGACCCCGGTCCCATACCCGTACCCCCAGCAGCCTGCCCCGCAATAGTGTTGGACGATGTTACAAAGGGATATGTACCATGATCAACATCAAGCAATGTTCCTTGTGCACCTTCAAAAAGAACACGTTTGCCAGCATTTTTTGCGGCCTCAAGCGTACGCCACGCATTACTCATATATGGCAAAATCTTGTCTGCAATTGACATCAGGTCATCGGCGATTTTTTGACCATTGATAGGGTCGTGCCCAAGGCCACGACGCAGTGCATTATGGTGCGTTAAGGCAACTTCCAGCCTTGCTTCTACAATGCTACGAGACTGTAAATCACACACACGAATGGCACGACGACCCACTTTATCTTCGTAGGCAGGGCCAATACCACGACGTGTCGTGCCAATTTTAACACCTTTTGTCGCATCTTCACGCAGCGCATCAAGCTCGCGGTGATACGGCATAATAAGCGATGCATTTGCCGCCAGCTCAAGTGATGCAGGGCTTATTTCTACACCTTGGCCGCGCAGTGTATCCATTTCAGACAAAAGCGCCCAAGGATCAACAACAACACCGTTCCCGATAATGCTTATTTTACCGCCACGCACAATACCTGAAGGCAATAGCGAAAGTTTATAAACTTTACCATCAACAACCAGAGTATGGCCGGCATTGTGACCACCCTGAAAGCGTGCAACAACGTCCGCACGTTCTGAAAGCCAATCAACAATTTTACCCTTGCCTTCGTCGCCCCATTGGGAGCCGACAACAACAACGTTGCCCATGCCAATATCCCCTTAAATGTTGATTGCCTTAAAAAGGCATTTTAGAGGGCGCAAACCGCACCCTTTTCAAAAATATGTGTACAACCAAGCCGAGCCGCTTCTTTCCGGCAATCCGCCTCAACTGTCAACCCCTGAATTGTTCGCCAGCCCTCAGTACGAAGCCTAACACCTTCACTCGCTGACGTATTAAAGGGCAAAAATATTTTTTGGGCAGCTGTTGCAACAGGCAGAGCATCCATCAAGCTATCAAGGTAAACAGAAAAGCCTGTGGCCTCTTCCGTATGGCCATCTGCATGCGTTACAGCATAGCGACCACCTCGGCCTAATTCCCCATTTCCGTTACGGGCAAAAAGCGCAAAACCAATTCCGGTTTTATATTCAAAACCGTGCGTTTCACATGGGTCAAGTGTCACTGGGAGGCTTGGTAATTTTTCCTGCAACATCTCTACAAGCCGAATAAGTCGTTCAACCAGTGATGCCGCTTCGCCCTCAAACCCAATCGTCTTCAGCGCGACTAACGCCGTATCTACAGGGCCTGTAGCTGAAACCAGCGCTTCAAAAAGTGCCCTATCTTTCAACCCGTTAAAAGCCCCGATATCTTTTGCACCCAGAGCTGACAGAACTGCCGTACGGTCATCTCCGGTTATGCCTTTTGCATCACACAGTAAAGAAGCAAGCGGCGGCAGCGTCAGGTCAAGCGATACTTCCGCAATACCTACAGCTTTCAAAGCCTCAACAGCAATGGCAATAACTTCCATTTCGCCTTCAAGGCTTTCACAGCCTACAAGTTCGATACCGGCCTGTGTAAACTGGCGAGCGGGGCGAATTTGGCTGCCTTTTGTACGCAGCACACTACCCGCATAAGCAAGCCTAAGGGGGCGTTCCTGATCAGCGAATCGTGTAGCTGCAAGCCGTGCCATTTGAATGGTCATGTCACAGCGCACAGCCATCATACGCTGTGTATTCGAATCCATAATGCGGAACATTTTGGCAGAGCTTGTTAACCCAGCACCAACAAGCAGGCTATCTTCATATTCCACGAGCGGCGGTGAAACACGATCATAGGCATGAGAGAGAAAGGTATCGACAAGTTGCCTTACCAAAGACGCTTCCTGTTCCGCTTCTGGAACAAGCTGATCTCTAAATCCTTCTGGCAATAATGCCTGACGGGCATAAAGACTGCCCGCCATAGTTTTTATAGGCCCATTCATGGGTCCGCTCCCTTTACTCTGACGTCAGACTTAAAAAGATAACTTTTTAGCCAGACGTACATGGGCGAGAGCAGCGACCTGGTCAAGAACAATATCTTGCAGCGGCTGATCAACAGCTACCAAGGCTACCGCTTCCTGACCCTCAACACGGCGTCCAAGCGCGAATGTCGCGATGTTTACACCGTTATGGCCCAAAAGGGAACCCAAAGCACCAATAAAGCCCGGTTTATCATCATTGATGATATAAAGCATATTCGGCGCTAACTCTGCCTCAAGCCTTACACCATCAATTTCAATGATACGTGGGGCCTTGTTCGCAAAAAGAGTACCTGCAATAGAACGCTCGCCGCGCTCTGTTTCAACAGTCAAGCGAATAGACGTGCTATAATCGCCTTCACGATCATGTTTACTTTCGGTAATTTTAATATTGCGCTCTTTGGCAACAATCGGTGCGTTCACCATGTTTACACTGCTCATAAGCGGCGATAGCAGACCTTCAAGCACAACCGCCGTTAACGGGCTGGTATTCAAAGTTGCCACATGACCCTCATATTCGATCACAACACGCTTCAAGCTTGTTTCAGTAATTTGGCCTGCAAAACCGCCAATTTGCTCAGCGAGCGCCATGTATGGCTTCAGCTTTGGTGCGTCTTCTGCACTCAGTGACGGCATATTAAGCGCGTTTGTAACACCGCCTGTTAGCAGAAAGTCTGCCATTTGTTCAGCAACCTGCAAAGCAACATTCACCTGCGCCTCAGAGGTAGATGCACCAAGGTGCGGTGTGCAAATTACTTTATCGTGGCCAAACAACGGGTTTTCTGTCGCTGGCTCAACCTCAAACACATCAAGGGCCGCACCTGCCACCTTACCGCTGTTAAGCGCCACGAGAAGAGCTGCTTCATCGATAAGGCCGCCGCGTGCACAGTTAACAATGCGAACACCGTCTTTCATCTGGGCAAAAGCTTTTTTACCAACAATCCCTCGGGTCTGGTCAGTGAGCGGCGTGTGCAACGTAATCACATCCGCAACTTTGAAGAGCTCATCCAGATCAACTTTCTTGATGCCCAGATCAGCCGCACGGTCTGCAGACAGGAATGGGTCGTAAGCAACAACTTTCATTTTCAGGCCCATAGCACGGTCTGCAACGACAGAACCAATATTACCCGCACCGATAAGACCCAGTGTTTTACCGGTTACTTCCATGCCCATAAATTTGGATTTTTCCCACTTGCCAGCATGTGTTGATGCATTTGCCTGCGGAATATCGCGCACAAGCGCCATCATCATGGCAATCGCATGCTCTGCCGTTGTAATAGAGTTACCGAACGGTGTGTTCATCACTACAACACCGTGGTTGGTAGCTGCAGCCACATCAACGTTATCCACACCGATACCCGCGCGGCCAATAACTTTAAGGTTTTTCGCCGCTTCCAGAATAGCAGGCGTCACTTTTGTAGATGACCGGATAGCAAGGCCGTCATACTCGCCGATCATTGCAGCGAGTTCTTCTTTGGTTTTACCTGTAATTACATCAACTTCAACGCCGCGTTCCTTGAAGATTTTCTCTGCAAGAGGGCTCATTTTATCAGAAATCAGCACCTTAGGCATGATCTCATCCTTTCATAAATTGTATGATTTTGAAAAAAGGCCGACCTATATCGGCCTTCTGCATATTCTTGTATTAGGCTGCAGCCTTAACTTCTGCGTATGCCCAGTCCAGCCATTCAGTAAGGATCTTAAGGTCAGATGCTTCAACAGTAGCACCAGCCCATATCCTCAGGCCCGCAGGCGCATCGCGGTATGCCCCAATATCGTAAGCAACACCTTCAGCATCAAGCTTTGATGTTAGCTTTTTCAGGGTTGCGGCTTGTGCGTCGGCATCAAGCCCCGCAAACCAGCTATCCGTTACTTTCAAGCATACAGATGTGTTCGAGCATGTCTCTGCAGTTTCAGCCAAAAAACCAGCCCAATCAGATGAAGCTACCCAATCAGATAAAACTTTCAGGTTTGCTTCTGATTTGGCAACAAGACCTGTGAGGCCACCGATGCTGTCTGCCCACTCAAGCGCGTCGATATAGTCTTCAACACACAGCATGGAAGGCGTATTAATCGTTTCACCCGTAAAGATACCTTCAATCAGCTTTCCGCCTTTGGTCATGCGGAAAATCTTTGGCATTGGCCATGCCGGAGTATAACTTTCAAGCCGCTCGACAGCGCGTGGTGACAGAATAAGCATACCGTGTGCAGCCTCGCCGCCCAGCACTTTTTGCCAGCTGTAGGTTACCACATCAAGCTTCTGCCATGGCAGGTCCATTGCAAACGCGGCTGATGTAGCATCACAAATTGTCAGGCCCTTGCGGTCAGCCTTGATCCAGTCTGCGTTCGGTACCTTGACGCCAGATGTCGTACCGTTCCATGTGAACACCACATCACGGTCTGTATCAACAGCGTTCAGGTCAGGCAGCTTGCCGTAATCAGCATTAAAGGTGCGAACATCATCAAGCTTTAGCTGTTTGACAACATCGGTTACCCAGCCGGCGCCAAAACTTTCCCATGAAAGCATGTCAACACCGCGTGCACCAAGCAGTGACCACAGCGCCATTTCAACAGCGCCGGTGTCAGATGCAGCGACAATACCAATACGGTAATCAGCTGGCACACCCAGAATTTCACGTGTTTTATCAATGGAATATTTTAATCGCTCTTTACCCGGCTTTGACCGGTGTGACCGCCCGAGGAGAGCGTTTTTAAGAGCATCGTTTGTCCAACCCGGACGTTTTGCACACGGTCCTGAGCTAAACTCAGCACGCACGGGTGCCTGTAGTGGCTTCGTCATATATCTAACCTTCCAGTTAGTAAGCACCTCGTTGGGGAGGTGTGTCCCAATAATGTGATGCTGACCTCACAGACAGCTGCTTCCCAGTTGGGGGAAGTACCGGGGCCGGACACTACAGCAGAATAAAAAATAGTCAATCGAGATTTTTTGATAAAACAGCAAAGTTTTCATCGCCATTGAAACGTACTATAAGATGGTAACAATTATAAAAACACAGATGCAGGATATTATGACAAAACGCTATCGCCTCGTATTAGTAACAAGCCTTGTGCTTGCTATTGCAGCCTGTTCCTCAAACAGGAAAGGCCCGCCTAAGCCACCACCGATACCACCAGAGAAGGCCGCAGAAATGCAAAGGCGTTTTCTTGACCAGTGGGATACCAATAATGATGGCCTTTTTTCCTGTGATGATATTACCCATGAGCGCCGGAAACTGTTTATAACACTTGATCTAAATCAGGATGCTCTCCTCGATGAGCAAGAATACAGACGCGCCCAATTTGAAGACAAAGGCTTTATGTTCTTTCGATTCGAACAACTTGATAAAAACGCAAACAATATGCTGGAACTTGCTGAATTTGCAGCTGTTGAAGATAGCACATTCCAAAGCATGGATCATAACGGTGACTGCCTAATTGACCAAGGCGAAGCGATGGCCTTTATGGTAGAAAAACAGCGTAGGCGCGGCCGCCCAGAACCCGGTAAAGGTGACCGGTCACCACCACGCCGCATGCCAGATGAAGGCGGCGTTGACCCGTTTTAGCAAACGGCATAGCATCACAAACCAAGGTATAGTGGTGCTATGCTAAGTTTTGTTTGTAACCCTTCTCGCGCGACACACCAAACAACTGTTAGCGACTAAAATCTGCCGCATTAAGCAGATACACAAGAGGGTGGGTTAATGTACCCCGCTTGGCCATACCGGCAAGAGCGCGCTCAAGGAAAAACTGCCCTTTTTCCCCATCAATTGTGTCTTTGCCAAATTCAACAAGTGCCGTTTGCAGGAAATATGTTTTAAGGTCTTCCTTGCCCGCACCTATTGGCTTGCCGTCTACCTCCCCCTGATTGAGCCACGGACCATATTGATGCAGCCGGACCCAAAAGATGTTGCCCATCAAAGCATTAAGCATCATTAGTCCTTCAGCCTTTTTGGCATCAGTTGGCACAAGGCGGTTATATAGGCTTGCAACTGTCAGGCCTTCCACATATTTTTCAGTCAGAAAATAGGTGTATGATGTGTTATAAAGAATATCAGATAGAAGTTTCGTGTCTGTCTCTGAAAGTGTTGATTGTTCCCGCACTGTTGGCAGCAGTTTCACAGCGACGTCTGCGGCACCATCATAATCCTTCAGCGTGTAATACTGGTGTTTGTATTCTGTAATCAAAGATGCATTCATCTGCCCCCATGCGTCCGGGTTTAGGGGTGTGCCCATGCCGCCCAATGGCTGTTGCACACTTGAAAGCGGCGGGGCCTTTGCATATGTTTTTCCAGCCAGATACTTTTTATGGTCCTTCGGAGATATCTCAAGTAAAAGAGGGTCTAATATCCGGTTAAAGTATGGGTCTTGCAGGATAATGCTAGGGTTTTTCTTCAAAAGCTTAAAGGTATCTTTCAGACTTTTTACTGCACCTTTTTTGTCTCCCATCCTCGTCATAGCTTGGGCACGGTAAGCAAAATTCTCCCACCATATAGACCTGAGTATAGACCGCGAGGCCAACAACCCGGGCTGATTACCTGCAATTGTTGGCTCATTATATATATCTTTGTAGCGATCATAAGACTTTACCGATCTCAAAAAATCAGCCTCAAAGCGCTCGCTCATATTTAAAAGCGTTTGCCAGCGCTCCTGATGTGCATATATATCCATCAGGTTTATCATCAGGTCAAAATAGTTAAAATCGCTATGGAACCATTTTCTACGGTTTACATTCATAGGCGCATTGAAATCTTTGAGGAGCCTTTCCAGTATAATCTCACTTTCGGCAAAGAAGCCATTGGCCTTATACACATAAGCAGCGTTATAAATAAAACGTTTGGTATTTAAGTTTTGTATAAGCCTGTCTTCTTCTTGCACACCCATTTTTAAGCTATAATCAGACCAATATAACTGACGGTCAAAAAGCTCTTTCACATTTTCAATGCCTAACAAGGCAAACGCCTGTTGCATCCTAAAATATGCTTTTGCTGCATTACCTGAAAACAAGTCGTGTGAAATAAGTAAATTCAGCGTCTGAATATGTCCACGTGTCACCCCTGATGGAATAAGAATATTTGATTTGTTAATATTGAGAAGCCGTTCAAGGTAAGCAACATGGTCAGGCGTTAAGGTTAAACCATATAAATATTTAGCATGTTTAGGGTAATCAACCTGCCTTTTAGATGACGAAAGCGCACCATAAAAAATAGATGGAACCGTCTCTAACCGCTCTTTACCTTCAATAACACGATCGCCAATAGAAATTGATTGATTTATATGGGCATATGATGGCGTCGCATACCACTGATTCACAAGGATATCATTGCCGTTCATGGCATTAAAATATGGCAGTAGCTTTTTCAAATGCTCCATATCCGGCACATAACCTTTTTTATAATCAGGATTGGATGGGAAAGAAGCATAGAAATTATTGTCGGCGTGTATTGTGTGCCAACTATTATACCATTCAGCTACGTTCTTTACATACAAACGCTTTAAATACGGCTTCATCTCTGTGTGTTTCAAAACACGTTCGAGTAAAAGCACCAAGCCTGCAGGGCTGGCATACAGCTCTTCTGCCTTTTGCCGCTCAAATCCCATGTTCTTTGTCGCAAAGTCCAGCCCCATAAGGCTGTCTGCCACAACATCCTTCCATCTTTCCACTTTCTTATTCAGGCGTGTCTGCCCACCATTTGCAAACCAAACCTGAAAGTCCTGCTGACGCCGTCTTTCATAGGCCTCATTGGCAGCACGCAGTTCTTGGTTTCTGATATCCCTCAACCGTTTTTCTTCAGCGAGTTCTCGCTCGTATGCTTCCTGCTCGCGGCGCTCTTGTTCTTCTTCTGCGCGCTTGCGCCGCTGCTTTTGTTCATATTCCCACTCATCTTGCTCGCGCTCGCGGTCAAGCTTACGCTGCACTTCAGGGTCACGCTTAAAAGCATTTTCAATATTTCTAAGCGACTGCTGATAAGCGTTCCATGTGGCATCAGACTGGCGCTGGATTGCTTCCCGTTCGCGGCGTTCCCGTTCTTCGCGCTCATTTCTGGCGCGCTCCGCACTATCATCGTAGCTATTATCGTTACGGTAAGAGTTATTATTGTACTGGCTTTGCTGTTGCCCTTGTTGGTTTTGCAGGGCTTGCTCCTGTTGGCGTTCCCTCTCAGCTTCCGCGGCACGCCTTTCATTCTCAGCCTGCTGTTGCCTTGCCTGTTCTTCCTGCTGCTTGGCAACAAGCTTACCCTGCACAAACTGCCTGACAGCAGCAACAGGAAACGAATCCGGTGTTAACCGACCGTAGTCAAGCACCTCCATATAGATTTCGCGTTCGCTATACTTCAAGGCCTCTATTTTCTGCTTGACTGCAGCAGGCACAACTGACTGGTTATAATAAAACTGGCCAGAAGGTTCCCTATTCCAATCACCGCTATAGGAAATGGTCACAGTTTGGTCAAAGCCACTCGCCGTATTATAAACCCGTACCTTAAATCCTTCTACTTGGAAACGGCCCGCTGCTATACCAGACGGTGCCCCTGTTCGCCCGGAAAAGGCATAAACTTTATCCCCCTTGATCGCAAACTGCCCCATGTGGTTCACACCCCACACCTGCAAATTGTCACCCGTTAAGCCAGATGTAATTTGTGGGTTGGCATCAATCCACGCCAAATCAGGGATAGCCTGCAACACCTGAGACTGAAATGCTTCGCGCATAGCAGAAATTGTTTGCTGTGCCTGCGCTGCTGAACACATACAGACAGCAGTTAAAATAAAGAAAAATGCCTGAATACGGCTCACCTGTTTCCAAAACATACCCCATACCCCCAAGCCTGAATGGAAAATGTGCAACAAGTTCTGTTGTCATATCTTCGAGTATTACGTTGGTGAAGTATTTTAGAATATAAAATATGACACTAAAATGAACAAAAGTAACATTTTATGTACATTTACTGCGCCTTGGATATATTTTAGCGCCCGGCAAGAGCCATTTGTTCGGTTGGTAGCTCTGAAATAAGAGCTGTCCAGAAATCAGCACCAAGTTTTTCAATTGAACGACTTTCGGCATTCATGAGAATTACCTGACCTATGCCGCGATCTTTTGAATAAGAAACCAGACTACGGAACCCAGCAACACCACCTGCATGCAGAATAATATCTTCGCCGCCTATCTGGTATATGCGCCAACCATAGCCATAGTAAGCATCTTCCACATATGGCTTCCACACTTTACGGTATAGTTCACGTTTAGTGTGGGTCCGTTTTGTCGTCACGGCATCAATCACACCCGTTGCAATGGGCGTTACGCCGTAACCCATTTGAGCTTGCACCCATTTGGCAAGGTCAATCACGTTTGCATTTACACCAGCGGCAGGTGAAACAGCATAATAATTATTATTTACCTTGGTTTTATACCAACCTTTTTTAGTCAGCAAATGGGGTTCAGCCCTATCTTTTGCCGCCAAATAGCCATCCATACCAATAGTGGTATGATCAAGGCCCAGTGGCTTGAATATCCTATCCTCCATCAGCGTTTCAAAGTGTTCACCTGTTGTTTTTTCAATCACAGGCTGGATAAGACTAAAGATAATATTCTGGTACCCATAACACTTGCCAGGTGCGCATATGGGCTTCAGGCTTTGGAAGCGCGGCACAATTTTATCCAGAGACCAACCATCTTCCAGCATAATATCATAGGCATTGGGCGTCAGCCCCGAACTATGGCTTAAAATATGGCTAACCTTCAGTTTTTCAGCGTGACCCGGCGTTTTCAAATGAAACCCGGGAACATAATCTACAACACGCGCATCCCAAGAAAGCTTACCCTCGGCAACCAGAATAGCGGCAAGTTCTGCTGTATATGTTTTAGAAACAGAGGCTAAGCGGAAAACAGTATCTTTTGTTACGGGCTTCTTTTCACCCAATGCTCTCACGCCGTATGTTTCAACCTTGGTGATTTGCCCGTTTTGAATTATCGCATAAGCGGCACCCGGAATTTTATTTTCCTCAACAGCCAGCTTAAAGCGTGCATCAAATCCATCAACAACATCAGAAGAAAAAGCGGCCTTTTCAGCCCCATAAAGGCTTATTGCCAAGAACAACACAACTTGAAAAACACGGAACAACAAAAGTACTCATACCCCTATAACTGTAAAAACTTCATAATAGCTCTAGCGATCAGGTCCGGTTTCTCAGCATGCAACCAATGGCTGGTGCCTTCAACTGTTTTAACAGAAGCCTTTGGGAACAAGCGCAAGATCGTGTCCCTGTGTTCAGCTTTTATATAATCAGAACGTCCACCCCTTAAAAACAGGGTTTCGCCCTCATATTCACCACCCTCTATGCCAGCGATTAGATTGTCATAATCACGGCAAATGGCTTCTAGGTCAAGCCGCCAGCCCCAAGTATTATCAGAAACTCGTCGCCAATTGGTTAACAGAAAGCTCAACACCTCAGGCTCGCTTTCATATTCAGCCAGCAATGTTTCTGCCTCCTTGCGGTCAGTCGGCGCCGCTTTTGCTACAGCCTGCATTCCTGCTAGAATTTGGGTATGGTGCGGCGTATAAGCAACTGGGGCTATATCCCCAACGATAAGCTTTTTCACCCGGTTCGGGTGTGAAATAGCCAGTTGCATTGCGGTTTTACCCCCCATGGAATGCCCAAAAACATAAGCGCTTTCAATGCCTTGTTTATCCATAAAGCGCATCACATCATCTGCCATTTGAGGGTAACTTAATGTACCCAGATGCGGGCTTCTGCCATGCCCTCTAAGGTCAAGTGCAATCGTTTTATATTCCGCAGACAGTAGCCGTATAATGCCGCCAAGATTATCGCCAGACCCAAACAGTCCGTGCAACATAACGAGGGGTTCGCCCTCGCCTTTCACTCGAAACGCCAACTCTTCCGTCATGGTACCCTCACATAAGAATGGCCAAGTGGCCCGCACCCTGCCCCAAAGCCCGGGGCAGCCTCAATTGCAGCTTGCACAAAAGCATGCGCGTGCCGAAAGGCGTCAGGCAAAGCCTGCCCTAATGCCAAGCCTGTCGCAAGCGCACTTGCAAGTGTGCAGCCTGTGCCATGTGTGTGCCGTGTGTGCCGTTTTTGTGCCGCACAAATATATTCTGTGCCATCTGCCATAATCAGTACATCATGAATGGTTTCAGTATCCAAATGACCACCTTTCATAAGCACAGATTCAGCCCCCATTTTTATAATGAAACCCGCAGCGCGGCGCATATCATCAACCGACTTTATCACCGTGCCCGTCAGCAATTCAGCCTCAGGTATATTAGGCGTTAAAACTGTTGCACGAGGAATGAGAAGTTTTTTCAGGCTTTCAACCGCCGTTACTTCTAAAAGCCTGTCGCCAGACGTTGCCACCATTACCGGGTCGACAACAACAGCGCCCCTGAAGTTGGCTTCGCTGAGAATAGATACCACGGTTTCGACCACCTCTGCACTATGAAGCATACCTGTTTTAACACAGTCTGCGCCAATATCAGATAGTACAGCCTTTATCTGGCTTGCAATAAAGCTAGATGGCACGGGCATAACATCTGTTACACCTAACGTGTTTTGTACCGTAAGAGCTGTGATTGCAGTTGCAGCATAGCCGCGCAAGGCCGAAATAGTTTTTATATCAGCCTGAATGCCAGCGCCGCCCGACGGGTCAGAGCCGGCAACAACCAGAACCCGGCCACGTGTCAGGGCCGCTTCTGTCATCAGGCTGCAGCCTCAATTTCAGAACAAATACTATCTACAAGCCGGGTTACTATATCTTCATTGTCCCCTTCAGCCATTACCCGCACCACAGGTTCTGTACCGGATTTTCTGATCACCAGCCTACCTGATGCACCAAGCTCACTCTCAGCCGCTGCAATTGACTTAACAACATTAGCCGCGCTTAAAGGGTCTCCCCCCTTATAGCGCACATTTTTCAGAAGCTGGGGCACAGGGTCAAACTGCCTACATGTGACAGAGGCAGGTTTCCCTGAGCAGCTAATTTCCATCAAAACCTGCAAAGCAGAAACAAGGCCATCACCCGTTGTTGAAAAATCGCTTAATACAATATGCCCAGATTGCTCGCCGCCCACATTAAAACCACCACTTCGCATACGCTCTACAACATAGCGATCACCCACCTGTGTTCGCTCTAAAGTAAGGCCTTCAGCCTGCAACAGCCGCTCAAGCCCTAAATTGGACATAACCGTACTAACAAGGCCGCCACCTTTAAGGAGGCCGCGCTTATGCCAATTACGGGTAATGAGCGCCATAATCTGGTCACCATCAATAATACGGCCATTTTCATCGCACAAAATCAACCTGTCGGCATCACCGTCGAGTGCAATACCAATATCAGCGCCCGTTGCCACAACACGTTCGCACATCAGATCAGGATGGGTCGAACCACATCCATCATTAATATTAAATCCGTCAGGCCGCACCCCCATGGAGATAACTTCGGCCCCCATTTCCCAGAGCACAGTGGGGGCAACCTTGTAGGCCGCACCGTTTGCGCAGTCTACCACCACCTTCAGGCCGTCAAATGTAACACCTGTTGGCACCGTTGCCTTGGCAAACTCAACATAGCGACCACCTGCATCTTCAAGCCGGGTGGCACGACCAAGCCGTTCGGACGACACCAGAATATCATTCACGCCGTTATCAACGTACCGCTCGATCTTTTCTTCCTGCTTGTCAGAAAGTTTATAGCCATCAGGGCCAAAGAATTTGATCCCATTATCATAGTGTGGGTTATGGCTGGCCGAGATCATGACACCCACATCAGCACGGAGTGATTTTACCAGCATCGCCACCGCAGGTGTTGGCATGGGACCAACCATATAAACATCCATACCTGCCGCCACAAAACCAGCAGCAAGTGCAGGTTCAAACATGTAGCCAGAACGCCGTGTATCCTTGGCAATAACAACCCGGTGCACATGGTCACCACGGGTAAAAAGTTTGCCCGCAGCAAGGCCAATACGCATAGCCACATCAGGTGTCATAAAACCTTGGTTTACAGTTCCCCTAATGCCGTCCGTTCCAAAATATTTACGGCCCATATCAATATCCCCCGAGCGTAACGCCCTAACAATTTAATCTTTACGCATAGCTGCAACCGTAGCAGCGTCCCTAAATGCCTGTACCACCAGCAAAGCCTGTCTGGTTTCTACCACATCATGCACACGTATAATATGTGCGCCAAGTTCCACGGCTTTCATAGCGGCCATCAGCGAGCCGGGCAATCGTTTAGTCGCTTCCGTTTCACCTGTTATTGCACCGATAAAACTTTTACGCGATGCACCAAATAAAATCGGACACCCAAGGCTCGTAAAAAGGGACATACCATTAATCAGCGCAAGGTTATCCTGCACCATTCTTTTACCAAAGCCTATACCTGGATCAATGATTATCCGTGACCTATCAATCCCTTTGTTTTCACACGCCGTAATCCGGTCTGAAAGATAATCATAAACATCAAGCAATGTATCAGCATAATGCGGGTTATCCTGCATTACTTCCGGTGTACCCTGTGCATGCATTAAAATAACCGGAGCATCACTTTCCGCTACTATACGCATGCTCTCACTGTCATAAGTTAAAGCGCTAACATCATTTATAATATCGGCACCCGCTGCGAGCGCCTTTTCCATTACACTGGCCCGCCTCGTATCAATAGATAGCGTAATAGCATCTTCTCTCAGCGCCTCCATAACAGGCACAACACGTTCAGCTTCCTCACCTTCCCAAACTGGCTCTGCTCCGGGCCGTGTGCTTTCGCCGCCAATATCAATAATATCGGCGCCGGCAGCCACCATCGCACGTGCCTGCTTTACAGCATGAACCGGGTCTATGTATTTACCGCCATCAGAAAAGCTGTCTGGTGTGACATTTAAAATGCCCATAATCAAAGGGCGTGTAAAAACAAGGCTTTTAGACCTTCGGGGTAAGGCAACGGGTTTAGCGCTAGATTGCAAAGCTTGAAGCTGTTGCACTATTTGTTGTCGAACACTCTTTGAAAAGCCCTTGCTTGCAGATAGCAAAACGGCAGGGGCACAATAGAAATCAGCCACTTTATCAAGGCCAACACGCGCAACAACACGAAGTTCAAGAAACATGAGCCCCGTTTGCTGAAAAGAATAGGCATTAGGGTGGCCATAAACAAAACCAACGGGACAAAGATAAATCTTTGTCCCGTCAGGTAGATTATTCAACATTTCAACTGACACCTATATCAGCCTTCAGGTTGTGGCTGCTTGCCGTGTTCAATGCCCGCTGTTGGCACAGCCGTGGAAACTGCAGGCGGTGCTTTTGGGGTGTCACTGTCTTTTGGCTTTGTAGAACGGCGTATTTCTTCACCTTTTAAAAGGCTATTGATTTCAGCGCCACTCAGCGTTTCAAACTCAAGAAGTGCGGCAGCAAGTTTGTGTAAATCATCGACATGATCAGTCAAAATCTTTTTAGCCCGGTCATTGGCATTCTCAACAAAAGCACGAATTTCTTCATCAATCACTTTAGCTGTAGCCCCGGAAACATTTTGTTTATTAGAAACAGAATGCCCCAAAAAGACTTCCTGCTCGTTCGCCGCATACTGTAATGGGCCAAGCTTATCTGACATGCCCCACTGGGTTACCATGCTACGGGCAAGGCTGGTTGCGTACTGAATATCACTAGACGCCCCAGACGTTACTTTATCATAGCCAAAAATCATCTCTTCTGCCACACGGCCCCCCATTGCAATTGCAAGGTTAGCATGCATTTTCTCACGGCTTTGAGAGTACTCGTCACGCTCCGGCAGGCGCATCACCATACCAAGGGCACGACCGCGCGGAATAATCGTTGCTTTATGAATAGGATCCGATGACTTACAATGAACAGAAACAAGCGCATGTCCACCTTCGTGGTAGGCGGTTAGTTTCTTTTCGTCTTCTGTCATGACCATTGAGCGCCGCTCAGCACCCATCATAACCTTATCTTTCGCGTCTTCAAATTCCTGCATGGCGACAATTTTTTTGCCGCGACGCGCAGCAAGAAGAGCCGCTTCATTCACAAGGTTCATAAGGTCTGCACCAGAGAAGCCCGGCGTACCGCGCGCTATGGTGTTAACCTCAACATCTGGCGCAAGAGGCACTTTTTTCATATGAACGCCAAGAATTTTCTCGCGGCCGTCAATATCAGGGTTCGGCACAACAACCTGACGGTCAAACCGGCCCGGACGCAAGAGCGCAGGGTCCAATACATCCGGCCTGTTGGTTGCGGCAATAATGATAATGCCTTCGTTGGCCTCAAACCCGTCCATTTCAACAAGAAGCTGATTCAGAGTTTGCTCGCGTTCGTCGTTACCGCCGCCGAGGCCAGCGCCCCTGTGTCGCCCAACAGCATCGATCTCATCAATAAAGATAATACAAGGCGCATTTTTCTTTGCCTGTTCAAACATATCGCGGACCCGGCTTGCACCAACACCCACAAACATTTCGACAAAGTCTGAGCCTGAAATGGTGAAAAATGGCACATTAGCTTCACCAGCAATAGCCCGGGCCAAAAGGGTTTTACCCGTGCCTGGAGGGCCAACAAGCAAAGCACCTTTAGGGATCTTGCCGCCAAGCTTCTGGAACTTTTGCGGATCTTTCAGGAAATCGACAATTTCCTCAAGCTCCTCTTTTGCTTCTTCAATACCGGCAACGTCATTAAATGTTACACGGCCCTGTTTTTCAGTTAGCAAGCGCGCGCGTGATTTCCCAAAACCCATAGCACCACCACCACCGCCTTTGCCTTGCATCTGGCGCATAAAGAATATCCAGATACCAATAATCAGCAGAAAAGGTAACATAGAGAAAAGCAGGCTGGTAAACAGGCTTTCTTCTTTAACGATCTCTTTAAAATCAACGTTATTCGTGCGCAAAATTCCATATAGATCAGGATCAAATGGTGGCTTTACAGTACGTAAAACTTGACCTTGACCATCTTTGAACTCAATATTTTGCCCAGTTATTTCTGCAGTTTTCACCTGATTCTGTTCAACAGACTCTAAAAACTCACTGTAGCTGACCTCACGGACATGGCTATTACTTCCCTGAACAAACTGGAACAGGGCAATCAACAGGACAATTATAACGCCCCAAACAAGCGCATTCCGCATCAAACTGTTCACAATACTGCCTTTCCTTCACTGCGACACCTCACTTTGCTGCGCAAAGCGGTGTTTATAATCTTTTTTAATATGTCTCTATTCAGATAAGCGTCAAATGCCTGAATGCAAGAGGTATCCTACATTTCACGACCATTTTATCTTACTTGTTACCTTCGCGGGAAAAACTGAATGACACATCTTTCAACGTATCATAGCCTAAAAATGGTACTGACCGCAATTGCTCACCGTCGAATAGTGCAGGCATTGCCAAAATTGCCAATCGTGGGCTACTAAATTCCTTCATATCTTTATATATATTCTTTAATTGTATCCAGCCATTTTCACCAACTGGCGCTATGGTCAAGCCAGAAATGTTGCCCTGTGCTTGATACCAGAAACGCAAATCCCATATACCTTGTGATTCGAGCGCAACAGGCGTAGAGATCGCGGAAACCTCGCGCGTTACAAGAGCTACATGTTCAGATAAAGGGCTAAACATAGCGCCGTATAGCGTCTGGCCCTTAAATTCGCCCTCTTGCAGAGCACTGTATAATCGCAGAATTTTCTCCATACGCGGTACATATGTACCGCCAGAAACAAACCTGCATATACTAGCAAGCGCCCTCAGAATAATTTCTTCCGGTGCATCCTTAAATTGCTTGGTATCGACAGTACAATACCCTTCATCATAAAAATGCACTGCAGCCAAAAGCCATTGGCGCTCGTAATATTCAAGTGCATCCCTGCTCCGCCGCAAACGCCCTGCTGTTCCAGCAAGGCGTGCAGCATTCAGGCCCTCAACTGGCGGGTTTGCCAGCATTTTCCGGATCTTCACCCTATCATATGCTTCGGATCTGTTGCTGGGGTCTTCCACCCACTTTATGCCCATATCCTTAACGGTACGAATCAGAGATTCTTTCGGGTACTCAAGCAGCGGTCGCACCAAAGATACACCCTGCCCTATAGAGCGTACAGGTGCCATACCAGCAAGGCCGTATACCCCGCTACCACGCGCAAGTCGCAAAAGTACTGTTTCTGCCTGATCATCCTGGTGGTGAGCAACCGCAACGGTTTCAATGCCCTTTTCAACACACCAGTTTTTAATCAGGTCATATCGCGCTTCTCTGGCAGCGGCTTGAAGGTTTGCAGTCGGCTTATCACCTTGCCAGCGTAGCGTAACATGCGGAATTGAATATTCTGCGCAGAGTGCAGCCACAAAACTGGCTTCTTCGGCCGCCTCTTTGCGGAGGCCGTGGTCAACCGTAATTGCTGTAACTTTATAATCAAACCGCGACAAAAGAAGCAGGCAAAGGCTGTCTGCACCGCCAGAAACAGCTATAGCAATCTTGGTACCTTTATCAACACCAAGCTTGCAATAGCCATCTATCAGATTTTCCCGTGTAATCGGGGGCTTTGTTATCAACAGAACATGTCCTTCAACAGCAATTCGTTGCCTTAGCTACACTTTGCCTCTTTAGCAACACGATTAGCACGTTCCTGAAGCCTTGAAGTATCAGTGCTTTTTACCCGTCTGAACTCAGCAAGCGCATTACAGGCATCTTCACTGCTATCAAGTTTTACAAGTGCATCAGCGAGATCAACAAGAGCGTCAGCTCGTTTAGGGTGATTCGGGTTTTCTTCAATGAGTGCCAAAAGCTGTTGGGCCGCGAGGCCGCTTCGGCCTTCTTGCAGATGCACACGCCCAAGCCAAAAGCGTGCATTTCCAGATAGTTCATCCTTTGGGTTTTCTTCAATGAATTTTTCCAGTGCAATACGGCCATTTTCCAGGTCGTTTTTTTGCACAAACGCAAAGGCGTATTTATATTGCTCCGAAGGGCTACTTTTCGGCAAAGCTACAACAGTTTTCGGTACCTGATTCGGTGTAGCAGCGGGCGGCGTTACCCCAGCAGGCGTTGTGGCCTGCGTTCCTTGCACCTGTTGGTTCCCTTTTGCGATAGCAGCTGCCGTATCTTCACGCTGAAGCTCTAGCTCTTTACGTAAAAGAGCAATGGCATCATCCTGCTGGCGCAGCCTATAGTCATATTCTTCCATGCTGCCCGTTAAAGACCGCATCTGGCTTTCTAGCGCGCCAACCTTTGCCATAAGATCTGCCAGCAGTACCCGGTCTTGTACCGGTTCCCCTGCCATGACCGGGGCTGATGGCTGTACGGTTGCGGCAGAGCCGCTTGATCCGAGCCTTGCTTGTAAGGCCTTCACTTGCCGGTCAAGTAACTCAATTTTTGCGTCAATAACAGGATCACCTGCATGTGCAGGCATAGTCGCAGAACCCACTAGTATCACGCTATAAAGGCCAACAACCACAAAGTGGGAAAAGATTTTCATCCCTTTATCTCCTTCATTGATTGCACGGGGATTGCACGGGGGTTGCAGACTGACTGTGCAGCTAAAATAGGGTCAAAAAAAGACAGCCCCGCACCCACAGTTCGGGCACGGGGCCGTGCAATATCAATCGAGGCTATTTTAGTTTACAACCAAAACGCCACGACGGTTCTGTGCGTAATCACCAACTACAGCAGGACGTTCCTTGCCATAACTAATTGTTTTCAGACGGCTTGAAGGCACACCTAAAGCAATCAGGTAATTTTTTACAGCTGTAGCACGACGATCGCCAAGAGCCAGGTTATACTCACGTGTGCCGCGTTCGTCACAGTGACCTTCAACTGTTACTTTAACACTTGAATAGTGCATCAGCCATTCAGCTTGTTTTGCAAGCGTAGAACGCGCATCTGCAGTAAGCTCTGAACTATCATATTCAAAAAATATGCGATCAGCACCAGCATATACAGCAACGCCATTCTGAGTAGCGCCACCCCATTTTTGAAGTTCCATAGCCTCAAGTTCAGCCTGCCTAACCGATTCTGGCGTGCCGCTGTCCTCACGTACCACAGGCTCCGCAGGTGCTGATACCGTTGGTGTAGGCTTTGGATCTTTTGAACAAGCTACAACAAGCAGTGCAGCTAAAGTGATGCAGGCAACGTTTTTGCCTAATTTTACCGATATCATTAGTGCTCCCTCCAGCGGACCGGGTTTAACCGAAAAAATTCCAAGTAATATGTTTTACAGGGTAAATTTACCACACACCCTAAAAAACAATCCGGTGAACTATAGAACGCGAATTGATTACGATCAAGCGGTCAAAATGCTCCAAATGGTTGGTAAGCAAAGAAATTTCATTAAAATTTGCCCTAGTTTGCCTTAATTTCTACAAAATTAGTGCGCTGAGCAGGGTAATCAGGGCAAAAAGGCCAATCAGGCTCGCAGAAATGTGATTGAGAATTTCCAGCAGGCGGTCATTAATTTTATCTCGAAAGCTCTTTGTAAGGAGTGCAAGAAGCCCCCACCAGAGGCCTGCGCCCACAAAAACACCTGCCACGAGAGGTGTCGCACCGGCATGCAGGCCATCAGCTTCGGTTAAACTGCCGATTCCGGCAAGGCCGTAAAGACCAACAAACCCTAAAAAAACACCAGGGTTGGTAACCGTCATTAAAAAAGTACCAGCCATACCTTTTACAAGCTCCCCCGTTTCAGGGCTTTCGCTCAAGTGAGGGTGGCTTGTCCAAATTCGCCAAGCAAAAACGATCATGATGCACCCACCGATAAGCTTAAGTGAAGTATCATGAGCTTCAATAAGCTGAAACACAGCATGCATACCGAATGCTGCAAGGGCTGCATAAAATGCATCACCAAGGGCTGCCCCCAAGCCTAATAAAAAAGCATCAAAAGAACGGCCAAACAAGGCGCGGCGCAGGCAAATAATATTCACCGGCCCAACTGGTACAGAAAGTAAAATCCCGAAGCTCAGGCCCCATAGTGCATATGATATTGATTGGCTCACAAGTGGTTACCCAGCATCCTGATTGTCTTTATTCGCTATCAAAGCCTACAAAATGCCAATCTAAGCTGTTGCCCGCGTGAAAAGGAACAAGCTTCGCACCCGCAGCCTCTAATACATTTGGCACAGTAACTTGCTTGCGTTCCAGCACAATACGGCGAGAATTTTCAGGCAAACCATAAAACTTTGGGCCATTTTCTGAGGCAAAAGCCTCTAGCTTACCGAGTGCTCCCTCCTCTTCAAACACTTTGGCATAACTTTCAATCGCATAAGGAGCATTAAATATCCCCGCGCAGCCACAGGATGTTTCTTTTGCACTCACAACATGCGGCGCAGAATCAGTGCCAAGAAAAAACTTAGCAGAGCCAGAAGTAACAGCGGCTCGCAAAGCTTGGCGGTGTTTTTCTCGCTTGATAATTGGCAAACAGTAAAAATGCGGGCGAATCCCCCCGACAAGCATGGCATTACGATTATATTCAAGATGTTGAGGCGTTACTGTTGCACCAACGTTTGCCCCCGATTCGAGTACAAAATCTGCAGCTTCAGCGGTCGTGATATGTTCAAACACAATTTTGAGAGACGGAAAATCGGCGACCACCTGCTGCATGGTCCGCTCTATAAAGACAGCTTCTCGGTCAAAAATATCAACATCAGAATCAGTTACCTCGCCGTGCACCAAAAATGGCATGCCTATTTTCTGCATCACTTCCAGCACCGGATAAATCGTCTTAATATCTGTCACGCCGTGGCTTGAATTGGTCGTTGCATGTGCGGGGTAAAGCTTACTCGCGGTAAAAACACCGGCTTTAAAACCACGCTCAACCTCTGCCGGATCTATCGTATCTGTCAGGTAGCAGGTCATAAGCGGTGTAAACCCAAGATCCGCAGAAACAGCCGCCTTTATACGCTCACGGTAAGCTTCCGCCGCCGCCACTGTAGTGATTGGTGGTGTCAAGTTTGGCATAACAATAGCGCGGCCAAACTGACGCGCCGTATAGCTTGCAACAGCAGCCATCATGTCACCATCACGCAAATGCACATGCCAGTCATCTGGCTGCCTAATAACAAGGCGCGCCGGGTTACTATCATTTTTACCTGTGGATATGTCAGAACTTGCTGATTTCATTCTATTAACTCTGTTATATATATGTATGCTCGCAGTTGTAACGGGCTTGAGGCTCACTTACAACTTGAAAGCCATATGAAAACGCCCATTTCAAAGGTATAATGAAGGGCACTTTAAGGACCAACCATGACTGCACAAATACTTTGTTTGAAAAACCGCGCTGTGCTGCGTCTTTCAGGAAGCGAAGTTGTTAGTTTCCTGAACGGGTTAGTGACAAATGATGTAGGTAAAACAAGCGAAGCAGCCGTTTACGCGGCGCTCCTAACGCCGCAAGGCAAATTTCTGTTTGATATGATCATCGTGAAGGACGGCGTTGACCTCCTGCTTGATGTTGAGGCAAAACGGAAAGATGCTCTGATTCAACGGCTCATGATGTATAAACTCAGATCAGATGTCACCATCACAGACGAACCCGCGAGTGTTTGGGCTGTATGGCACAGCGAGACTGCACAAGGCATTTCCGGTATTGCCTATGCTGACCCGCGCCACAAATCATTAAAACTGCGGGTTATTTCAGCAACACCCCCCGTGGATGGTGCCGAAGAGCTGCCACTTGAAGACTATGAAGAGCGCCGCATTCGCCACTGTGTTCCAGACAGCACCCGCGATATTGATGTGGAAAAGCATTTTTGGCTGGAAACAAACGCCGAAAAGCTGAATGGTGTCTCTTTCACTAAAGGTTGCTATGTAGGGCAGGAATTAACCGCCCGCATGAAGCACAAAACCACCTTGAAAAAATCTTTCATGGCGGTTGAATTAACCGGTACTGCCGAACCCCATTCAGAAATAGAAACTGAAAGCGGTAAATCTGCAGGTACGCTCTATACCAGCATGAACGGGTACGGCATTGCCTTTATGCGGCATGAATACCAAAACGCTATTCTTTATGTGAAAGATAGCGACGTACGTGTAACTATCTATAAAAAAGACTAAGCTAGCTTGATAAGGTGGCCTAAAACTGGGCCACCTTCCGGGGAGAGGCAAAACGATGAACAAATCACCAAAACAGAAAATACAGGATGAGAAGCGCGAGCATGGCCGCAAGCAAACCTACCTTCTGCTAGCTGTTGCGGCTGCGGTTATTCTATTGGTTTATTTTTCTGCCTAAAATAAAAGGCCCCGCCAAACTGGCAGGGCCTTTTTGAATATTATTTAAAGTTTATTCGCCCTTAAGCGCGGCCTGTGCAGCCGCTAGACGCGCGATTGGCACGCGGAACGGCGAACAGGAAACATAATCCAGCCCTACGTTATGGCAGAACTCCACGCTTGCCGGGTCACCGCCGTGCTCACCGCAGATACCAAGCTTCAGGTCCGCTTTGGTTGACCGGCCACGTTCAGCGCCGATTTTCACAAGCTCGCCCACGCCTTCCTGATCGATTGACACAAATGGGTCCTGTGCAAAAATATCTTTCTTCACATATTCATCAAGGAACCGCCCGGCATCATCGCGGCTGATGCCGATGGTCGTCTGCGTCAGGTCGTTTGTACCAAACGAGAAAAAGTCAGCCGCTTTAGCAATATCAGCGGCCCGCAAAGCAGCGCGTGGCAGCTCGATCATGGTGCCAACCAGATAATCAACCTTTTTGCCTTTTTCCTTAAACACAGCTTTGGCCGTTGCATCCACGCGTTCCCGCAGCATTGCCAGTTCTTTTTCTGTTGCCACAAGCGGGATCATAATTTCAGGCACAACCGTATCGCCAGTTTCTTCTACAACCGCAATGGCTGCTTCAAAAATGGCCCGGGCCTGCATTTCATAAATTTCAGGGTAGGTAATACCAAGACGGCAACCCCGGTGGCCTAGCATAGGGTTAAATTCGTGCAAGTCACTGGCGCGGCGTTTAAGAGCTGCAACATCAATACCAATAGCACTTGCAACATCAGCGAATTCATCTTCCTCGCGCGGCATAAATTCATGCAGCGGTGGGTCAAGCAAGCGAATAGTAACTGGCAGCCCGTGCATGATTTTGAAAATTTCTTCAAAATCACTGCGTTGCATTGGCAGCAGTTTTGCAAGCGCAGCCTTACGGCCCGCAAGGTCTTCCGCCAAAATCATCTGCCGTACAGCAATGATCCGTTCGCCTTCAAAGAACATATGTTCTGTGCGGCACAGACCAATGCCTTCTGCGCCAAATTCACGTGCTGTTGCTGTATCATTTGGTGTATCAGCATTGGTGCGTACTTTCAGGGTACGGTATTTGTCAGCCCAGCCCATAAGCTTAGCAAAATCACCAGAAAGCTCTGGCTGAAGCGTTTTAACTTCACCCACCATTACTTCACCGGTAGAGCCATCAATGGTAATGATATCACCCTCTTTCACTTCGCGGCCCATGCAGGTCATAACACCTTCTTTGCCGTCAATGCGCAGTTGCCCAGCACCAGACACACAAGGCCGGCCCATACCGCGTGCAACCACAGCCGCATGGCTTGTCATGCCACCACGCGCGGTAAGAATGCCTTTTGCAGCATGCATACCGTGAATATCTTCTGGTGAAGTTTCAACCCGGCAAAGAATAACGCTTTTGCCGTCTTTTGCCATTATTTCGGCTTCATCACTGTCAAACACAACAAAACCAGAGGCTGCACCGGGTGAGGCTGGCAGGCCGCGCGTATAAATATCGCGTGGCGCGTCTGGGTCAAGCGTTGGGTGCAGAAGCTGGTCCAGCGCTGCTGGCTCCACCCTCAGAACAGCGGTTTTTTTGTCAATAAGACCGTCTGCAGCCATTTCAACCGCAATTTTAAGCGCGGCTTTTGCCGTGCGCTTGCCACTACGGGTTTGCAGCATCCAAAGTTTGCCGTGCTGTACGGTAAACTCAATATCCTGCATATCACGGTAGTGTTTTTCCAGCTTATCAAACACATCCGCAAGCTGCTTGAACACTTCTGGCATGCTCTCTTCCATGGAAGGTGCTGTGTTCTCTGCCGCTATACGCGCACGCTTGGTTAGATACTGCGGTGTGCGAATGCCTGCTACCACATCTTCGCCCTGCGCATTAATCAGGTATTCGCCGTAATATTCATTTTCACCGGTTGATGGGTCGCGCGTGAAGGCAACGCCTGTCGCAGACGTATCACCCATGTTACCAAACACCATGGCCTGCACGTTAACGGCTGTGCCCCATTCCTCAGGGATATTATTCAGCTTACGGTATACTTTAGCGCGTTCAATGTGCCAGCTGCCAAATACAGCGGTAATTGCACCCCAAAGCTGCTCGCGGGCATCCTGCGGGAATGGCTCGCCCAGTTCTTCTTCGGTTTTGGCTTTAAAAGCGTGTGCAAGGGTTTTCCAATCGTCTGCATCCAGATCTGTATCCAGATCAACGCCTTTTTCTTCCTTATGAATTTCGATCAGTTCTTCAAAATGGTAATGGTCAACACCCAGCACCACGTCAGAATACATCTGAATAAAGCGGCGGTAGCTATCCCATGCAAAACGGGGGTTTTCACTGTTAGCAGCGAGGCCCTCAACCGTTTCATCGTTAAGGCCAAGGTTTAAAACCGTATCCATCATGCCCGGCATGGAAACCCGCGCACCAGAGCGTACAGAAACCAGAAGCGGGTTATCAGCATCGCCGAACACAGCGCCCACACTTTTTTCAATCGCGGCAATGGCAGCTTCTACTTGATCGTTCAGTTCAGCCGGGTACTCGCGCCCATTGGCGTAATAATATGTACAAACTTCAGTGGTGATTGTAAGGCCCGGCGGCACCGGCAGGCCAAGCGAGGCCATTTCTGCAAGGTTTGCACCCTTACCACCTAGTAGATTTTTCATACTTGCACTGCCGTCGGCAGCGCCATCACCAAAACTGTAAACCCATTTGGTCATTTATCACAGTCCTTTGCCGCGTTACCGTCGTCCCCGACCGGCTTCGCATTTTGGAGCTAAAAACACAGGGCTTATATTTTTATGTGCCCTTTAGTTACTTACACATCAGCCTTCAATAAGGCCAAAATCGGCAACAGTGTTCACTGCTGCACGAATTTCTGAAAGCAGCGCCAGGCGGTTTTGCCGCACATCTGGTGCATCTGCATTCACTATTATATTTTCAAAAAAGGCATCAATTGGCGCACGCAGTGTAGAGAGCGCAGCCATTGCCTTTTCAAAGTCTTCTGCGGCCAGTGCTTTCTCTGCGTCTGCTCTGGCTGCTGTTAGCGCAGCGTATAACGCCTTTTCCTCTGCCATTTCAAGCGCTGATATATTGACAGCGCTATCAACGGCACTGTCTTTCTTTTCTTCAGCCTTTAATATATTCGCCGCGCGCTTGTACCCCGCGAGCAAATTCACCCCGTCATCAGAACCAAGGAAGTTTGTGAGCGCAGATACGCGCGCCAGCACGCGCACAAGGTCATCATCACCTTGCGCAAACACGGCATCAATCAGGTCGTGGCGTACGCCCTTATCCCGCTGTTGAACCTTGAGGCGGTCTGCAAAGAAGACTGCAAGGTCATCTGAAACATTAGCAAGAGGTATCTGGTAACACTTCATGGCTTCCGTGAATAGGTGCCTGAGTGAAACGCGAACATTGTTTTCAGTGATCAAACGAATAACACCAAGGGCGGCGCGGCGCAGCGCAAACGGGTCTTTTGAACCCGTTGGTTTTTCATCAATCCCGAAAAAGCCCACAAGGGTATCCAGCTTTTCAGCCAGCGCCACAGCGATGGACACTGGCGCAATCGGGCAATCATCATTTGGGCCTGCTGGCGCATAATGGTCGCGGATAGCATTCGCCACAGCGTCACTTTCTCCCTGCGCTTTTGCATAGTAGCGGCCCATCACGCCCTGTAGTTCAGGGAACTCACCCACCATGCCAGAGACAAGGTCTGCTTTCGCGAGTTCGGCTGCGCGCTCAGCTTCAGCAGCGTCAGCGCCGCAGAAGGGCGCAAGGTAAGCTGCAAGTTTTTTAATACACTCCACACGCTCTGCCACTGTGCCCAGCTTTTCATGGAACACGATGTCTTTAAGCTGCGGCAGGTTATCCTCTAACTTGCCCTTCAGGTCTTGGTCGTAAAAGAATTTCGCGTCTGAAAGCCTTGCCGTTAGCACGCGCTCATTCCCCGCTGCTACGGCCTTGCCGCCATCAGAAGGGATAATATTCGACACCGTAATAAAATACGGCGCTAGCTTGCCCGTTTTCGGGTCACGAGTGACAAAATATTTCTGATCCTTTTTCATCGTCAGGATCAGCACTTCTTCTGGCACCGCCATAAAGGCCGGGTCAAACCCGCCTATTAAAGGCACCGGCCACTCGACAAGCCCTGCGACTTCCGCGAGAAGCCCGCGGTCTTCAACCCACTCGAGGCCCTTTTCTGCCGCGAGCGATTTACACGCCGCTTCAATCGTCGCCATGCGGTCAGCGGGGTCAAGCACCACTTTATGCGCTAGAAGCTTGGCTTGATAGTCAGCAAAGTCAGTGACAGAAAGCCACTCTGGCGCCATAAAACGGTGTCCGAAGGTCTGGTTTCCAATAGCAATTGTAAATGGATCGCCTAGCTCGCTACTGATGGCCCCGTTAACAATTTGCCCATCAAAAATAGCCAGTACGGAATGAAGAGGCCTAACCCATTTAAAATTAGAATTGCCCCATCTTTGAGATTTTGGCCAAGGAAAATCCCAAAGTACTCTGCATAACAGTCTAAAGACTAAACTTTGTGTACTTTCACCTGGCTTTTCAATTTTTGCGTAGAAGAATGTGCCTTTCTTTTCTTCGCGCTCTTCAAGCTGGTCGCGGGTTACACCCGCGCCGCGCATAAAGCCCTCTAGCGCTTTTTCAGGTGCGCTGGTGCTGGGGCCGCGGCGTTCCTCTGAAATATCAGGGGTTTGCACCGGCAAGCCAGTAACATTCAGGGCAAGCCTGCGCGGTGTGGCAAATGCCTCTGCCGTATCAAACGTAAGGCCTGCGGCCTGCAGGCCGTCAGTTACCAGTTTTTTCAGGTCATCCGCTGCCTTCGCCTGCATGCGGGCAGGAATTTCCTCAGAGAATAATTCGATCAGGAGATCAGCCATATCTACGCCTCCCACCCATTTTTCTTCATCCACGCGGCGCAGCAGCCTTTAGCAAGGTCGCGCACCCGGCCAATATAGGCCTGCCGTTCGGTTACAGAAATAACACCGCGCGCATCCAGCAAGTTAAAGGTGTGGCTTGATTTGATGCACTGCTCGTAAGCAGGTAGCGGCAGTTCTGCCTCAAGCAGCTTGGCGCATTCGGCCTGCGCTTTTTTAAAGTCTTCAAACAACTTTTCTGTATCCGCATGCTCAAAATTATAGGCTGATTGCTCACGCTCATTCTCAAGGTATACGTCGCCGTATGTTGTACCTGCACCGTTAAAATCTAGGTCGTAAACATTGTCTACGCCCTGCACAAACATGGCGAGGCGCTCTAGCCCGTATGTTAGTTCGCCAGCAACTGGTTTGCAGTCAAAGCCACCGACTTGCTGGAAATACGTGTACTGGCTGACTTCCATACCATCACACCAGATTTCCCAGCCAAGGCCCCACGCGCCAAGCGTTGGGCTTTCCCAGTCATCTTCAACAAAGCGGATATCATGCAAGGCCGCGTCAATACCGATCGCTTTCAAGCTACCAAGGTATAGGTCCTGCATATTGGCGGGCGAAGGTTTTAAAATTACCTGAAACTGGTAATAATGCTGCAAACGGTTCGGGTTTTCACCGTAACGACCATCAGTGGGACGGCGGCAAGGCTGCACGTATGCGGCCTTCCATGCCTCAGGCCCTAGCGCCCTAAGCGTAGTCGCCGGGTGAAACGTACCCGCGCCCATTTCAAGATCGTAAGGCTGCAAAATAACGCAGCCCTGATCCGCCCAGTAATTCTGCAACGTCAGGATCATCTTCTGGAACGGCATGCCGCCCGATTGTGTATCCGCCTTTTGGGAACTGTTTGCCATAAGAATATAAAGCCGAATCTATCTGTAAATAATGCGCGCAACCTAGCGGCACCGCCCCGTCCGGTCAAGCCGTGCTATGCCCTATGTGCCAGTTTAGTGGTAAGTGTGCTCTTTCCGCCTATGCCGTAACGATAATAGGCGCGCCTTTTGTCACAACAAATGTATGTTCAAACTGGGCACCAAAACCGCCATCCTTTAGCCGCAAGGTCCAGCCATCGGCATCTTCATAATAGTGCCTGCTCCCGGTGGTAAGAAACGGCTCAATGGTCATAACCTGCCCTTCCTTGAGCTTGGTACGGTCGCTTGGATAATAGAGGTTTGGAACCGATGGTTCTTCATGTATCCAGTTACCAACACCGTGGCCGTTCAGGCCGTCAACAATTTGAAAGCCGTGTTTGTACGCCTCGCGCTGCACCGTTTTGCCAACCACATTTACAGGCTGTCCTGCACGCGCGGCAAACATGGCCTTGCGCTGCGCATCCCTTGTGGCATCCAACAATTTTTGCAGATCCGGGCTGATTTCACCCACACCAAAGCTCGCGCCTGTATCGGCAAAAATACCATCTTTTTCAGCGGACACATCTATATTGACAAGTTGGCCTTCTTCGAGCGGAATAGTACCCGGAATACCGTGCGCCACAGCATCCCCCACAGAAATGCAGGTATAGCCGGGAAAGTTATACGCAAGCATGGGTGCTGACTTGGCACCGCGCTCCGCAAGCATCTGCCCACCCATTTTATCAAGCTCTAGGGGCGTAATACCGGGGCGTACAGCCGCACCCATAGCATTTAAGACATCGCGGCAAATCCGGCCTATTTCTTTCAGCTTTTCAAGCTGTTCTTCTGTGTCAATCGTCATAGGATTTCACCTGCCTTTATATAGAGCCTTGTTCGCGGATGCGTTCGTGGTGCTGAATAACTTCCCGAATAATAAACTGCAGAAACTTCTCACTAAATTCCGGGTCAAGGTTGGCAAGCTTGGCCAAACTACGCAAACGCTCAACCTGCTCCTGCTCACGTCGCGGGTCAGCAGGAGGCAGATCAAACTCTTTTTTATAAAAGCCAACAGCTTTTGTGATTTTAAATCGCTCTGCCAGCATAAAAACAAGAGCTGCATCAATATTATCGATGCTTTCCCGGTAGTCATTTAATTGCTGTTTTTGTTTATCCGTTAATGACAAGGCAGAACCCTCCAACACTTTTCAATTCTGAAACTGCCCTCTTTTAAAGGCCAAACCGATTCCAGATCAATCTTTCTTCTATTGCCGCAATCAACCCGCCCGGTATGTCTTCTAAAGCACCTAATGAAGACGTATTGCCAGCACGCAGCCCAAGCAAGCTACCAAGCCGTGGTTTTTTCTCAGCAATCACACGCATTTTTACAGATTTACCAAAACGGTCGCGCAGAATTGTGCGCGCATCACCGATACCGTCAATAAGGCCCAGCTTAACCGCTTCGCCGCCTGTAAACACCTCGCCAGAAAACATCTTGCCGCGCAAGCCCTTCAAGCGCTTACCACGTCGGTCACGCACAAGCTTTTTGAAATGCTCGTGAATTTCCAACTGAATTTCCTTCAGCCGCGCGACATCTTCTGCCTTTTCATCCTGAAAGGCATCTAGCATGGCCTTGCTTTCCCCTGCCGTATAAAGGCGGCGCTCAATGCCAAGCTTTTCGATAGCTGCTTTAAAACCAAACCCGCTTGAAACAACACCAATACTGCCAACAATAGAGGATTCGTTAGCGTAAATTTCATCGCCCGCTATTGCCAGCATATAACCACCAGAGGCCGCGACATCCTCAGCAAAGGCAAGAACAGGAATATCCTTTTCTTTCGCAAGGTCCCTAATTCGCTGCAAAATAAGGGCAGATTGTACGGGCGACCCACCGGGTGAGTTTATCATCAATGCCACCGCAGACACACCGCCCATGGTAAAGGCCTGCTCTATCTGGCCCGCAACAGATGCCATGCTTATATTCTGTTTAAACCTGCCACCTGCACCAATAACACCGTAAAGCCTAAGCACTGCTACTTTTGGTGCTGGCTCGCCGAAAAATGTTCGCCGTACAGTACGGCAAAATGACCCAATTTTCTTAATCATACAAAACTCGCTTTAAAATACGTGCTATGTAGTAACCACTTTAGCGGCCACACGTAAAGGCTTTCAGGTCAAGCGCCTTGCCATCCCACAAAATTTCTTTGGCTTCCTGAGTGTATCGCTCCACATCACCGTGCAGCGCAAGCCCCGGCAAAAGTGTGGCCGCACCATGCATGCCCTTGCGGCCCTGAATTATAACCCGCTTTGCAGGTACACCCATACGCGGCCAAAGCGGTAATATTTTTATTTCGCCCACACGCCTGTATAAATTTGCAATCACTTCATCAACCCGGTCTGCCCGATATATAATAGTAACCGTGCCTTTATTTCGCACTTTATGCACACAAAACCGCAACCAATCCTTTAAGCTTACGTTTGTGTCCATATGTGCCAAGCCTTTTGAGGCATCTGGGGGGCGAATACCCTTGCCATCAGCAAGGTACGGCGGGTTAATCATGACATGATCATAAACCTCATTATCAGCGGCGAGATCGGTTATGCAGCCTTGTCGCACCGATACAAAGTTTTCAAGGTTATTATAGCTAATATTCCTGTTTGCAAAAGCAAGCATATCAGCCTGTTTTTCAATACCAACCACATGAACGCCTGCCACACGCCGTGCTAGGCACAGTGCTGCCCCTGCACTACCAATGCCACCCTCAAGCACAGTTTGGCCGGAGCGCGCAGGCACTGCCGCCGCTAACATTACAGTATCCATCGATACCCTGTATCCATGCTTTGGCTGAAAAAGGCGAATGGCCCCACCCAAAAAGTCATCGAGGCTTATATCAGAATCATCCCGCGACAAAACATCTGTCGCTGGAACATCATCATCTTCATACCTGATTGATACTTCGTCCACGTACACTCACAAACAATTTAATAGCTGATAAAACATTTTCAGGTATTGATTGTACGTAGAAAATAGCCGTGGTCAATTGACGCAGCGATTTGAAGGTCTTGCTTTCATGTTACGTGGCTTCTATTGTCGCGAAAATCGATAAACATACTAAAGCGGGGTCTATGCATGTCCGGTACCTCATCTGGCAAAATCGTATCCCTTTACGGGCACACTGAAAAAGACAAAGCTGCTTCTGCCATTGACAGAATGCAAGAGCTTGTTGCTGGCCGCATGGCCGAAGTGAATGATACTATTTTAAAACGCATGGACAGCCCGGTTTCCCTCATACCGGAGCTTGCAGGGCACCTTATTTCATCTGGTGGAAAACGCCTTAGGCCGATGCTTACCCTCGCCTCGGCGGACCTTATCGGCTACACTGGGAATAAGCATATTGGCCTCGCAACAGCTGTAGAATTTATTCACACAGCTACCTTGCTGCACGATGATGTGGTAGACGAAAGTACCCTTAGGCGTGGTAAAAAACCGGCAAATTTAATTTGGGGCAACCAACCCACAGTTCTTGTTGGAGACTTTCTTTTTAGCCGTGCTTTTGAGCTTATGGTGGAAAGTGATTCGCTTAAAGTTCTTAAAATTTTGGCGGGCGCCGCAGCTGTTATCACGGAAGGTGAAGTTTTGCAGCTTACTACTGCCAACGACCTTTCAACAACAGAAGACAAATATCTTGAAGTTATTACCGCCAAAACTGCCATTCTTTTTGCAGCAGCCTGTGAAGTGGCTGGTGTTGTAGCAGGCCAAGGCGAGGAAGTAGAATCCGCCCTTCATGCATACGGTAAATATCTTGGTATTGCCTTCCAGCTTGTTGATGATGCCCTAGACTATAACGCCGAGCGCGCAACGCTCGGTAAAGAGATTGGTGATGATTTTCGCGAAGGCAAAATTACGTTACCTGTAATTCTTGCTTACAGGCGCGGCACCGACGAAGAGCGCCTATTCTGGAAACGCACCATGGCACGCCTAAAGCAGGAAGACGGCGATCTGGATACCGCAATCGAACTTCTCGAACAGGCAAGCACACTTGATGACACCATCAAGCGGGCACACCATTACGGAGCCATGGCAAAAGATGCGCTTGCGATCTTTAAGGGCAACCCAGCCAAACAAGCCATGCTTGATATAGTAGACTTCTGTATAAGCAGGGCCTACTAGGCATAAAGGTGATGGAAAAACAGGATAAACCCTGCCTCTACCTGCACATTGGTCACCCCAAGGCTGGATCTACCACTATACAGACATTTCTGTTCAAAAACTGGCACGCCCTTCGGCAACTTGGATATCAAATCCCGTCTCCCAGCTTTGCTGTATCTAGCAGCACTGTTCTGCCAGGTAATGTTCTATGGCAGCTAGAAGCTATGCGAGAAAAGAAAAATATTAGTCCTCTCTTCCACTGGGTTGAAACTAGCCTAGGGCAAAACCCCAATGCCAAACTCATTTTATCATCCGAAAACCTTGCCCACCCTGACTGGCCGGGCCTTTTTCAAAAGCTGGCTAAACTGGTTGATATTAAGCTCATTTATTATTTACGCCGCCAAGACGAGCTTTTTGTAGCAGCATGGCGCCAATGGGGGCTTAAGCAAGGCAAAACCCTTTCCAAGCTCGTCGCAAATCGGATTAAAAATAACCGCCCTAACTATCAGGAAACCATTGATTTATGGCGCAAAGCAGGAATTTTGAGTGCCTGTCACATACGGTTTATTAATAAAGCATTTTTGGTAAACGGTGACCTGCAAGACGACATTGCAAGCGCAATAGGTTTTGACAGCAGCTTATGTGAGAAAGTAAGCAACCAAAATACGGCTGTTGATGCCCGCTTATTATCATTTCTGAGTGAACATTCAGATCTCTTCACGTCAGAACACGAGGATACCATCATTCAGCTTTTGTGGGCCCCCCCTGAATATTCAATGCAACTTGACCCAGACCAATTTAACGCTGTTCAGCAAACGTTTGAAGCAGGAAACCAAACGCTTCTAAGGCACTACCATCCAGCGCTGGCAGGCACACCAGTCATTGACCACCAAAGCACCAAAAACTTTCTACATGAACACATGATTAGTGAAAAAGAGAAACGTGAATACGTAATACAAAGACTAAAGGCCGCAGAAAACATTGCGCACCCTCTTTTACTAAAACTAAAAAAAATACTAACTCAGGCTGCCCCCTAAATCTTCTTTGTATCAAAATGAGCCACATGTAACCGCATCAATATGAAACAAAACTGTTTCAATATAGCACACAAAAAGCAACTCTAATTAATAACTATTTGTTTTTACTAATCTTTATAAACTGGCATGATGCCTGCTATTATATATTTGAACAATGACCCGGCTGCCACCGACATTGTTTCGAGTAAGTAACCAGTCACTGGTTTGCCTGATTAAGTGACTGACATAAAAACCGGTTATGCTCATTTGCCCCACCTCAATTCGCCGTAGCATAACCGGTTTTCTATTGTTCCTTTTCCCCCGCACCTGCTAAACAAAATATTCGAACAACTTATTTTGCAGGCCATTTAAAGTGGAATTCAAACAAGACTTTAAAGCTGACTACGGCATACAAACACGTATGAGCGGCCTTATAAGCCGTGTTCTTTGTCAAAACCCGAGCCCTTATACCTACACTGGCACCGGCACCTATATTGTTGGGGCCAACAACCATCTCGCTGTTATTGATCCCGGACCAATAGACACAGCCCACGGCGAAGCTCTTTTAAGGGCTGTAGGCAAAAAATCGGTAAGCCATATCCTAGTGACTCATACTCACCAGGACCACTCCCCTTTATCTCGTTGGCTTGCAGAAAAGACTGGAGCAAAGATTTTTTCATTTGGCCCTCACGGCGCTGGCCGCAAGGCTGGGCTTGATGATGAAGAAGTAGAAGCAGGAGCCGATAAATCCTTTACACCAGACATACACCTGAAAGACGGCGACATTATACACGGTGATGGTTGGACCTTGCGCGCACTTCATACACCGGGGCACACGGCAAACCACATGTGCTTTGCGCTACAAGAAGAAAACACCATCTTTGTGGGCGACCATATTATGGCCTGGGCTACGACAGTAATTTCACCGCCTGACGGTGATATGCGGGACTATTTGGCAAGCCTAAAAAAAATAGCCCATGAAAACGCAGACAGGCTTGTGCCAACTCATGGCCCCTGGGTTGAAAACCCCGCTCCTTTTATACGAGGCATAATAACGCACCGAAAAATGCGGGAAGGCCAAATTCTTAGGCACCTTGAAGATGGGCCTATGACTATCGATATAATGGTAGAGCGTATGTATAAAGATGTTGACCCCCGCCTTCACGGGGCGGCGGCACGCTCTGTTCTTGGACACTTAATAGCCCTGTGTGATGAAAACAGGATTACATGTGATGGGCCTATCAGCCTTTCAGGAAAATTTAGCCTGTCTTAAGCAACATAAATCCTTGATTGCAATACGGGCTTCACGGCGGTATCTATGCCCCATGAATGCTTAAGTGCAGATATGTAGCGAGTATGCCGCAGGAGAGTTTAATGAATTTTGTGAATACCCCCGTGGTTGACCCAACCCTTGACCTAGTGGCTGAGATCCAGCGCCTAAGAACAGAAAAAAATGCTGTCATTCTTGCCCATTACTATCAGGCCGCTGAAATTCAGGATATTGCTGATTTTATTGGTGACAGCCTAGACCTATCGCGCAGGGCCGCTGAAACAGATGCCGATATGATCGTTTTTTGCGGCGTGCGTTTTATGGCCGAGGTGGCCAAAATACTAAGCCCCCAGAAAAAGGTTGTTTTGCCTGACCTCAAGGCTGGCTGCAGCTTAGAAGACAGCTGCCCACCAGAAGAATTTAAAAAGTTTGTTGAAGCACACCCTGACCATATGGTCCTAAGTTATATTAACTGTTCGGCTGCAGTTAAAGCCTTAACAGACATCATTGTAACCAGCTCAAACGCAGAGCATATTCTGAACCAACTGCCACAAGATCAAAAAGTTATTTTTGCTCCGGACAAGCATTTGGGTGGCTACCTTTCCCGTAAACTGAACCGCGACATGCTCTTGTGGCAAGGCACCTGTATGGTTCATGAGCTGTTTAGCGAGAAAGAACTTATTAAGCTGAAAGCACGGCACCCTAATGCGCCTGTGGCAGCGCACCCTGAGTGCCCTGACCAAATTTTGCAGCATGCAGAGCACGTTGGGTCAACTAGCTCCATTTTGAAATTTGCCTTAGAGAGTGAAGCAGACACACTTATTATTGCAACAGAACCAGGCATTATTCACCAAATGGAAAAAGCTGCGCCGCACAAAACTTTTATTGGTGCGCCAGGAGCTGACGGCAACTGTAGCTGTAATACATGTCCTTATATGGCCTTAAACACTATGGAAAAGCTGTATCTTTGCCTGCGCGATGAAGGGCCAGAAATTGACCTAGACGAGCAAACACGTGTGGCGGCAGAAAAACCACTTAGAAAAATGCTGGAACTTAGTACCTCGATCAATACCCCAAAAGACCTTGCATAGGAACTGGTGGTGGCAATATTCCCTTTATCACAGGCTGAAATAGAAGCCTTTATTGATATAGCTTTTGCTGAGGATATAGGCACAGGTGACATCACCGCCGCAACAACGATCCCAGCAGCCTCTATGCTTTCAGCAAGCATGAATGCACGAGAAAATATTGTTCTTGCGGGGCTGCCCCTTATTGAGCCTATCTTCAGGCGCTTGGACCCTGACTGCACCATTACCTTTAAGGCCAAAGACAGCGATAGATTAAGCGCTGGCGACACCATTCTGTATGTAAAGGGCAAGGCACGCGCTCTATTATCTGCTGAACGCACCGCCTTAAACATCTTGCAGCACTTATCCGGCATTGCAACTCTTACCCGCCAGTATGTAGATATGATTGATGGCACCGGTGCCCGCCTACTAGATACTCGCAAAACCATTCCAGGCCTCAGGAAGCTTGCTAAATATGCAACAGCAATGGGCGGCGGTAAAAACCACAGAATGGGCCTCTATGATGCCGTCATGATCAAGGACAACCATATTGCGGCGGCAGGCTCTGTCACAAAGGCTGTTGCCGGGGCAAAAGCAGCAGGACGTTCGGATATTCAGGTTGAGTGCGACACCCTTGAGCAAGTGCAAGAAGCTCTCTCTGCTGGTGCCAACAGCTTGCTACTTGATAATATGCCACCTGCAACATTGAAAGAAGCGGTTAGTCTTGTGAAGGGTAGTATTACATGTGAAGCCTCTGGCGGTGTAACGCTGGGCACAATTCGCGCAATTGCAGAAACCGGGGTTGATTATATCTCTGTAGGGCGCCTAACCCAAAGTGCCCCAGCAGTTGACATCGGGCTTGATTACGATACTTTTTAAACTGCTATTGGGCAGGTTTGAAGTGAAACAACCGTTCTGCCCCCACCTGACAATTTTGTGCCCACTTCTTTAAAGCCATAAGATGCGTGAAACTTTGCCGAGCCCTCATTCAAGGGCTGAACATTATATTCGCAGGTCAACAGTTTTACATTTACCGCCTGACCAAATAGAGAGAGGTCATCATACAGCAAACGACCAAACTGCTTCCCCTGACAGTCAGCAGCAATCACGATTCTATCAATATAAAGAAAACTATCGTACCGATCATTGAACCACTGATAATTTGTACTGTCATATGCTGCCCCCCCTGCAAACGCGAGGAGAAATCCCTTTACGCAACCGCCTGAAACTATCACTCTTAAATAGGCTGACATATGAACAAGCATTTCTAAGCGTTCCGTATTCAGCGGGCTCAGATATTCAACAAATTCTTCATTCAGGGCCAGAATAGCAGGAAAGTCTGCTGTAGTTGCACCGCGAATAATGTGTGATATTGCCATAACACTAGGTATCTCTTTTATCTTCATCCCGGCCCGTAAAACGCAGCAAGCCTGTATGTCCAAGCTTATACAGGCCCTAGTAAGTGTTGACGTAAAGTTTCAATACGCTCTTTATCTGCAGTATCTGACTGCTTTTTAAATGCAGTCATGAATTTATAATCTTCTGGTACCTGCAACTTAAAATCAGCTAAAATTTCCCTGAATATATCCCCCCCCTTAGTAATAGAGGAAAAATCTTCATAACTGTATGATCTATGGACTTTAGCCTGAAGGCTTTTTTCGTACTGTTCCTGCCACCCGGTAATTCGCAGAAGTTCTCTTAAAATGTCAGAATCTTTTATAGCAGCAATTTTATCTGCTGCCTCAGCATCTGGTATAACATTTGAACTCCAGACATCAGTCGCGCGGGCTTTAGCAAGTGAGTAAGCTTGGGAAAATTTATCATTCCGTGAAACATAATAAAGCTTATCGAAACGAAAGTGCTTGAAAAAATCAATACCGCGCTTTTGCATATCAAGATACTGATCGACATGAAAATTAACGCCGAAGATACCGTTTGGGCTCGCCGCACGGTACGCAATATCTTTAAGATAATGGCTAAAATTAAGTGTTTGAACACCCTTTACCCGCTTATAAGCCCGTAAATATCGAATGTTAAACCATTCCATCGGATACCCCATAAGGCCTGTCTGGTATAATTTATCACCAAACATTGTCGAACCACTGCGCGGTGTAGAGATAACACCGTAATACCCAGTCATATCTTTGGGGTTAATAGGCTCTCTTGCTAGTATCTCCTCGATAACATTATCAAGCATTTTTTTGGTATCATTATACCGCATACTCAGGCCCTTATACTCTTACATCAGCCCCTTAGGTGTTAGGGCTTATAATACCCCAGATACTCCGTCATCCGGCTTTCAAGCCGCTCAATGCGTTTACCGTCAGATGGGTGTGTTGACAAGAAGGTCGGTTGGCTGCCTCCGCCTTCTTTAAGGCCACTCATCTTTTTCCACAATGCAACTGCATTACGAGGGTCATACCCTGCTTTTGCCATATAAATCGTGCCAACGTGATCTGCCTCAAGTTCCATATCACGGCTATGTGGCAAAGCAACAAACCCCTGCGCAGCAAGCGACCCAAGTGCTACAGCTAGGCTGGCCGTTTTTTCATCTTCTGTGGCCAACCCAGCAGCTGCACCAAGACCAACCACAGCCAATTGCTGCACTTGTGAGCGGCTTACCTGCTCGGCACCGTGGCGCAAAATGGCGTGGGCGCACTCATGTCCAAGAACTGCAGCAAGCTCTGCTTCCGTCAGGTTTTCAATCATTTTACTATAAACAGCTACTTTGCCGCCCGGTAAAGCCCATGCATTTAGTACAGGCTCATCAATAACAATGAATTCCCAGTTCAAGCTCGGATTATCAGAAACCTTCACTATACGCTGGCCGATTCGACGTACTTTCTCAACCATTGCACCAGATGTTTGCACATGATCGTTGCTGTCTTTCACCTCATTCAAGGCTTGCAGCCCCAAAGCCTCATCCTGGCTTGCAGGGATCGTGATAAACTGTGACCGGCCCGTAACCTCGTTTGTAGTTACACACCCTGTCACAAACATGGCAAAAATCAGAATGGAAGTAATGCGCGCAATCATTGCTGCCCCCTATAAAATAAAGTTCTACGGTAACATAGCAAATCATAGCGGTTATAAAACAAAAACCGGCACCAAATATGGCACCGGTTTTGTATTTTTATAAACATTAAGCACTTAATGTTTAATAGTCGCCTTTTGGCTCAAGAATTTGCTTGCCGCGATACATGCCTGTTTTCAGGTCAATGTGATGACGGAGCTTATATTCACCAGTGTGTGAGTCTTCCTGAAAGTTAGCAACCTTCAGGCTATCATGTGAACGACGCATACCACGGCGAGAGCCAGTCGTTTTTCTCTTTGGAACTGCCATTTTTCTTACCTTTTAACTCGCCAGAGCCAGCCATTTGAGGCCTCCGGGCATATTATTAGGCCCACAATTTGTGAACCAAGCGATTCGAGGCGCGCACCATAAGCGCAGCACCTTTAAAAAGCAAGGGAAAGTAACACAGACATCTGTGCATCCCTTTATTCTGGCGCACGAGTAATAGATTTACAGCCATATTTCAAGCTGTATTTCCACAGAGAATACAGTAATTGTTATTACTCACCCCCTTATATAGACTGCCAAGACAGGAATTATAGAATATGACCCGGATCTTGTTTTATCTGGAACACCATAGTCACAAACCATGGCGCACTGCTTTTAAGGAAATTGATCCTGCCATCAATTTCTTGAGTTATCCTGACTGGGGCACCCCCGATGATGGCCCCGCCTACGCTTTTGTTTGGCACCCTAAACCAGGCTTGTTAAAAGAGTATACAAACATTAAGGCCATATTCTCGATGGGGGCAGGTATAGATCATATACTTGCAGACCCTGACCTTCCCAATCATACCCCAATCATCCGCATGAGCGACGATGGCCTCAAGGAAGGCATGGCTGAATATGTCACAATGGCCGTTATTATGCATCACAGAGAAATACACCGTTTTATCGCAGGCCAAAAGAGCAAGCTTTGGCAACAGGCTTTAGCGCGTGCAGCCCATAAAACCCGCATTGGCATTATGGGGTATGGTGCTCTAGGTTCTGTAGCCGCAAAAGCCCTTATACCCTTTGGGTATGACATTGCGGCATGGTCCAGAACCAAAAAGGCCACAGAACAGAGCATAACACACTATCATGGGCCATCAGGTTTTAAGGCGTTCCTAGAACGCACCGATATTTTGGTGAACCTGCTGCCATCAACAAGCGAAACTATTGGGCTTATGAATATGGAAACCATGTCATGGCTACCCTCTGGTGCTGCTATTATAAATGTTGGCCGTGGGAGCCTTATAAACCTTGATGATCTAATAACCCTTTTAAATACAGACCACCTCTCGGGTGCAACACTCGATGTTTTCCCCCAAGAACCTCTATCAAGCACACATCCAATTTGGGAACACGACAAAATTCTTGTCACGCCCCACATTGCATCCATCACAAGACCCGATTCTGCCGCCGCATATGTGCTGAAAAGTATAAAAATTCTGGAAAAGGGGCAATTACCAGAAAATATACTGGATATAAACCGGGGCTACTGACTTTTATTTCCCTTTAAACAATCCTATATACATGCAGCATCTAAAACTAAATGTACGCGCAACATAAGGAACTTATATTATATGGCCTATTTTGAGGTTGCTGCTGGCCTAATACTATTATTATTTTCTGGTGATTATCTGGTACGCGGTGCAGCGTCCCTTGCAACAAGAGCCGGCATCTCAAAACTAATTATAGGCCTTACTGTAGTTGCCTTTGGTACATCTGCGCCAGAAATGGTTGTAGGCATTGACGCTGTAATGTCTGGCGCCCCTACTCTGGCGCTCGGGAATATTGTTGGATCAAATATCGCTAACATATTACTTGTCGTTGGCCTCCCTGCCCTGTTAGCGCCTATGACATGCGACGCACCCCGGCTTGGACGTAACTTGTTTATCATGCTATTAGCAACAGCCTTGTTTATAGCGCTTGCTTTCACAGGCAGTATCGGGCGTCCACAAGGCTTTGTTTTGCTCGTATGCTTTGCACTGTTTTTGATTTATTCCGCAATGCGTGCAAAGGTTGGCGGCGCGGCTGAGATAACCAACTGCGATGAAATTCCCGAAAAGCCGGACAGCTATGCTTTAGCAACGGTGTTGGTGTTAGGCGGCCTTGTTGGCATTAGTTTTGGTGCAGACCTTCTTGTAGAAGGCTCAGTTGTAATTGCCCGCGAATATGGCATTAAAGAATCTGTGATTGGCCTGACACTTGTTGCAATTGGCACCAGCTTGCCGGAACTTGCAACAGCCCTGATGGCAGCCATCAGGCGGCAATGTGATGTTGCAGTTGGTAACGTAATAGGCTCTAATATCTTTAATATCCTTGCAATTATGGGCATATCTTCAATGGCAGGCACAATCCCTGTACCTCAATCATTTTTAAATGTCGATTTATGGGTTATGCTTGGCTCAGCGTTGCTCTTGGTACCTTTTTGTAAAAACCGCTCGACCGTAGGCAAGCTTTCAGGCCTTGGTATGCTTGTGTTATATGGTATCTATATGTTTTACCTTGTAGAAAGTGGCAATGCGACAGCCACTATTCCCTTCACATCATGATACCCCATACCTTTAAAACAGCCTTAGTAACAGGCGCTGCTAAGCGAATAGGCAGGGCTATAGCTAAAAGCCTCGCCAGTGAAGGTATCACTGTTGCAGTGCATCATAACAGTTCAGCAGCTGATGCTGCTGATGTTGTGAGCGACATCTGCGCATCTGGGGGCAAAGCTTTTACCGTTAGTGCAGACCTTAATAACGAAGCCGAACTCAATGCTCTCATCCCTGAAGTTTGCAAGCGTGCTGGAAGCCCTGTTGATGTGTTGGTAAATAACGCGTCACTTTTCCTAAAAGATGACATTAGCACATTAACAACAGAAACGTGGGATGCTCACCAAAGAATAAACCTGCGTGCACCCGTTATACTTACACAGGCATTTTCACAGCAGCTTCCTGCGCCACATGCAGGCCTTGTCGTTAATATTATCGATCAGCGTGTACTCAAGCTAAATCCTCTTTTCATGTCTTATACAGCCTCTAAGTCTGGCCTATGGACAATGACACGTACTCTCGCTCAAGCCTTGGCAAAAAATAACATCCGCGTAAACGCCATTAGCCCAGGACCAACCTTGCCAAACACTGTTGAAGGGCATAAAGGCTTTGAACAGGAATGCAAGAATGTACCTTTAGGATACGGACCTGATATAAGAGAATTTACAGCCGCCATTCGTTTTCTACTTGAGACTCCTTCTCTAACAGGGCAAATGATAACCTTAGATGGTGGCCAGCATCTTGCTTGGCGAACCGATGACATTGTTGAGGACTGATTAGATGGCACAAGACACATCAAATATTCTGCATATGCCTTACGCCGATGCATCACGGTCTGTGCGTCATGTTTTTGTACGTGATTATGTCACTGATGCTCAAATTGGGGTTTGGGAATACGAAAAAGATACACGCCAAAAAATCAGAATTAATGTTGATTTATCTGTACGCGAAGATACGTCATACCATGACGATCAACTTGGCAATGTTGTCTGTTACAATGACATTGTGAATAATATTCAGGAAATTCTTAAAAACGGCCATATCAACCTTGTTGAGACTCTGGCCGAACAAATTGCTGAGATGACACTTGTTGATGAGCGCGTTATCGGCTCAAGGGTAAAAGTAGAAAAACTGGAAGCTGTTGAAGGTGCGGCAAGCGTTGGTGTTGAAATTGAGCGGCACAAATTACCTTAACCAATTAGTAATAATTGGTTTTTTCTGGCGATTACACATAATACAACCTTAACAGTTTTGCACATCGAATCGCTGGCTGCCATAGCCACACAGTAATGACAATATTACAAAATCATTTTTGATAAAATTCTGTACTTGCTTTGCCTTGACCCTATATAAATCAATGACTTATAAAAATTGCACAAATTTTAAGCAATCAGCAGAAACTCTTGTATTACAGCCATATTGCATCTGTGTTGTCTAAGTTTCCCACAAGGTTATCCACAGGTTAGGTGGAAAAAAATATTTCGAATCATTTAAGCTGTTTGAAGCATTGATTCTTCTGCCCTAATCTTACACAAATAACTTTAATAGTTAACGGAGTTTGCATTCATTGCAGGATACAGCCCTAACAAATGGTATCGATATTATTAAGGAGCACATAAAAACTGCTCCCATCGCACCCGGTGTTTACCGCATGCAGAATATGCACGGCGATGTGCTGTACGTTGGAAAAGCTAAAAATATTAAAAAGCGGATAGTTTCCTATACGCAGGTAAACCGCTTGACCATTCGGTTACAACGAATGGTCTCTGCTACCACTGCTATGGTTTTTATAACCACCCGTACAGAAAGCGAAGCTCTGCTTTTAGAAGCCTCTCTGATCAAGCGCTTTAAACCACCCTTTAACGTGCTTTTAAAAGACGACAAATCTTTCCCCTACATTCTACTGCGTGAAGACCATGAATGGCCACAAATCACTAAACATAGAGGCAAACGACATCACAAAGGTCAATATTACGGCCCCTTTGCAAATGTTTCTTCAGTTAATAGAACTCTCAACATTCTGCAAAAAGTATTTCAGCTTCGGTCATGCTCTGACACCACACTAGAATCGCGAACTCGTGTTTGTATGCTCTATCAAATCAAGCGTTGTTCAGGCCCTTGTGTTGGTAAAGTAAATGAGCATGAATACACCAGCATGGTTGATGAAACTCGTGCATTTCTGGAGGGAAAGTCATCTGACATTCAGAAAAAATTTGCGGCAACTATGCAAGCTGCAAGTGCTAAAATGGAGTATGAAACAGCGGCTATATACCGTGACCGCTTAAATGCACTCACCCAAATACAAAGCCATCAATCCATGGTTAATGTTATGGTAGATGAAGCAGATGTTGTTGCCGCAGAACAAGTTAGCAACAAGATTGCCATACAGGTTTTCTTTTTCCGCGCGGGTCAAAATTGGGGCCATCGTGCCTATTTCCCGCAACATGACAGTGCAGACACTGTACCCGAAGTTCTTTCTGCATTCCTTGCCCAATTTTATGACAACAAGCCTGCTCCAAAGCTTATTCTTTTATCTCATGACCTTGATGACCAAAGTTTACTTTCTAAGGCCCTTACAGAGCGCATGGAGCGCAAAGTAGAGCTTGTGGTACCCATACGTGGTAAAAAGGCTGACATCGTTGGGGAAGCACGAAGAAACGCCCGTGAAGCAATGGAAAGACGAATTGCCGAAACGGCAAGCCAAAGCCGACTATTATCTGGTCTGGCAGAACTCTTTAAAATGCCTACTCCGCCCGCGCGGATAGAAATATATGATAACAGCCATATCCAAGGCACCAATGCTGTCGGTGCCATGGTCGTTGCTGGCCCAGAAGGCTTTCTGAAAAATAGCTATAGAAAATTTAATATCAAATCAGAAGCTATCACGCCGGGCGATGATTTTGGCATGATGCGTGAGGTTATGCAGCGCAGATTTAGCCGTCTTATCAAAGAAGATGCAGACCGTACACGCGGCCAGTGGCCCGATCTTTTACTTATTGACGGTGGCAAAGGCCAGCTTTCTTCTGTGATGGAAGTCCTTACGAAGTTAGCGATCAAAGATGTTATGGTTGTTGCCATTTCAAAGGGGCCAGACAGGAACGCAGGGCGTGAGCAGTTCCATATAGCTGGGCGCGATACATTTATGTTACCCATCAATGATCCTGTTCTCTACTATTTGCAACGCCTACGGGATGAAGCACACCGCTTTGCCATCGGTAGCCACAGAACCCGCAGGTCAGGTGATATTAAAAAATCGCCTCTCGACACCATCCCAGGCATAGGGCCTAAGCGCAAAAAAGCCCTTTTGCACCATTTTGGTTCCGCAAAGGCTGTGATCGATGCAGATGTTCGCGACATTGCAAGCGTTGATGGTATTTCAAAAGCAACGGCACAACAAATTTACGATCATTTTCACGAGTGATTGACGCACGCGCGGAAAACTCTATTGTGTGACGGAAACCCTGTTCTCGGATACCTATTACATGTGGAATATACCTAACATCCTGACCTTGTCGCGGATACTCGTTATACCGATTTTGGTCGCGTCCTTTTATATGGACCAACCTCTTGGAAGCCATATTGCTTTCGTAACCTTTACTATTGCAGGTATCACTGATTTCTTTGATGGCTACCTAGCTCGAGCAACAGGCAAAGTATCTGTTATTGGCCAGTTTCTTGATCCAATTGCCGACAAGCTGATGGTTGGGGCTATCTTGTTGATGGTCGTAAGCGTCGAGTGGGTTAGTGGTATTCATGTTGTTGCAACAATTATTATCATGTGCCGCGAATTGCTAGTATCTGGCCTCAGAGAATTTCTAGCCGGTATTCAGGTTGGCGTGCCAGTAACCTGGCTCGCTAAATGGAAAACCACCGTACAAATGGTTGCACTCGGAGCCCTTACCTGGACAGACGGAGGTAGAGAACTTGGCCTACCTGCTCAGGAAATTGGGCTAACATTACTGTGGGTTGCAGCCGTTCTAACACTATATACTGGGCTTGATTATTTACGTACTGGCCTAAAGCATATGGTGTAGCACATGCAGCTAATTTATTTCGCCAGTGTGCGTGAAAGTATTGGTAAAACAGAAGAACTTCTCTCAAAACCAGAAGATGTCAAAACGGTTCAGGACCTTATACATTACCTAAAAGCACTTAATGAGAGTTATGCTCAAGCACTCAGAAAAGCTGACTTTATAAGAGTTGCCGTAAACCAAGTGCATGTCCAGCATACTCACCCCATTACTGATACTGACGAAATTGCCATTTTCCCACCAGTAACAGGAGGGTAAATTATGGCGTTTATCTCTGTTCAGGAAAATGACTTTGATATTACACAAGAGATTACACGCTTGAAAAATAGCAACCATGCTATCGGTGCAGTCGTTAGTTTTACAGGAACTGTGCGTGATATTGGCGGTATCTTAACTAGTATGGAGCTTGAACATTACCCTGGCATGACAGAAAAAGAACTTGAACGTATTGCTCTTCATGCTGAAGAACGTTGGCCGCTTGAAGGATGCTGCGTCATTCATAGATATGGTAAACTCTATCCGGGCGACAATATTGTTCTTGTTATCACAGCTTCTGCCCACAGAAGTGCGGCTTTTGAGGCCGCTGAATATCTTATGGATTTTCTAAAAACGCGGGCAACATTCTGGAAAAAGGAAACCACTCACACTGGTGGGAAATGGGTTGATGCCAAAGAAGCAGATGATGACGCCCTAAAACGCTGGCAGTAAGCTTAACTTTATTTTGCCGCATTATAGTAAAGCCAATGCCTCATTTGACATATACTCTCCTCACCAAAGATGGAGATGATATATGCAAACAAACCCTATACAGGTTTTTTCAGCCGCTTTTATAGCACTTGGCATAGCCGCATCAGGCTGGTTCATAAGCCAAGGTTTCATTGAAAGCCGCGCAGACGAACGATATGTTACCGTTAAAGGCCTTGCTGAAACACAGGTTCGCGCAGACAGGGCTGTCTGGGCCATTACATTTATTGCTGCTAACGATGTACTGCAAGAAGCACGAAATAAGTTAACGAACGAACGGGATGCCGTTTTCAAATTTTTAGACACCTATTCAATCTCTAAATCTGATACTGAAATGCAAAGCCTTCGGGTTGTAGATCAGCTGGCACGAACCTATAATAATGGCCCTGTCGCCAACCGTTACCTCATTCAGCAAACAATTTTGGTACGTAGTAACGACATTGACGCGGTTGCAAATGCCGCCCAAAATGTAGGTGATATGCTGGATGCTGGTGTACTTATCGGTAACCTTGATGGTTACGGCGAAAGCACACCGCATTATCTCTTTACAAAATTGAATGACATCAAGCCCAGTATGATTGCAGAAGCTACTGCAAATGCCCGCGTCGCAGCGCAGCAATTTGCACACGATGCAGGCACAACTATTAACGGCATTAGAAAAGCAAATCAGGGGAATTTTCAAATATTACCTGCGGAAGATGCCCCGGGGCTTATAGAGGCAAACCAAATCCATAAAAAAGTTCGTGTTGTCACCACACTTGAATATATTCTTGGGCGATAAGGCAAAAAAAAGCCGGGCTATATAAGCCCGGCAGGAAATAGGAATTGAGCGGGATAAATCCCAACAGGATCAGTTTTGTTGACGTCTCAGAAAACTGGGTATCTCAAGCTGATCGGTAGACGGCTTAGGCGCGGGCCTGTCATCAGCAGAAACACCTCCAAGAGACGGCGTAGAAGGCTGTGCTGTGGTAACACCATCGTTAGAAGCTAATGGCTTCTCAACTGGTGCCGTAGCTTCAGAGCTTCTAAGTCCAGCCGTCATTACTTGAAACAGACTACGTTTTTGCTGTGGCTGTTCTTCCTGATGTTCTTCATAAGGCACTTGGTCTTCTTCCACAGCTTCATCTGATGCATAAGCGTCTACAATCGAAGACGATGTAACACTTCCCAAAGGTTGCTCAACACTAGCTTTAGGCATCAATGGTGCTTCTGCCACAAATGTCTCAGATACACTAGCAACAGCTTTATCCTCTAAGTCAGCTTCTTCAGGAAAAAAACTGCGAACCACCGGCCTTTCTTCTGCTTCAACTGACGCAGGCACCTCATCAATCTCTACATTTTCTGCTTCTGAGGCTTCTTCCACCACAGATTGTTCGTCGCTGTAAGACACAGCACTTGCAATCGCATCAAGAACCGATTGAGGTTCCCCAGCCTCTGCACTTTCAGATATGTCATGTGCGGTCACTTCTGGTTCAGTTTTTTCTATTTGTGCTGGCTCTTCACGCGTTTCTACAACAATAGGTTTGCGCTCAGGAGCTGGAATATCAATACCACCGATACCACCTTCGATACCAGTTGCCACAACAGAAACCCTGAGTTTACCTTCCAAATCTGGATTAAAGGCAGAGCCAAATACAATCAGTGCATCTTGATCAACCTGCTCGCGCACCATATTAACGGCTTCATCAACTTCATAAAGCGTCATATCCATGCCGCCCGTTACATTGATAATAACGCCCTTGGCACCTTTCAGCGATGCCTCTTCAAGCAGTGGGTTAGAAATGGCTGCTGCAGCGGCATCCTGAGCCCGCGTTTCACCTTCTGCCTCACCTGTCCCCATCATAGCTTTGCCCATTTCAGACATAACCGTGCGCACATCAGCAAAATCAAGGTTAATAAGACCTGGCATAACCATAAGGTCTGTAATGCCACGAACACCTGAATGTAAAACTTCATCTGCCATATTAAAGGCGTCAGCAAACGTTGTGCGTTCATTCGCAACCCGGAATAAGTTCTGGTTTGGAATGATAATGAGTGTATCAACGTGTTGTGAAAGCTCTTTGATGCCGGCTTCCGCAATCTTCATGCGGCGGCCACCTTCAAACTGGAAAGGCTTTGTTACAACACCAACAGTTAGAATACCGCGCTCCCGAGCACGGCGGGCAATGACCGGTGCAGCACCAGTACCCGTACCACCACCCATACCAGCGGTAATGAAAGCCATGTGGCAACCGTCTAGAATTGTATCTATGGTTTCAAGGGCCTCTTCAGCTGCCGCTTCACCGATTTTAGGCTGTGCACCTGCCCCCAAGCCTTGGGTTATCTGCACACCAAGCTGAATTCTGTTGTTTGCAGTAGATGCCGTAAGTGACTGCGCATCCGTATTAGCAACAACAAAATCAACACCTTGCAACTGTGCTGCAATCATGTTGTTAACAGCGTTACAACCAGCACCGCCAACACCGATAACCGCAATGCGCGGCGTTAGTTCCGTTAGTTCCGTATTACCAAATTCAATAGACATTTGCCCAATTCCTCCGTTTTCTCTTTTTATCCTGCAATCACGATCAAAGCCAGCATATTGACAGAATAGCCCATTAGAAATTGTCCCTTACCCACTGAACCATACGCCCAAGAGGGCCTGTGGCACCTGTGGTTTCATCGTGTTTTTTATTATCGCTTCTAAATACTTCTTTTGGTCTACGAACAGCATACTCAAGCAGCCCCGCTAACGCAGAAAAGTTTGGCATTTGCGCAGCAACAGGCAATCCTTCAATAGTTCGGGGCCGCCCAATCCGCACTTGCCTTCCCAAAACTCTTGTAGCTAGATCCCGCACGGCTTCGCACTGTGCCACACCGCCCGTTAACACAACACGCTTACCAGCTACACCTGAAAACCCTGACGCATCCAACCTTTCTGCAATGGTCGTAAACAGAAGCTCCATTTCCTTCTGGATTATGCTTGTTAATGCGCTTCTTGGCATACGTGCCATTTGATCAGAATCTTCTTCACCCACTTGGGGCACTTCAATTTCTAACCTCGCATCTGCAGGGTCAACAATAGCAGCCCCGTTAAACGTTTTTAATCTTTCGGCATGTTCAAACGGCGTTAAAAGGCCACGCGCCACTTCTTCTGTTACCTGACTTCCACCAAGTGGGATAACTTCAGCATGGACAAGTGCACCCTGCGCAAAAATTGATATACCGGTTGTGCCGCCACCCATATCAATACAAGCAGCACCCATTTTGGCTTCATCTTCCACAAGGCAAGAAAGGCCCGCCGCAAAGGGGGTTAATACAACAGAGCTAACATTTAAATGCGCCCGTCTAACACATGCTTTTAAGTTACGTAGTGGCCCTGAAGCAGCGGTCACAATCAAAACTGCAACAGACAGCTTCTTGCCGCACATACCAACAGGTTCCCGTGGGCCGAAATGGCCGTCCACAGCATACGCTACAGGAAAAGCATGCAATAAGCCTTCTTCATCAAAGTCTATTTGTGCCTTGGCCTGCTCCATTGCTTTTGTAATGTCAGCATCACTTACAGCATGGCCTGTAACATCAACTTCAACCTCAACCACTTGGCTTTTGGGCTCGCCTCCAGAAAAAGTAAGCATCACATCACTGACCGTGATACCTGCCATTTTTTCAGCTTGATCAACGGAGGCTCTTATTGCTTTTTCTGTCAGTTCCATATCTACGATGGCACCGCCAACAGCGCCGCCGTTACACGCTCTGTTTCCAACACCTTTAACATGGAAAGTTCCACTTGCAGTTCTTTCTGCAATTAAGCAAGCAACCTTGCTTGAACCAACATCAAGGGCGGCAATTATTGTTTCTTGTCCGCTGGCGAGTGGCTTCATATCAGTTTTACTCTATACACTAAGTGGCCCATTCCTTGCCCTCCATCATTCTATGTCCCGCGGGGGTAACGCGCATAGCAACACGGCCAGGAATACGCATATCAATCACACTAACTTCACGCTCTAAAAGCTTTTGAGTTCGCTCTAACTCTGCAAATTTATGCCAGGCTTCTGTGCTATTATATTTAACAGCTATATCTTCCGGTAGCTTCACTCGAACACCATTATAAAAAATAAGGTCCCAGCGGCGTTCACCAACACGAACTGCCGTTCTAATATATGCCATTATTTCAGGCTCAGAAGACAACATTGAGAGAAGCGGAGCAACAACTTGGGGTGCCGTTTCACCAACAATACGTAACAATTTTGAAAACTCGGAAAGGCCTTGACCGGTGATAACCACACCATCTGAATCAATAAGATAAATAGCACCTTGGTATTGCCACAAAGCAAAAGGCTTGCGTTCTTCAATCTCTACAGTCAAATCACCAGGGAAAATCCTCGCTATTGTCGCATGTTTAACCCACGGTAATGTTTCTATCCGTTGCTGAATCTCGCTAAGATCAATACTTAAAAGCGGCATGCCGTCATCAATATCAAGCACTGCCAAAATTTCTTTTGATGTTGTTCGGTGTGCACCACTAATAGAAAGCTTAGATAACACAAAACCAGCTGATCTTGTGGTCTCCATAAACCATGAGTTCACTGCAGGTACAACAAATTGCCATCCTGCAATCACACCGAATAGCGATAAGCCGATCAACAAAGCAAACCAGTAATGACGGAGTGTAGCTGTCACTCTACCTCTCCTGTAAGGCTAGCACCAATACGCTGGATTTCCCACTCCAGCTCAATTCCGCAATTTTCTTTCACCAAGCGCCGCACTGTTTCGCCGAGCTCTTCAATATCAGCGGCGGTTGCATCACCCGTATTAATCAAAAAATTGCAATGTTTTTCAGAAACCTGAGCACCACCAATGCGCATACCGCGACATCCAGCAGCATCAATCAGCTCCCATGCTTTATATCCCTCTGGATTTTTAAAAGTGCTACCGCCTGTACGGGTGCCAAGCGGCTGCGTTTCGCCCCGCGTAGCGTTAATTTCTTCCATCCGGGCTTTTATGGCGGCGGGTTCACCAATTTGAGCTTGGAAAGAGGCACTCAGGAAAATCATCGTGTCATCAATTTTGCACTGACGATAAGAAAACTTGAAATCTTGTGCGGTAAATTCATGAATATGTCCGTACCGGTCAACAGCATGGGCATGCTGTAGAACCTCAGAGACTTCTTGGCCATAAGCGCCAGCATTCATCCTCAAGGCTCCGCCGACTGTACCAGGAACCCCGATTAAAAACTCCAGCCCAGTAAGGCCTCCACGAGCAGAGGCTTTTGCCACATGTACATCAACTGCGGCAGCGCCTGCTTTTACTATATCACCTCTAATTCTTATATCAGCAAAAGCGCGCCCCAAGCGGATAACAACACCACTAACACCGCCGTCTCTTACCAACAGGTTTGAACCTACACCAATAACCGTAAGCGGTATGAACCCCGGTATGCGCCTTAAAAAAGCAACAAGATCAGCTTCATCTGCAGGTTCAAATAAAACCTGCGCTGGCCCGCCAGTTCTAAACCAGCTAAGTCTTGCTAAGCTTGCATTTTCAACAATCCGTCCACGTACATGAGGTAAGTGGTCCAGAAAATCTGGATGGGAAAATTGCACAGTCATTTGTCTGTCCTTAAAGATTGTAGTTCATCCGGCAGGTCATACGCCCATTTTGAAATCGAGCCTGCACCCAGACAAACTATAATATCGCCCCTTTTTGCGTGTTTATTGACGGCGCATGCCAAATCAGCCTGCCCGTTTATTGTGTCAACAATACGGTGCCCATGAGCCCGTATGCCTGCCGCTAAACTTTCATGTGAAATACCCTCAATCGGGTTTTCACCAGCTTCATATACTGGTGCTACGACAACAGTATCTGCATCATTAAAACAGGTGCAAAATTCTTCGAACAAACTATGGAGCCGTGTATATCTATGAGGCTGAACTACAGCGATGACTTTACCATCAAAAGATTCACGCGCAGCCTTTAAAACCGCGGATATTTCAACCGGGTGGTGCCCGTAATCATCTATCACTGTGATGCCGTCAACTTCACCGGTTTTTGTAAAACGCCGTTTAACGCCGCTAAAGGATAAAAACGCCTTCCGTAATATGGCGTCTGAAATATCCATTTCCAAACCTACTGCAATAGCAGCAAGGGCATTTTGAACATTATGTGTACCGGGCATAGGCAGGCAAATTTGTTCAATTCGCCGAACTTCAGTAGTTTTCCTATCACGAACATCTACATCAAAGCTCACAACGCCAGACGCTGAATGCATATTCACTGCACGAATGTCTGCTTGTGCAGAAAGTCCATACGTAACAAATTTTCGGTCATGAATATGACTAATCAAACCCTGAACTTCAGGGTGATCAATGCAAAGCACGGAGGTGCCATAAAAAGGCACTCGCTCTAAAAATGTTTTAAAGGCTGCTTTTTCAGCCTCGAATGTGCCGTAAAAATCAAGATGCTCAGGATCAAGATTTGTAACTACCGCTATCGTCGCCGGTAGTTTTACAAAAGTTCCATCTGACTCGTCTGCTTCAACAACCATCCAAGCACCTTCACCGAGGCGAGCATTCGTACCATAACTGTTAATAATGCCCCCATTAATCACAGTTGGATCTATCCCTGCTGTTTCAAGCACTACAGCGACCATTGATGTGGTTGTTGTTTTTCCGTGGGTTCCCGCAACCGACACGCACCACTTAAGCCGCATGAGTTCCGCCAGCATTTCAGCCCGGCGAACAACCGGCAAGCCACGCTTACGTGCCTCCATAAGTTCTGGGTTATTATTTTTAATGGCCGTAGACACAACTACAACACTAGCACCGTCAAGGTTATCTGCCTTTTGTTCTATAAAAACAGAAATACCCATTTCTTTTAAACGGGTAACGTTTGCATTTTCGCTAATATCAGACCCTTGCACACGATAACCAAGATTGAACATCACTTCGGCAATGCCCGACATACCGATGCCACCGATCCCTGAAAAATGCACCATACCTATATCAAACGGGATAGACTTCATGGTAACTCTTCCCCGTCGCAAACATGCATAATCAGCGTTGTTAAATCCTCCGCTGCCCCAAGGTTTGCAATCTCTCTCATAGCATCAGAGCCGTCACGCAGCCCGCCCGTATATTCAAACATACCTTCCAGCTTTTCCCTTAAAGCCTCGATTGTAAATTCAGATTCTTTCATAAGCCATGCACCACCGGCATCTGCCATAATTTTGGCATTCATCATTTGGTGGTCATCAGCGGCAATAGCCAGTGGCACCAAAATAGCAGGCCTGCCCATAGCCATCAATTCGGCAAGCGTTGATGCACCTGAACGTGAAATAACTAAATGTGTACGCAGCAACACCGCTCCCACATCGTTAAAATACGAAGAAACTACAGCCTTAATACCCGCTTCATTATATACAGCACGAACTCTGTCTATATCTTCTGGCCGAGCCTGATGTGCTACTTCAACCCGGCCCCTATTCTCTTCAGAAAGAGTGGCAAGCGCATATGGCACAACATCTGACAGTATGCGGGCGCCTTGACTACCACCAATCACAAACAAGCGGATATCGCCGAAGCCAAAAGGTACTGCATAAGCAATATTTGCGAGCTTTGCTATCAACCTTCTAACCGGATTACCGGTCATGATAACTTTTGTGCCCTGTGGAATTTTTGTAGTTTCTTCAAATGTTAACGCCACAAACAAAGCATCTTTTGCCATCATGCGGTTTACCCGCCCCAACACCGCATTTTGTTCATGAAGCACATAAGGAATAGAAAGATTTTTTGCCGCCATTACAGCAGGCAACGATGGATAACCACCAAAACCAACAACTACAGTAGGCCTTATTTTCGAGAACATACTACGCACTTGTAAAAAGCTCAAAGCCAGACTGATTGCGGACTTAACTTTACCCCAAAGCCCCCCACCCATATGGCTAGAGGCTTTCAGTACCGTTTTCTCCATACCCTTAAAAGCATTTTCAATCGCATCACCACGCTTGTCGGTAATGATCGAAACCTGATAACCCCGCTCATTCAAAATCTCGGCAACAGCTTCAGCGGGCATCATGTGCCCGCCAGTACCACCAGCTGCCAGAATGATATGCGGCGCCTTCATCATTCAGCCGCCTTCCAGCCGAGAGGGTCAGACCACGGGGTAATAAACCGGTTTCGACGAGTAAGGGCAAGTACCATTCCCATGCCGATAGCTAGTGCAAGCATGGATGATCCCCCATAAGAAATAAAAGGAAGCGTCATACCCTTTGATGGTAATAAGGCGAGATTTACACCAATATTAATAAGCGTTTGTATACCAAACTGCATAATAAGCCCTGCTGCGGCTAACATTCTGAACGGATTTTCTTCGTGCATTAAATGTGCCAAGCCGCGAATTACAATTCCTGCAAACAATAGTAGTAGCATTACACCCGCAACTGAACCAAATTCTTCACCAACCACCGCAAAAATATAATCTGTATGCGCATCAGGCAGACCCAGCTTCACTGCACCTTCGCCCGGCCCTTTACCAAATAAGCCGCCAGACCCAAAAGCTTCCATAGCTTTATCGACCTGATACGTATCGCCGCTTGCAGGGTTTATAAATCGGTCAATACGGCTGGCAACATGCGGCAAAGTAGCATATCCAATCCCAATACCAAGTAATCCCATTCCTCCCGCAACGCCAAGCCATGTGAGAGGAAGTCCGGCAAGAGCCATTTGGGCAATCCAAACTGTACTAACCAAAATAGTTTGGCCAAAATCAGGCTGCAATATGAGCATGAAAACAACCAGAAGGAAAAGGCCGCCCGCCACTTGTTTTGCTGGTATTTTTTCACCGCGTAAGTCAGCCGACAAAATCCACGCAGTAGTTACAATAAAAAACGGCTTTAAAAACTCACTTGGCTGTAGGGTGAAACTACCTATTTGTAGCCAGCGAGTGGCACCTTTTATTTCTGGGCCAATCCATAATGTTAGCGCCATCAGCACAAGCGTTATAGGCAAACCAATAACGGCCAATCGCCGAACGAAGTTGCCACTCATCATTGATATTGTGATAATTGAAATAAGAGAAAGCCCGAGAAATAATCCCTGTTTTTTTACAAAATGCATAGAATCAAGGCCCAAACGCTCAGCTACAGCGGGGCTAGCAGTGAGCGCCAACCAAAGGCCTAACACAATTAAAATAACAATAAGGATTAACATCCAGCGGTCAACGGTCCACCACCACCGGGAAAGAAGGCTGTTATCGTTTCTGGAAAAGGCAATCATTTCACAGCACCTTCTAATGTCTGCACCATTTCACGAAACACACCTCCACGGTGTTCAAAATCTTTGAACTGATCAAAAGCTGTACAAGCGGGAGATAGTAAAACCGTATCACCCTCTACTGCATCATGCGCGGCAGCATGAAACGCATCAGCCATGGTTTCGTATACCTCATGAGGAACACTACCCCCCAAATCTTGCTGAAAAAGCGAAGCTGCTGCGCCGTTAAAATATGCTTTTTTAACGGACCCCATCATGGGCTTTAGGTGAACAAAGCTAGTTTCTTTTGCTTTCCCCCCCGCTATCCAGCGAATATTTTTAAAAGCAGTTAACGCCCGCATTGCGGCATCACTATTCGTGGCTTTAGAATCATTAACAAACCGAACACCCTTCAGCGTCGCAATAATTTCCTGCCGATGAACAAGCCCAGGAAAGCTAGAAAGAGCACTTAATATTTTGTCTGGAGCAAAGCCCATGTGCTTAATAGCGGCATACGCTGCCGCCGCATTTTGCCAATTATGGCTACCTTGCAAAGCTTTTGCGTCTTTTAAATTACCAACTACCAGTTGGTCACCTTTGGTATCGTCATAGAGAATACCGTCCAGCACATACACTCCGCCTTTAATATAGCGTTTCACAGAAACAGGAATAACCAGTTGGTCAAGTGTTGCGGCGAGCTTCGCCCCACTTTCATCATCAACCCCAATGATCGCAACGCCCTTTTTAGTTTTTTGCATTCCAAAAAGTTTAGCCTTGGCGTCCACATAATTTTCAAAGCTTCCATGCCGGTCCAAGTGATCAGGGGTTACATTCAAAAGAATAGCAATGTCAGCTTTAAAACTCTGTGTCAGGTCTAATTGAAAAGAGGATAGCTCCAGCACATACACACCCTTTTCAGGAAGCGGATTAAGGGCCAGAACCCCTGTGCCAATATTACCACCAATGACACACGGCAATCTGAGCATATCGACAATATGACCGATAAGAGCTGTGGTTGTTGATTTACCATTCGTGCCCGTAATCGCAACGACAGTGTGGTTTGCTAGTGTCTTGCGTGCAGACTGAAAAATATCAATATCACTAATCAGTGGGATATGCGCTGCCAGTGCCTTCCGCACTAGTTTATGCGGCTCAGGAAACTCAAGAGGCACACCAGGTGCAAGCATAAGGGCATCTAATTCTGAGAAATCAGCCTCGTACAGATCATGCGCTACAGCGCCCACTGCTACACAGCTTTCAGGCTTGTCGTCCCATGCCCAAACACGCGCGCCGGATGCGACCAGAGAATGCACCGCTGCCACGCCAGTACGCGCAAGGCCAAATACCCCAATAGTTTTCCCTTGATATGATGGAGCAGTGATCATACATCACCTCAACTTCAGGGTGGCAAGGCCAGCAAGCGCCAGAATAACAGCAATAATCCAGAAACGAATAACGATTGTGGGTTCTGCCCAACCTTTTTGCTCATAGTGGTGATGGAGGGGCGCCATTCTAAACACACGCTTGCCAGTGAGTTTGAAGGAAAGCACCTGCACAATAACTGATATTGTCTCCAACCAAAACAGGCCACCAATTATACCCAGCACAATCTCATGCTTGGTGATAACAGCCATTGTGCCAAGAGCGCCACCGAGGGCAAGCGAGCCTGTATCCCCCATAAACACCATGGCAGGCGGCGCATTAAACCACAGAAACCCTAAGCCTGCCCCTATAATGGCACCACACAAAACGGCTAGTTCACCTGTGCCTGCAACATAATGCACACCAAGGTAACTGGTATAGGTTGCACTCCCCACAAGATAAGCAATAAGACCAAATGCACCGGCAGCTATCATAACCGGCACAATCGCAAGGCCATCAAGGCCATCTGTCAGGTTTACTGCATTGCCAGCCCATACCATAACAAGCATTGCAAAAGGCAAATAAAAGATACCAAATGTTAGCAGAAAGTCCTTTAAAAACGGCACAGCAAGAGTTGGACCCGTTAACGATGATATCCACCAAGCGGCAATCAAACCAATAGCAAGTTCAAGCACAAACTTCAGCCTGCCCGGCACGCCTCTAGGGGAAACTTTTGTAACTTTTAAATAATCGTCTGCAAAACCAATAACGCCAAAGCCTAACGTTACAAAAAGAACAATCCAGACATATGGGTTAGAGAGATTCGCCCATAAAAGTGTCGCCACAAATAAACCAAGCAAAATCATAAAACCGCCCATGGTGGGCGTACCAGCTTTAGAAACAATATGGCTTTGAGGGCCATCTTCCCTTATGGGCTGGCCTTTTTTCTGTTTGCTTTTCAACCACCTAATAATCATAGGGCCAAAAACAAAGCATATAACCATGGCTGTCAAAACAGCCCCGCCAGTACGAAATGTCAGGTACCGGAAGAGATTAAATATTCCACCATATTCAGCCAGCAAATAAAACATATATAACTCCCTACCAGCCACCGGCTTGCATGAATGGCGTGGTGGTATCGGCTTTGCTCTGCTGCAAAAGCCCCGCTACCACATCACCAAGCCGCGCACTATTTGCGCCTTTAATCATAATGGAATCTCCGGGAACAAGACGTTCCCAAAGCCTTTCAGCCACATTTTCTTTCAGAGGCCAATTTTCTGTGCGGATGCCAGCTTCCCGACCAACCGCCGCCATATGGTCCCCAAATGCAATGACCCTATCTACACCGAACTCTTTCAGGTCCGATACCAGCGACATATGAATATCCGCAGACTTGTCACCAAGCTCCTGCATATCGGCAAGCACAGCGATACGGCGTCCTTCACCGCAGACAGGAGATAGGCGAAGCCTTCTAAGCGCAGCACGAATACTAAGAGGGCTTGCATTATAACTATCATCCAAGATGGTAATATTATCATCGCCGTATGCCAGAGTGTAAGTACGACCCCTGCCAGGTTCAGCTTCCAAGGATGCAAGCGTAATAGCGGCTTGCCCCAAATCAGCGTCAAGGGCTTGTACTGTGGCAAGAACAAGTAAGCTATTTAGCACCCACTCCCTTCCCGGCTGGGCTATTTTATAGGTAACAGGAACACCTGATACATCAGCTGTTAGGCATGTACAATCATGCCGTTCTGTCATACGACGCGGGCTAACATCTGCCGGACTTTCTGCGGATACAGTTATTACCCGAACGCCACGACTAATTGCATAATCACAAATTTTAGCCGCATGCGGGTTATCAATCCCAACAATGGCTATGCCGCCATCTTGCAGGGTATCAATAATGCTAATTTTTTCGTCCACAATGGCATCTTCATTTTCAAAGTTACCAACATGAGCAGAACCAATAGTCGTCAGCACCACTATATTGGGCGCTATCAGGTTACCACCCTCTAGAATTTCGCCCGGCCTATTCATACCCACTTCAAAAACGCCGTACTGGCTACTACGTGGCATGCGCGCCAATGATAAAGGAATACCAGTGTAATTATTAAAACTGCGGATACTTGAATGTGTTTTCTCGCTAGGCTGTAATGACTTTCGCAGAGCTTGAACAACACTTGTTTTACCGACACTACCCGTTACAGCCACAATTTTGGCGGGCACCCGCTTACGCGCCGCCGTAGCCAGCTCCCTCATGGCTTCAACCGTATCCTGCACATAGATAAGGCGGCTATCAGCGCTATCAACCCCTTCAGGTGTACGTGAAACGAGTGCTGACACAGCACCTTGTGCAAATGCACCAAGAACGTGCTGGTGACCATCACTTGAACTGCCTTTTAAAGCAATAAACAAATCACCTGAAACCACATCCCTACTATCTATTTGCACACCATCTGCATACCAGCCATTTTCTAGGTGGTTCGCATAAATGGTATTCATTTCTTCGGCTGACCAGAGAGGACTATCAATCATATCCGCCCTCCGTCTTCATTTAAAAGCCGTTTGACAGTTTCAATATCTGAAAAAGGTAAAACCTGATCGCCAATAATTTGGCCTTCTTCATGGCCTTTGCCCGCGACAACCAACATGTCTCCGGCACTCATTGCAGTAATGGCTGCAGCAATCGCAGTGGCACGGTCGCCAATTTCAATAGCATTTGGAGTAGTTGCTATAATTTCACTTCTAATAGTAGCCGCATTTTCTGTACGTGGATTATCGTCAGTTACATACACATAATCCGCCAAAGCTGCCGCAATCATCCCCATTTGGGCGCGCTTACCTTTATCACGGTCACCACCACAGCCAAAAACCGTATGTAATTTTGTTGGATTGTGGGCACGTGCCGCTAAGAGAACTGTCTCGAGGCCGTTAGGAGTGTGCGCATAATCTACAAACACGCTGCCACCTTTAGCTGTGTGCCCCACAAGCTCCATACGTCCAGACACGCCCGCAAGCTTTGATAGTGCATTAAAGCTTTTTTCAGTGTCAGCCCCACTTGCAATAACAAGTCCCGCTGCCAAAAGGGCGTTTTCAGCCTGAAACCCACCGACAAGTGGTAATTCCACTTCATAAACCTGCTCTTCAAAGGCAAACTTAATAACCTGCCCAGATGGCAACACACATTCGCTGATAATTCTTAAGCCAGCCTTGTCTGACCGGCCTACAGTCAGCTTTCCAAGCCCTCTACCCCAAGCAATATCATCAAGAACAGAGCCCCATTTGTTATCGATATTAATAACCGCATAACCACCCGGCCCAAGCAATTCGCCAAATAAACGCGCCTTGGCATAAAAATAACCTTGTTCAGTCTTATGGTAATCAAGGTGGTCCCGCGTCAGGTTGGTAAACCCCGCAGCCTTAATAGAAACACCGTCGAGCCGGTATTGGTCCAGACCATGGCTTGATGCTTCTAACGCAGCATGCGTAACACCGGCATCTACCAGTTTTTTCAATGCCTTATGCAACCCCATTGGATCAGGTGTCGTTAAGCCAGATGGTTCACTGTAAACTTCTGAGCGCACCCCTAAAGTGCCAAGGCTTGCTGCTTCATGCCCAGCTGCCCCCCACAGCTGACGGCAAAAATCCGCTACTGATGTTTTACCATTTGTGCCCGTAACGGCAACTTGCACTGCAGGCTGAGCTGCATAAAACCGGGCAGCCATTTCAGCATATCGACGGCGCGGGTTACTATCTTCAACAACAGGAAAACTATCATCATCAAGTTTTACACCCGGGGTCGTAAGAATTGCCGAAGCCCCAGCACGAATGGCATCCTGAATATACCTACGCCCGTCTACTTTAGTGCCTGGCAGCGCTACAAATAAATTATCCTTTTGCACAGCCCGACTATCAACAGTAAGCCCTGACACCAGAACAGAGCCATCTGCCTTTTTACCCCCCAAAAGCTGCGCAAGCGTTAACGACATTTCCTACTTCTCAATCATCAAAGCCAGTTTTTGATACAAACCTTCATCTTCATTTTCTGGTGCTACACCCAAAAGTGGTGCTGTACGCAAAATTACATTCCTGACAACAGGGGCTGCAACCCATCCGCCAGAAGCGAAACCGTATGTTTCCTTTGTTCCTTTTGGTTCATCCAAAAGAGCAAAGACCACATACTGCGGATCATCCATTGGATAGACGCCAACAAATGATGAAATCAGGGATTTTCGTTTATACCCACCAGCGACCGCTTTTTCGGCGGTGCCCGTTTTACCGCCGACACGATATCCAATCGCCTCACCACGCTTACCTGTCCCTTTTCGGACAGCGAGCCTAAGCAACTGCCTGATCTGCCTACTGGTCGCGGGGCTAATAACCTGCTTACCATTCTGCCAAGCATCAGGATTATGGACAAGTGTGGCAGGATGAAGACGCCCACCGTTCACCATTGCAGCAATACCAGAGGCAAGCTGCAAGGGGCTTACGGCAATACCGTGCCCGTACGATATAGTCATAATAGACGATTTGCGCCATGTGGTCGGATAAAGTGGTGCACCAACCTCTGTTAACTCAATATTTGCTGGCTGCATCATGCCAAGGCTAGACAGAAATGCCTGCTGCTTGTCAGCCCCCAAATCCAGCGCCATTTGCGCGGTACCAATATTGGATGAATAGGTGAAAATTTCAGGTAGCGTCAGATACCGATTTTTAGGATGATCATCCTTAATGGTAAAGCGTGCAACGCGCAGTGGCTTCGATGCATCGTAGCCATCCGTCATGTCAACAATGCCGTTATCAAGAGCCGCAGCAAAAGTGAACGTTTTGAACGTAGAACCCAATTCATAAACACCTTGGGTTACACGGTTAAAAAGCGCTTCATCCGCAACACCCCGAAGGTTATTCGGATCATAATTAGGCAGCGACACCATACCCAATACTTCGCCGCTATTAACATTCATCACTAGCCCAGCAGCACCAATCGCCTGATAAGCATTCATGGCAGATTCAAGCTCGTCAGCAAGAGCGTATTGCACGCGCATATCAAGAGATAATTTCAGCGGCTCGCCCGTCTTGTTTTTTGACACAAGACTAGCATCAAAAAAGTGCTCAACACCACCAAGGCCATTACCATCAACATCAACATAGCCTAGAACGTGTGCTGCAAGCCTGCCTTGCGGGTAAAGGCGCTCTTCCTCGCGCTGAAACTGGAATGCAGGAATACCCAGCGCATTCACTTGCCACTTTTGACGTGGCGTTAATTTTCTCTTCAACCAAATAAACCGCTTACCCGAAGAAAGCTTTGCCTCAACCTCAGCAAAAGATAAATCAGGCAATATCGAAACGAGCTTTTGCGCCGCCATAGTAGGATTTTTAATGGCCGTCGCATCCGCGTATAAAGAAGACGTTTCGAGGTTCGTCGCCAATATATCGCCGTTACGATCAACAATATCCGCCCTCGCAACCTCAACCGGTGGCACAACAGCCCGCAAGCCAGATGTAACGACTCTTGGTTGCGGCGCGCTAAACCCCAACTCAATCGTACGAGCAATCATCACCAAAAAAGCCGCAAAGAACAATAAAACCGCTATCATCAAACGCGCACGAGCCGTACTAATACGGCTTGGCTTATTGGTTTCAATGAAACTGTATGATTGTGCAAAGTCAGTCATAGCCCCACACCCTGTCGCGGTTTCTTGGTCGTTTTCTTCTCATCGCCCCTGTCGTTTTTTTCTGCGTCGCTGCTATAAGAAGCAGGCAACAAAACACTATCTTCTGAATCGACCTTGATACCCTCTGGCCTCAAAGGAATTACCGATGCAGTAGACAAAATCTGGTTCGCCTTTGGTGGCATAAGCGCTAAAAACCGAATGGAATTTTCCTGCAAGGTATGCGGCGATGACTGATAAGCCCATTCAGCCTCAAGCACTCTAATGGCTTCCTTGTCATCATGTATGCCGTTTACAAGCGCTCTAATCTCATCGGTTTTATTCTGCACCGTTGCTTTGAGCTGGAGCACGGCAACACCTGAGGCAATCGCTGTGATTGCGGCAAATGTGGTTACATACTTACGCATAGCCACCCTCTCCTTCGCCCCAAGCGGGATGCGCTGTACGCACAGCCGTGCGAAGCCGAGAAGACCGAGCCCTTGCATTCCCCACAAGCTCGTCCTTACCCGGCTTCACTGCTCCCTTTGTCTTCAAGTAAAAAGATGGCGGCAGCCCCACTTCGGTGGACTGAGGCATATGCCTTGATCCACCTGCCGTACGACCACCGCGCTCTGCCATAAACTGTTTTACAATTCTGTCTTCAAGCGAATGAAAGGAAACAACAACCAGCCGCCCCCCCTCAGATAGCAAGCTTTCAGCCCCCGCAAGGCCGCGGGAAAGCTCCCCCAATTCATCATTCACATAAATTCTAAGCGCCTGAAACGTGCGCGTTGCCGGGTGCACCTGCTTCTGCCCCGCCTTACGCGGCGGCCTCCCAACAACGCTTTCCACCAAATCAGCCAGCTCTTTTGTGCGCGTAAAAGGCTGATCCAAACGCGCTCTTACGATAGCCGCAGCAATACGCCTAGATTTGCGTTCGTCACCAAGTTCATAAATAATATTGGCAATATCTTCTTCAGCGAAAGTATTCACCACATCAGCGGCACTTTGACCAGACTGCGCCATGCGCATATCAAGCGGGCCATCAGACTGAAAAGAAAAACCGCGTTCCGCCTCATCTATCTGAAAAGATGAAACGCCAATATCAAGCACAATACCGTCAACAGCATCGACGCCCGCCCCAGCAAGCAATTCAGCCATATCGCCAAAACAGCCTTGCAAAATTTTAAACCGATTTGGATATTCAACCGCAAAAGTTTCTGCGCGCTTGATAGCGTCCGGGTCGCGGTCAATAGCAACAACACTACAATCCGCAGCCTCCAGAATGGCACGTGTGTACCCCCCTGCGCCGAATGTGCCATCTACATATACCTTATTATCCTGCGGCTCTAAGGCCGTAACAATTTCGTCCAGAAGGACAGGGATATGTTGGGAGGCTTTTTGTGTGGCATTTCTCTGCATGGTCATGATTGACCACCTCCCCTGAAGGGGGACAGGGTCGGCCCTGTCACGGCGGCTTTTTGCATAGCCTCTGCCTTATGGGCCATAAAGGCATCAGGATTCCAAATCTGGAAGCGTCGCCCAAGCCCTGCAAAGGTAGCCGTACCATCAACTCCCGCAAAAGCCACAAGCTCCTGCGGCAGAACAACTCGGCCCTCAGGATCGAACCCTAGCTGACTAGAGCCCGCAAGAATAGCGGTCGCCATCGACATTTGCTCAGGATTAAACGGGCCAAAATCCGTGTCTAAGTGGTTAGACATCTGCTCAAGAAAACTAATATCCGCACCCTCAATACAGGGGAGAGAGAGATGCTGATAAACAATAATTCCATTGAAGCTGCTGGCAGATACGGTCGCACGAAAAGACGCAGGCACAGAGACCCGTCCCTTGCGGTCAATCTTGTTCGTAAATGTGGACAAAAATAACGCCACTGAACCATATCCCCCTGTGTTTGCGTGCTCGCACGCGTCCTGATCGTCATCAAGGACCATTTTGGGATATCATGGTATTATATGGGGGTCAATGGTTTTACATGGGAATTAATGGATTTTTTTGGGTTACAGCACCACCTATATTTTTTCATAAATTAACATTAACTATCTGTAATAATTTAAATATTGCATGAGTGTTCTTTTTTTGTTTCCTTGCCAGCAAGATACGCCTACTGCATCAAATGCGATGCCTCAAGAGAGGCATATGGGAAAAAGAGAAAGTGGAAATAAAACACCCATATCGACATCTATAGATTGACGAATTTGCCCCATAGAATTATCAGTGCTCCATAAATCTTGATACAGTGCGGATAGGTGGATCACTTGGAGAAAGCATTTGCGCGAATGCTACGCGGTCTATCACCCGCAATGGGGCAGGCCTATAAACGTGAAATGGCACGAGCCGGGATCTGCGCCAGTATTGGCCTTATATCTACGGCGATCGTTATCACCTATTTGAATCAAGCATTTGGTTGGAACCTTTTTCTAATTGCCCCTATAGGCGCAACCGCAGTACTTGTTTTTGCCGTACCTAACAGCCCGCTGGCACAGCCATGGTCTGCCATTATAGGAAATAGTTCGTCTGCATTATTTGCTCTTTGTGTTGTACATGTCATACCCTACCCTTGGTCGGCTGGCATTGCGGTAGGCGGTGCAATTTTCGTAATGATGTTAGTACGCGCGGCACACCCACCGGGCGGCGCTGTCGCATTACTCATAGTTTTACAATATCAGGCCACACAGGAAATTAGTTTTCAATTTGTGGTTGCGCCAGTTGCCGTAACAACCAGCCTCGTTGTAGCACTTGCCATTTTAAGCAATAGAATAACAGGACGAATATACCCGTTCAGGCAGCCTGCGGAGAAAAGCAGCCCACCCCACCAAGAAGCCCCTAATTCCGCCCTAAGCCTTACGGTTGCTGAGCGCGAAGAATTACTCATCCGGTTTAACCAATCAACAAATCTGGGCGTAGAAGATCTTGGTCGCCTACTTGCTGCAGCCGAAATGGAGGCAGCCGCACACCGCTTTGGTGCCAAAACATGCGCTGATATTATGACAAAGGATCTTTTGACAGCATTCCAAAACACACCGCTACAGGAAATCTGGGATATCTATCGTTCTCATGCCATTAAAAGCATCCCTGTGATAAATACAAACAGCAAGTTAATAGGTATTATCCTGCCTGCAAATTTGATTGCATGGGCCATGCAATCACAAAAAGATAAAAGCCGGAAGCCTTTAATATGGTTTCCACGCCAACGCCTTCATAAAGTGATCGTCGCCGCTGATGTAATGGATACAGCAGTAACATCAGTTCCCCATAGTACCCCCGTAGGAAACCTTCTCAATCTACTTTCAGACCAGTCTATACAAGTTGTTCCTGTGACAAAGGAAGAAAAACTGGTAGGCATCATTACGCGCTCTGACATCATCAAACTCCTGATGGCAGAAATAGGGAATAACTGGGTGACCTAGCACACCCAAAGCAGCATTTCCCTATTTCAAGACGGGCAGCCGCTACACTAGAACCTCATCAGGTAATACAATCCCCAGCTTTGCAGCTGCGGCCTTTTCCCTAACAAGCATCTTTACAAAAGACGGTCTTTTTCTTAGCCGTTTTGCATGATCAACGATGTCTGGGTAGGCAGAAACATCAAGACCGCCATTTGCTGCCGTAGAGATATTCCAGAAAATATACATATCCACAATGGACCATCTATCGCCGTACCACCAGCGGTTACCAGAAACTCTTTCCGTTACCATCTCTAAAATGGGTTGATATTTTGCAATACCATCAACACGCACGCCTTCAGGATTTTCTGCTGTAAACCTCATTGGCATTCTGACCTGGCGGGTTATCGGGTGCAGTGTACTTGCACACCAGACCAAATCCTGCAGTCCTTCATTAACCCCAATATCAGAGCCTTCTTTTGGTAATAAACCGGAAGAAGGGTATTGACCATGCAGATAGTATAAAATTGCAGCATTTTCAGTAAAAACTCTTTCACCTATTTTGAGCGCCGGCACACGCCCCATGGGGTTTATAGCTATATAATCAGCTTCTTTTTGCTGATTTTTACTTGGATCAAGCGGATAGTCTGTAAAATCAAGGCCGATCTCCTCAAGCGCCGTCATAGTCACACGCGAGCAAGCTCGAGGTATGTGAAACAGAGTTATGTTGGTCACAGTATTCTCCAATAAACATCTAAAACAGGCTAGCACCAGATACAGACTTTAAGCACATCACCAGCATCAGCGCAAAATATCGAAATTTTCAGGTATAGTCCAGCTATGCTTTATGTACCGTGCGTAAGAGTCAAGCAAACCCACTGGCAAGATTGTTTTTCCTATTTTTCATGATGGTACATATTTACTGAATTCTAACTAAGCTCCCATTATTCCCTGTAGCTTTACACGGGTTTCCCTATATAAGAGCGGACACATCCCTCAATGAGACCTTGAGTTTATATAAAAGATCGTGAGACAGGACCAATGGCTGACAATTCCATAAACCACGAAGATGCTGACAAGCTGATTGCCGCGATAGATATTGACCAATATGAAAAGTGTGCTCAGCTTGCCGAAACAATCCACGTAAAAGTACTCCCTCCAGAACAGCATAATAGCGAGCACCCTTTCAGTGATTATATGGGCCTAAAAAACCATAGTACCGACGACGTACAAGCCTTTTTGCGTTGGCGAGAAAAGCCAGAAGGTGTCCCTGTAAAACTAAAAGTACCAGGCGAAACCACCGTATATGTCGCAAAAAAGGGCAACTACCCCTTCCTTTACCGCGAACGCGTTTGCTAATCACTGATAAAAAATGGCAGACGGCGTGTAAGCCGGGTTCTGTACTGCGCATAGAGCACAGTGATGATCATTCCTCTAGACATGCTGTCGCCAGCATGCTCAGGCAACCACCCGGACAGTGGCGCAGAAACCCGCCTGCTACTTAAAGCAACTATCCCTATTGGTCTTGCTTCCGGTGGGGTTTGCCTTGCCAGCCCTGTTACCAACGCCGCGGTGCGCTCTTACCGCACCCTTTCATCCTTACCTGTTACATGAACAGGCGGTTTGCTTTCTGTGGCACTTTCCCTGAGGTCGCCCTCGCCGGCCATTAACCGGCACCGTGTTTCCGTGAAGCCCGGACTTTCCTCTCCCCGCGAACGGGCAGCGATCATCCAGCCATCTGCCGGGCTGCAATCAACCATTAACAATGCTTTTCGTCAAGGATATTGCGATTAGATAAAAATTAAGGCACAGTCCGCAAATCAGTTTAATCAGGGAAATACACAGTATCATGATGAAAAAACTACTACTTGCCATTGTTGTCCTTAACCTTTCAGCTTGCAGCATCTTTAAAGGCAAGGGTGACACAATCGTATTTGATACTGTTTTAGGACCAGAGACAAAAGCACAGGTTAAAACACTACCATCAAACCTGAAAGGCGATAGCGAAAACGCCCGTTACAGTAGCGAAAAGAAGGTCGGCCACAATATGGCAGACCCAAAATAGCGAACGCTTAAGCTTTATAAAGCTTCATAAATACGCCGATTGCTTCCTTGACGGTTTCTTTGATCATGTCATCGTCTATTTCGTCAATCAAGCCAATCGAGCGCTGATAATGGGCACGCCCCTTTAGCAGAGTAAATAAGAGATTGCACGCCTTGCCAATGTCATCAATGGCAAGCTCACCCCTATCTACCCACATCTGCAAAAAGGCTTCCAGTTTGGCTTCCATTTCATTAGGGCCTGATTCCCAAAAAATCTTCGCCAGACCAGGTTTTTCATCCGCTGCTGATACGAGGAGGCGGTACATAGACAGAGCGCGGCGACTAAGCAGCAAACCCGCAAAACTCTCGCACACCGCAAGCATATCACCTTCAAGTGACCGTTTTTCCAGTTTCTTCAAAACGGTATCAGGGTAACGGCTTTCTATTTCGGCCCTAATACTGGCACTGAACAATTGCTCTTTGCCAGAAAAGTGACTGTATACAGTTTGCTTTGAAACACCGGCAACACGAGCCACTTCATCCATACTAGTGCTGTCAAAGCCCTTTTCCAAAAACAGCTGCACTGCCGCTTCGATAATAGCAATATTCTTACTTTCATCCCGTGGCCTCCCTCGAGTTGCCTTGGCTGGTTTAGGCTTTTTTATATCTTTCACCCCTATTCCCTTCAGAACGGATAAGCACTTAAGACCCCACAGTATACCGCGCGAAAGCGGTTCTGTAACATTTTCATACTATATAGTCCAGAAAGCATAAGATTATATGCTTATACCCCCACAACTTTTAAAACTATATTTTACGTTACGGATACATAGCTCAATAATTATTAGACTTATTGGTCCAGTTATTATATATAGAGTCACAAGAAGGCCTAAAGCCCGTGTCACGACATGTATAAACAGGATATAAAAATGAGCAAAAAAACCACAAAGCTTTGGTGGTATGGTATAGTAGTGCTTGTTATTGCCGCTATTGTGGGTATACGCCTCTCGGGTCACGCCCAAGCTGAAACAAAAGAACAACGTTTAATCCCTGTCATAACGACAACGGTTAAACTCGAAGATGGTTATTTTGCTAAGCGATCTTTCACGGGCCGTGCGGTCACCGGCAGAATTAGTAATATTGCTTTTGAATTAAGCGGCACGCTCAAAAAGGTATATGTAGACACAGGCAGTAAAGTCAAAGCTGGCGACGCTATCGCCAGTCTTGATACAGCCCGGCTAGAAGCAAATAGAAAACAATTACTCGCGCAAAAGCATGAGATTGCCTCCAACTTTGAACTTTCGAAGCGCACCTTTGACCGAATTGCAGCAACGTATAAACAAGGCCATGTATCAGCCCAGCGCCTTGACGAGGCAGAGGCTAATCTTATTGCCATGAAAGCAGGGTTAGAGAGGCTTGACGCTTCCATTGATGCCCTCGATGTTGATTTAGAAAAAGCCCATATCCGCGCACCTTTTGACGGCGTTATAACCAATCGCATGCTGGATGAAGGCACGGTTGTCACACCAGCCTCCCCGATCATTGAATTAACTGAAACCAGTCATATGGAAGCCCATATAGGCTTGCCGCAATCTTATGCACTTGCAATCCAGAAGGGTGCACCATTTGAACTGCGAGACGGTAAAAGAAATATTATATATGGCGCAACCCTGCGTTCTGTAGTTCCCACCATTGAAGGCCAAACACGCACCATGATGGTAATACTGGATTTGCCAGCAGGCCTTATTGCTCGCGGCGAACTAATTTCAATCGTGATTAATGACTGGCAAGAAGATAGTGGCGCATGGCTACCGCTTAGGGCGCTTTCTTCTGATGTACGCGGTATGTGGCGAGTTTATAAGGTCATTACCACTACCAACACCCCAGCCTATGTCGAGTTTGAGAATGTTCAAATCCTATACAGCGAGGCTAACCGGGCATTTGTAACTGGTACTATCACAAACGATGACTTAATCATCGCTGATGGCATAAGCAGATTAGCACCCGGCCAATATGTAACCATTTCTGCGCGTTCAGAAAAACCTTAAGGGATAGAGACCATGAAAGGATCCCTTTACAATCACCCCCGGGTTGTGTGGCTTCTGTTACTGCTTATCATTGTAGCTGGCTTCAATGCTTTTTCCACTATGCCTCGCCTTGAAGACCCCCACATGGAAAGCCGTATAGTACAGGTTACGACCTTTTATCCCGGCGCTGATGCAGAACGGGTAGAAGCAGAAATCACTGAAAAGCTTGAGCGTAAAATGCGCGAGGTTCCCGAGGTCAAAAAGCTTATCAGCGTCTCACGCCCAGGCAGTTCCTTTATTAGCATTGAACTGCAAGACCGTGTGAACGACGCAAAACCAATCACAGCGCGCCTTAGGGATAAAGTAAGCGAGGTAACAGACCTGCCTGCCGGTGCAAGCGCGCCCGATTTTTCTGATACTCGCATTTACGCACACTCTGCTGTTCTAGCCCTCACATGGGAAACAGACAGCCCTATAAACTATGCCATTTTAGGGCGGCATGCCCGTGAAATAGAAAGCAAAATTAGAAATCTGGAAGCAACAGATTTTGTAGATGTACTAGGGTTGCCCGATGAAGAGTTTCGCATAAGTATTGATGACGCCGAACTTGCGGCTTACGGCCTAACTATTAATGACGTTGCGGCCCGCATTCAAGGCTCTGATGCACGTGGTTCTGCTGGCATTGTATCAAATGATAAAGACAGAATGGTTGTACAGGTTTCTGGCGCACTGGATAACCTAGCCAGAATTCGCCGTATCCCCATTGGCCTTGATCCGGCGGGAGCCAGCCTTCGTCTAGGCGACTTTGCCAAGATTGAACGCACCTTTCAAGACCCGCCAGAGCGCTTAACATACCTCAACGGCAAATACGGCGTTGTTATTGCGGCACGTATGTATGAAAACGCCCGCATAGATGCATGGTCTAACCAGATGGGCAAGCTTGTAGCAACGTATCAAGCTGCTTTGCCAGCTAGTGTTCATTTAGAACGGATATTTGACCAGCGCGATTATGCAGATGACAGGCTACATGGCTTGATGGGTAATTTGGCGGTTGGTGCCCTTGTTGTCCTTGCTGTACTCCTCATTTCCCTAGGCTGGCGAGCTGCCCTTGTATCAGCCTCAATTTTACCCCTTACCTTACTGGCATCCCTTGCCATCACCCATGCTTTTGGTATGCGAATTGAGCAGGTGCTGGTTACAGGTTTAATAGTGGCTCTCGGGATAATGGTTGATAATGCCATTGTTATCACAGATGAAATCCAGCATTTACGCCTAAAAGGTGAACGACGTTCTATAGCCGTTGCAAAAACTGTTCGCAAACTTTGGCTACCCCTGCTTGGCAGCACACTCACGACAATCATTGCTTTCATGCCGCTTGTACTAATGCCCGGCAATGCTGGCGACTTTTTGGTTGGGGTTCCTGCCGCTGTTATTTCATCCCTTGTGGCATCGTATGTGATTGCTTTCACAATTATTTCTGCAATGGCAGGCCGAATTGTAGAAGGCCGGGAAGGCGCGGCAGCTTCAGCCCCTCTTAAACGGATATGGTGGCGCGATGGTATTGAAGGAAAGTATTTCTCTGAAAAATTCCGTCGCAGCCTGGAATGGTCAGTAAAAAAACCTTTACGCTCAGTCCTTATCGCAACCGCTATTCCGCTAATGGGCTTCTTTTTAGCAGGCCAGCTTACAGAACAATTTTTTCCCACAAGTGACAGGAATCAGTTCCGTATCCAACTTCATATGCCCGGACAGGCGTCTATTGAAGAAACCCGCCAAGCTGTCGAAAAAATAGATAAAGTCATTCAGACTTATGACGATGTGAATACAAGTTACTGGTTTATCGGTACACGCCCCGCAAAATTTTATTACAGCATGATTAGCAGTAATGACGGCATTTCGAATATTGCAGAAAATATTATAACCGTTGATAGATATGAGCAAATAGCAGGCCTTGTTCCAAAGCTGCAAAGCCAGCTAGAAGAACAATTCCCTGAAGCGATGATCTTAGTGCGTCAGCTTGAAAGTGGCCCTCCTATTCAGGCACCGATCGAAATTAGAGTTGCCGGTCCAGACCTCGCTGTTCTGGAAGTCGCTGGCGATCAACTGCGTTCTATTATTAGCCACATACCAGAAGTAACTTATACACGCTCCTCTCTCTCTGCAGGTAGGCCTATGGTGTCTGTTGAAGCCCGAGAGGATGATGTTTCCGTTACCGGGTTAACACTTCGGGATGTAGAACAGCAGCTTCAAGCCCTGACACGCGGGATTATTGTTTCCTATGTTATAGAAGAAACGCAGCAAGTGCCTGTAAGGCTGATTGCCAAGCGTGCAAACCGCAATGACCTTGATTCTATCGCCAACATGAACCTGATCGGCAAATCATCAAAAATGGAAGAAGATGGCTCTTTTGCCGATGTTCCCATTTCTGCTGTAGCTGATGTTAAACTAACAACAAAGGTTGGGGCCATTGAGCATTTAAACGGTGAGAGAATTAATAAAATCCAAGCGTATCTTGATTTTGATGTTCTGCCTGCTAAGCCCCTTGAGGCTATTACCAAAGCATTAGAGGAACAGAACTTTTCTCTGCCGCCCGGCTATACACTTGCCTTTGGCGGAGAAAGTGAAGAACGCGATTCTGCCCTTAGTGAATTATTTGGAACAGCAGGCATGCTTGTTGTCCTGATGCTTCTTGCTGTTGTTCTAACATTCAACAGCTTCCGTCTCGCCTACATCACACTAGCCGCCGCAATACAAGCTGCAGGGTTAGGTTTTTTCTCCCTGTGGCTATTTGATTTTCCCCTTAGCTTTGTAGTTATATTTGGCCTTATGGGGCTTGTAGGGCTTGCGATTAATGCCGCCATTGTGATTTTGAGTGAGCTTCGCGGTATTGAGGCCGCCAGAAACGGCGATGCTACTGCCGTTGTCGAAGGGGTTATGGGCACTGGCAGGCATATCATTTCAACAACCATAACCACAGTTGGTGGTTTTATGCCTTTAATTATTGCAGGCGGACCGTTTTGGCCTCCCTTTGCTGTTGCCATTGCTGGCGGCGCTTTCCTGTCAATGGTGGTCAGTTTTTATTTTGCACCTGCTGCCTTCTTGTGGCTCACACGTATTCGGGCTGTATCAGCCCCGGGAGCACCAAAACCAAATGCAGCAGCCACATCAACACAACCATAATAGGCACTTGCATGTACCCCGGCAGGGTTCACAAAAAAGGCATGGGGTATTTCCCATGCCTTTATATACCCACATAACATACCTATTTTAGGCTGCATTCTCACGGTCAAAATCAGCAAACGTTTTACCTTCTGCAGCCAATTTCTCTATAAGCGGGGCAACCGTACCCCAATTACTGTCTTCTTTAATAAAGCCGTGTAGCTTTTTAACGACAGCATCAAGACCTAAGCTATCGGCATAGTGCATTGGTCCACCACGAAATGGCGGGAAACCATATCCATTTGCATATACAACATCAATATCACTCGCGCGGTATGCCTTACCTTCTGCAAGAATTTTTGCACCCTCATTCACTAAGGCCAGAATTGCACGTTCAACAATATCGCCCGCCGCCTTCGGTGTGCGTGTAATGCCTAAGCGTTTGCTTTCCTCGTCAATAATATTCTCAGTAAAAGCTGACGGTTTTGGTGCACGGCTACCCTCATCATAGTCGTAAATACCGGCCCCTACTTTAAGACCTTTTCTCCCGGCCTCAACCAGCTTGTCTTGCCAATCAAAAGCTCGTGTATCATAGTTATCACGCCCGATAGACTGCCGGTTCATATAACCAATATCAAGGCCTGCCATATCTGCCATTGTCAACGGGCCCATAGGCATACCAAAATCAAATAACGCCGCATCTACTTCTTCCGGTTTATTACCTGAAATGACACTAATAGCAGACACCCAGCCATATTTTGACAACATCCGGTTACCAATAAACCCATGACAAACACCTGCAACAACGCCCACTTTTTTAATTTTTTTCGCAAGATCAACCGCAGTAGCCAAAACATCATCTGCCGTTTTTTCAGCACGAACAATCTCAAGCAAACGCATAACATTAGCGGGTGAAAAGAAGTGAAGACCAATAACATCCTCGGGGCGCGATGTGCTCGCCGCAATCTCATCTATATCAAGGTAGGATGTATTAGAAGCCAGAATGGCACCCTTTTTAGCAACACGGTCAAGCTCGGCAAAGACCTGCTTCTTGATCTCCATTTTCTCAAATACAGCTTCAATAATCAGGTCACAATCTGAAAGCGCATCATATGATAATGTGCCAGTGAAGCGCGCCATCAACTCATCCACCTGCCCCATAGTTAGCCTGCCGCTTTTCACTGAGCGTTCATAATTGCCGCGCACCACTTTAAGACCGCGATCAAGCGCATCTTGCTGTAGCTCCAGCATCATTACCTCTATACCCGCATTGGCAAAGTTCATGGCGATGCCACCGCCCATAGTGCCAGCACCAATAATGCCAACCTTTTTAATATCCCGGCGCGGTGTTTCTTTGGTAATGCCTGGAATACGACTGACTTGCCGCTCAGCAAAAAACATATGCCGCAGAGCTGCCGACTGGGGATTCCCCATGCATTCCATAAACAGGCGGCGCTCTGCTTTAAGGCCTTCTGCAAGCGGCATATTCACAGCAGCTTCCACGGCTTTTATGCATTGTTCTGGTGCAAAATAGCCTCGTGTTTTTTTAGCAACTGATGCCCTAAAAGCATTGAAGAAAGCTGGGTCATATTTGCCACTATCAATCGAGATATCACCTGTGCGGCGCGGCCCTTCGCTTACTTTCTCCGTGGCCAGTTTGATTGCAGCGGGGAGTAACTGATCAGCATCTTCAACCAATTGGTCAACGGCACCCCATTTATGTGCTTCAACCACAGAGATATGACGGCCACTCACAATTGCGTCTAGTGCATTTTCAACACCCGCAATACGCGGAAAACGCTGTGTACCACCGGCGCCAGGCAATATGCCCAGCATCACTTCAGGCAGGCCAACTTTTGCACTTTTCAAGGCCACGCGGTAATGGCAAGAAAGCGCCACTTCAAGCCCGCCGCCAAGCGCCGTACCATGCAGCGCAGCAACAACAGGTTTTTCTGTTGCTTCAATAGTCTCAACCACATCAGGGAGTGAAGGGTTCATAGGCGGCTTGCCAAACTCTGTTATATCAGCACCCGCAAAAAAAGTGCGCCCAGCACATGCTATCACAATTGCATCCACAGCGTCATCTGCCGCCATTGCCTGCACTTCACGCACCAAACCCTCACGCACAGCTTGCGACAAAGCGTTCACGGGCGGGTTGTCCGCCGTAACAATAGCTATTCGACCTTCAATTGTGCTTGATATAACCGTCATGTCTTCTTCCTCAAATTAATTTGGGCCTCTAAATGGGTGGTAAGTACCCTTTACATAGAGCGGTGTGGCATCTGAACCAACCTTTTCAGTGTATAAATTATGGCAGTTTAGATAAAAGGCAATAGTTAATAAACCAACTGGTTGGTTTATTAACTATATTAATCAATTTCATTCTGGTTCATCAAACCCAATGAAGCGTTACAAAATAAACAGCTTTCCGCGTTAAGCACAAATCAAGCTTACTCAGCCCACCTATCAATATAGCGCTGAAGTTCTGCTCTGCTTTCAATGCTATACATTAGCAACAACACCAATAAAAGCCTTGCCTTAGCACCGCTTAGCGTGCCAGCAAATAGCAGGCCACGATTTGCCAAATCAATCTCTGAGCCAACAAAGCCATATGTATTTTGCAGCACTTCGCCTGCCCCTGTCCGCGAAGCCATAATAACAGGCATCGTCTTTGCTGCCTGCTCCAGTGCTGCAGCTACGGCCGGTGTCACATGGCCACCGCCAACACCCTCTATAACCAGCCCTTTGTAACCAGCCGCAATTGTTGCTGTAACCATTTTACCATCATCGCCTATCCATGTGGAAAGCAACGCCACTTCTGGAACAGGTATATCTGATATTCTATGTAAGCCAACCAAAGGTTTAGGTGATAAGGCAAAAGGTATGCGTACTTTACCTTCTACAATACCGCCCAGTGGCCCTAAATAAGGTGACTGGAAAGCAGCTGTAGAACTTGTATGGCGCTTACTAACAAACCGCGCTGCATGGATAACATCATTAAATGTAACCAAAACCCCCTTCTCACGCGCTTGATCACTTGCTGCAACACGAATAGACGCAAGAAGATTAGCGGGTCCATCAGCACCCGGTTGGGAGGGGCTACGCATGGCGCCGGTTACCACAACAGGCACAGCGCAGTCGAGCAGCACATCAAGAGCAAAAGCCGTTTCCTCAATGGTGTCTGTACCCTGCGTTATAACAATACCATTCACGCCAGTAGCAATAAGCCGGTTAATTTCAGATGCCACATCGATAAGATCGGCCAAAGTCAAATGTGCGCTGGCAATCTGCCTGAAAGAATGTGCCTGAATATCAGCTACAGCCGCCGCTTCCGGCACCATTTGCAATATAGCTTCACCTGTTAGTTTTGGCGTCACACCACCTGCAGCATCAGGCATCATGGCTATTGTTCCGCCAAGTGCCAGCATTGCAACTTGAGGCAATTGTTTAGAATTGGTCATAATATTACTCATTCATACACCTATCAGGCATGTCATTACCAACATGCCTGACAGTAGGTCAAGAACACTAATAGCCGTTAATGTACATGGCCTGCTTTTGCGCCAGATGGTATCCTGATATCCTCTACCAACGCCTGAACTTCAGGAGGCGGAGCTTTGGTTGTTTTTGAAACAATGGCAGAAACCATAAAGTTCAAAACCATTCCCACAGCGCCTATACCCTCTGGGGAAATACCAAAGAGCCAGTTTTCTTCTGTATTTAATTCAGGAGATACAAATTTAAAAAAGACAATATAGGCAAACGTTGAGAATAAACCAACCAGCATGCCAGCAATTGCTCCCTCCTTATTCATTCGACGCGAAAATATCCCCATAAGAATTGCAGGAAATAGGCTAGCTGCGGCAAGCCCGAAAGCAAATGCGACCACTTGCGCTACAAACCCAGGTGGGTTGATGCCAAGGTAGCCTGCCACACCAATGGCGCATGCAGCAGCAAGCCGTGCATAACGAAGCTCCTGCTTGTCTGTAATAGCTGGCATAAAAGTTTTTTTCAGTAAATCATGGCTAACAGCAGACGAAATTACGAGCAAAAGCCCCGCCGCCGTTGAAAGTGCAGCTGCCAAACTACCTGCAGCAACAAGTGCAATTACCCAGTTAGGCAACTGGGCAATTTCAGGGTTTGCCAAAACCATAATATCACGGTCGACATAAACTTCATTGGCGTTTGCAGTTGTAGTATTCAGAACAATCCTTTCGCCGCTTACCCCGCGCCCATCTTCCTTGAAAGTTGGGGTGCCTTCAAACGGCGCCCCCGCCCGGTACTGAATGGCGCCATCACCATTTTTGTCCTGCCAACCAATCAGCCCCAATGTTTCCCAATTTTTAAACCATTGAGGTGTTGCCTGATACGGCGTTTCATTCACTTCATTAATAAAGTTGATACGCGCGAAAGCCCCAACAGCAGGTGCTGTTGTATATAGAATGGCAATAAACACGAGCGCCCACCCTGCTGATTTACGAGCATCTGAAACCTTCGGTACTGTAAAAAAGCGCACAATAACATGAGGCAACCCAGCTGTTCCCACCATGAGGGCAGCTGTAATCGCAAATATGTCAGCCTTGGACTTTGTGCCCTCAGTATAGGCATTAAAACCTAAATCCTGAAGTACACTATCAAGCTTACCAAGCACCGTCAGACCAGAGCCATCAGTTACCTCTGCGCCCAAACCAAATTGAGGTACAGGGTTGCCTGTAACCATCATCGAAATAAATATCGCTGGTACAGTATAAGCAAAAATCAACACACAGAATTGTGCGACCTGTGTGTAGGTAATACCTTTCATTCCACCAAGAACAGCATACATAAAGACAATTGCCATGCCCGCAACTACACCGGTATTTATATCAACTTCCAGAAAGCGGGAAAACACAATACCGACGCCGCGCATTTGCCCGGCAACATATGTAAAACTAATAAAAATAAGGCAAACAACAGCAACAAGCCGTGCTGCATCGCTGTAATATCTGTCGCCAATAAAATCGGGTACCGTAAACTTGCCAAACTTACGCAGATAAGGTGCTAGAAGAAGAGCAAGCAACACATACCCACCAGTCCAGCCCATCAAATAAACAGAGCCATCATAGCCTAAAAAGGCAATGAGGCCAGCCATAGAAATGAACGACGCCGCGCTCATCCAGTCAGCGGCGGTTGCCATACCATTCACAACCGGATGAATACCACCACCAGCCACATAAAATTCTTTAGTTGAACCAACACGCGACCAAACCGCAATGCCAATATAAAGCGCAAAAGAAATCCCTACAAATATATAGGTAAGGGTTGAAGCATCCATGATCTATCCTCCCTTAATCTTCTAGGCCATGTTTTTGCTCTAACCTACGCATCAGCGCGGCATAAACAAAAATAAGGATCACAAAAACATAAATAGATCCTTGCTGAGCAAACCAGAAACCAAGCTTTACACCAAAAAAATCTATAGCATTGAGAGCATCAACAAATAAAATACCCGCACCGAAAGAAACCGCGAACCAAACAGCGAGTAGCTTCAACAACAGGCTGATATTCTCTTTCCAGTAACTATTGGCATTTTTTTGATGTGCACTAATCGTGATATCGCCATCCGGCTTTGATGGTTTTTCCATATTCCCCTCCAGTTTCCCAGTTCCCAATAATATTGGTACAGTGCAAAAACGCTACATGCAAAAGGAATTAAAATTTTGGCCTAATGGCAGTACTATTAAGGCTGATCAGACAAAAAAGGCCCTGATTTCATCAGAGCCTTTTTGCTTAATACATATATAAAACCGACCTAATCGATCACATGAACCCAGTTAAATGGGTCTTCTGCCGTGCCGTATTGAATGCCCGTTAGCGAATCGTAAAGTTTTTTAGCAACAGGCCCGGCTTTATTATCATTGATAATGTAATCTTCACCTTTGAAGCATAGACGCCCAATCGGGGATATTACAGCCGCCGTCCCGCAGCCAAATACTTCTGTGATTTTACCAGCCTTGATATCAGCAAGAATGGTATTCACGTCCAGCCGCGCTTCCTCGACCTCGAATCCAATATGCGGCGCCAGTTTAAGGACAGAATCACGTGTAATACCAGGTAGAATACTGCCACTCAGCGACGGTGTTACAACCCTTTCACCGCCGTAAACAAAGCACACATTCATTGCGCCTACTTCTTCAGCATAGCGGCCCTCCACAGCATCAAGCCACAGAACCTGTGTGTAGCCTTTACTTGCTACATCTTCACTCACCAGCAGGCTTGCGGCGTAGTTACCGCCCGTTTTTGCCTCACCTACACCGCCAACTACAGCACGGCGGTATTTATCAGAAATATAGACAGAAACAGGGTTGAGCCCTTCCTTGAAATATGGACCAACAGGGCTTGTAATGATGAAATGCATGTAGGCTTTGGCCGCGCCAAGACCCAACTTAGGGCTAGTGGCAATCATTGTTGGCCGAATATAAAGCGATGAGCCAGGCTCAGATGGCACCCATTTTTGGTCTAGGCTAATGAGCTTTTCAAGTGCTTCCAAATGGACAGCTTCATCCACTTCAGGCATTACCATACGCGCAGCCGACCGGTTAAAACGCTTGATGTTTGCGTCCGGCCTAAAAAAGCTAACCTTACCATCTGGGCGGCGATAAGCTTTCATGCCTTCAAAAATTTCTTGTCCATAATGAAGTACTGCCGCCGCCGGGCTTAATTTCAAATCATGGAAACGGCCAATAACTGCATCATGCCACCCAAGGCCATCATCATAGAGCTGGGTAAACATATGGTCAGCAAACGCCGCGCCAAAAGCGAGCTCTTTGGGGCATGAACCACGTTCGTTTTCTGGTATTGGATTCACGGTAATAGACATACGATTAATTCCTAAATCAGTTCCTGCTTTCTAAAACACCAAAAAATCAAGCTGACAAGCGATTTATCGCTTCTACAGCTGACTTTGCTGGGTCTTGCCGCTGTTCTTTTTCATGCCCTGCCTTAAATTGTGCGATCATGTCATGCCATGAGCCATCTATTTTTGCAATATTGAGTTCTTTAATATGGCCATATCCACGAATTTGTTCAGGGAAAGCCGCAATCTGGCATGCAAAATCAAGATTCCCCGCAGTCAGGTTGTCGAGCAAATCATCAACTAATTGCTGATATTCAACAATCAGCTTCCGCTCCTGCTTTCGTTCCCGCGTATATGAAAAAATATCAAAAGCTGTGCCGCGCAAAACCTTAAACTGCGCCAATAACTTTAGAAACGGCAATATCCAGCCTTTAAAATGAACCTTCTTAGCCACGCCTGTTTTTTTATCTGGCCTAGATATAATAGGCGGCGCCATATGGAACGTAAGCTTATAATCGCCTTCAAATGTTTCGTTCAAATCATTGAAGAAGCTTTTATGGGTTAAAAGCCTTGCCACTTCATACTCGTCTTTATAGGCCATTAATTTAAAAGCATATTTAGCCACTGTTTTAGCCAAAACCTCAGAGCTTGGATTTAACGCCTGTTCGCTCGCCCTAACCTTTTCAATTAATTGAGTATAAACACCCGCATAACTGCTATTTTGATAATCGGTCAGGAACGCAGACCTTTCCTGAATAATATCATCCAGCGTTGCTTCTTGTTTTTGCTTAGTATCACCCATTAATGCAGCTAATTGCTTGCTGTCATATGCCGCAAGCCTGCCTGCTGTGAAGGCCTTTTTATTAGCTTCTACAGCAACACCGTTTAATTCAATCGCTTGGTAAAGCGATGATAACTGTAATGGTACACATCCTCGTTGGTAAGCATACCCCAGCATAAATATATTTGCTGTCGTTGTGCCCCCAAGTAGTTTTTGGGTCACTTTGTAAGCATCCGTTACATTGGTTTCCAATGCTCGCTGCTGCAGCAAAGAAATAATCTTTTGGTTTTCATCCGGGATATTTTTACCCAGCACAAAAGCTGACGTTGGCATAACATCAGTATTAATGATTACCTTGGTTTTGTTCACCTGAAGTTTGGACAGGCACGATGCTTCAGAACTTGCGGCAACAAGATCACAGGCAATAAGAGCATTGGCCCCGGCATCCCCTATTCTAACCGCATGGAGATGTGCCGCGCTAGAGGCAATTCGGATATGCGAATATACAGCCCCGCCTTTTTGAGCAAGGCCTGTTTGGTCAAGCGTTGTAACCGCCTTGCCTTCAATATGCGCTGCCATTGAAAGAAGGGCGCCCACAGTCACCACCCCAGTACCACCAATACCCGTTACCAGCGTGTTCCAAGGCGCGTCAAGAGATGGAAGCACAGGGTCTGGGAGTGATGCTGTCACCATTTCCGGGTCAAACTCGGCCCCGGCAGACTTACGCAGCTTACCACCCTCAACTGTTACAAAAGATGGGCAAAAGCCCTTAACACAAGACATATCTTTATTACAGCTTGTCTGGTTAATTTGACGTTTTGTACCAAAAGAGGTTTCTTTGGGTTCTACAGAGATACAGTTAGACTGTACGGAACAATCACCGCATCCTTCACAAACAAGGGAGTTGATAAAGGCGCGCCGATTTGGGTCTGGTAACAGCCCGCGTTTGCGTTTTCTACGCAGCTCTGTCGCGCAGGTCTGATCATACAGAATACAGGTAACACCTGCATGTTCCCTCAGTTCCCGCTGGATTGCATCCATATCATCCCGGTGACGTATTTCAACATTTTCAGGAAGCGTAAAGGCCTGTTGATACTTGCTTGTATCATCCATAACCCACACCAGCTTTTTCACGCCCTCTGCCATCACTTGGCGTACAATCATATCAGGTCGTAGTTCGCCGTCATGTGGTTGGCCACCTGTCATGGCAACAGCATCATTAAACAGTATTTTATAGGTTACATTCACACCAGCTGCAACAGAGGCCCGAACAGCCAAAACACCCGAATGGAAATACGTCCCATCTCCCAAGTTCACAAAAACATGAGGGGTATCAGTAAAGCCTGCCTGCCCCACCCAGTTCACACCTTCACCGCCCATTTGGGTAAAGGTTTGGGTGTTCCTGTCCATTGTCTGAACAAGGTAGTGACAGCCAATACCAGCTAAAGCACGAGAACCATCAGGAACTTTGGTTGATGTGTTATGAGGGCACCCTGAGCAAAAGAATGGTGCACGCTGCGTTTTTAAAGAAACTTCTGCGGCTAGCCGCTTGCCTTCAAGCAACTGGCTGAGCCGGGTTTTCATACCCTCACCCATCTTTTCAGAAGGGATTATGCGGGCCAGTGCCTCAGCGACTACCGCGGGCGACAATTCCCCATATGATGACAGCAATGGTTTATCGTTCGAATCATTTTTGCCCAAAATTTGTGGGAAGTGCGGGTCTTTAACGATATAATTATACAGCTCTTCTTTCATTTGAACTTCAATCAGGCTGCGTTTTTCCTCAATAACAAACAGATGATCAAGCCCGTGCGAAAATTTCCTGATAATTTCTACATCAAGTGGGTATGTCATACCTATTTTGAGAATTCTAATTCCCAGATCTTTTAGCTTGCCTTCGTCAATGCCCAAATCTGAAAGCGCTTGCATCAAATCAAGATGTGCTTTTCCTGCCGTTACAATACCAAGGCTTGCCTCAGGATTCTCGAACACAACCTTATTAATTTTATTTGCCCTACAAAATGCGAGAGCCGCAGGCCTTTTATAGCGCCACAGCCGCTCTTCTTGCTCAAGCGGAGCATCTGGCAAGCGAATATTCAAACCACCTGCAGGCATTTCAAAATCTTTTGGATACTCTATCTGTACACGGTCAGGCCCAACATCCACGGTTGCTGAACTATCCATATTCTCAGTCAAGGTTATCAAGGCTGTCCAACACCCACTAAAGCGAGAGAGTTCTATGCCATATATGCCATAGTCGAGTACTTCCTGAACATCTGATGGGTTCAGTACAGGCATGTGCATATCAACAAAAGCAAACTCACTCTGCCCCGGATAAGACGATGATTTACAGCCGTGATCATCGCCTGCAATAACAAGGACACCACCACGGCGCGATGAACCCGCAGCATTGCCATGCCTGAAAGCATCTGTCGAGCGATCAACACCCGGCGTTTTGCCGTACCAAATACCGCAAACACCATCAACCGTTGCCCCGTCAAACAAATTTACCTGCTGGGAACCCCAAACAGCGGTAGCAGCAAGTTCCTCATTCACACCAGGCTGAAACCTGACATTGAAACTATCTAAAAGCTTTTTATTACGGGTTAACTGAAAATCATACCCACCAAGTGGGGACCCCCGGTAACCAGAAATGAACACCCCAGTATTAAGATTGTTTTTTCGGTCACGCCGCATCTGGTCCATAGGCAAACGCACAAGAGCCTGAATACCAGATAAAAGCACAGAGCCGCTTTCCGCAGTGAATCGATCATTCAAGGTAATGGGGAGATTATCAGGCATAAAGGGATACCTTTTCCATATTATGTTGGCCCAAGGATATTAAGCTTTAGCATACATGCTTCGTAAAATTATTTTTTTGCTATTTTTTGCTGAAATCTCTATAATACTAGGTCATATATCATATTTTCTTTGTAAAATTAGGATAGTTATTTCATCATGGAAATCGACAAGTTTGATCGTACCATATTAGAAGCTTTACAGGAGAATGCCGACTATTCCATGGCAGAGCTCGGTGAAAAGGTTGGCTTATCACACACCCCTTGCTGGCGGCGTATTAAGCGTTTGCACAAAGAAGGTATTATCAAAGGTAAAGTTACCTTACTAGACCCACAAAAGCTTGGTTTAAGCGTTACCGTATACGCCTATATCACCATAAAAAGCCATGACGAACTATCGCTAGAAGCATTTGAAACCGCGGTTCAAAGCGTGAAAAATATTGTTGAATGCAACTCAACAAGCGGTGAAAAAGATTATCTGCTCAGGATAATTGTTCAAAGTGTTGGTCACTATGAGCAATTCCTGAAACAGACATTAATGCATTTACCGAACGTTGCGGCTGTTAATTCGACATTTGCCTTGAAACAGGTCAAATATACTACTGAGCTTCCTCTTTAAAAAAGCTTAGTACATATGCTGCCCACCATTGATTGAAATGGTTGAGCCATTTACAAATTCACTGTCTGCCCGCACTAAAAACCAGACTGCATTTGCAATCTCAAGCGGATTACCGAGCCTGCCAATAGGAATGTTTGCAATAATTTTATCAAGTACATTTTGTGGTACGGCTGCAACCATATCAGTTGCGACATAACCTGGCGCAACAGCATTAACTGTTACATTAAATTTTGCGCCCTCTTGAGCCATAGCCTTAGTCATGCCAATAACACCGGCCTTCGCTGCACAGTAATTAACCTGCCCATACTGGCCACCCTGCCCGTTAATGGAGCTAATATTCACAATACGACCAAAATGAGCATCCAGCATATCCTGCCACAAAACCTTGCTCATATTAAACACCGATGTCAGGTTAGTAGAAATAACATCATCCCACATGCTTCTGTTCATGCGCTTCAGGGTCCCATCACGGGTGATACCGGCATTATTAACAAGGACTGTTATAAGCCCGTGTTTTTCTTTGATCTCAGCCACAGCTTTTTCGCAAGCATCAAAGTCTGCAACATCCCACTTATAGGCTGGAATGCCGGTTTCTTCTCTAAACTGATCAGCAACACTTTCGTTGCCGCCGTACCCAGCCACTACATTATAGCCCTTTTGGGCTAATAGTTCGCATATACCACGGCCAATACCGCGCGTACCGCCGGTTACGATTGCTGTATACGGCTTTTCATAAGTTGCCATAATCACTCCCCCTTTTATGACGTCACCAAAATTGAATCAGGTACCTTACAGAGGCCTTTTTCTCTGTAGTTTATGACATGATAAAGACATTTACCGGCTCACAGGCAAATAATATCCACTTCTTTTAAAGCATCATTTTAATTAGGTGTCGGGTCAAGGGCTTTTGGATAGATTACATGGTATATTCAGTATATTTACACGTGCCCCACGTAAACACTGCCTATAAAAAAAGCTGCTGCCTTATTAGGCAGCAGCTTTAGGCTCTCAACCTTTTTTACTCTGTAACAATTACACCTTTTTAGACGGTTTCTTCATATCAGCAGACACTGAAGGAGAAGCCTTTGCCGGTGTAGTCTCAGCTTTCAAGGCCGGAGTCGCACTGGTAGCTGTACCCTGTACAGTAACCTTAGCGGGTACTGGTTCAGGTTTTGTTTCTTTCACTACGACTCTACGTGGTGCAACGGGTTTTGCCTTTATTGCTTTAGCTCGCCCTGCTTTCTTCACTGCAGGCTTCGATATTCGTTTCGCAACAGCTTTTTTCTTAACAGTCGTTGCTTTAGCTTTTTGCACCGGCTCGCCTGTTTTTACAGCAATTGTCTTCGTAGGCGGCGGTGTTGCTGCAATTTTTGGTTTCTCCGGTATGTCTTTAACAGGCTCAGCCTTCTCCGCGGCAACAGGTTCAGAATTTGCATCAATAAACGCAAGCACCATCGGGCGAATGTTCACCCGCCATGATGTGCCACTAAAAATACCATAATGTCCAGCATCTGGCTCAAGATGATGTGCTTTTTTATTTTCCGGCAGGCCTGTAAGGATGCCGTGAGCTGCCTTACATTGCCCTGGCGCCGTAATATCGTCTTTACCACCCTCGACCGTTTTAACTGCCGTGCGTGTAATTTTACCGATATCTACCTTTTTACCATTCACCACGAACTTGTTTTTACCGATCTCATGTTTCTGGAAAACCCGCTCAACAGTTGAGAGGTAAAACTCTGCAGTCATGTCCATAACGGACAGGTATTCATCGTAAAATGTGTTATGATAGTCGTGGTCCGTAGCTTCACCTTGGGCAATAGCCAAAGCTTCATTGATATGAGACTTCAAATGCATCTGCCACTTCATCGACATAAAAGCGGAAAGCTGAATAGCGCCCGGATACACCTGCCGGCCAAATCCTTTAAAGGCTGAGCCAACAGTGTGAACAACAGAGGTTTCCAATTGTTCAATTGAGTATGTATCCCCAAAAACGGTAACATCTGTTTTACTAACGCTCGTATCAATAGGCCCCCCAATAAGGGTAAGAGTTCTTGGCTGTGCATCAGACTTTTCTTCAGCCAGTATAGCTGTGGCGGCAAGCGCGAGCGGTGCAGGTTGACAAATAGCAATCACATTCAAATCTGAGCCAAGTTCTTTCATAAAATCAACGAGATACAGCGTATAATCTTCAATATCAAACTTGCCCTTTGACAAAGGAACATCACGCGCATTTTTCCAGTCCGTTACAAAAACTTCACAGTCTGGTAATAAGCTTTTTACTGTTTTCCTGATAAGTGTTGCATGGTGCCCAGACATAGGGGCCACCAATAAAACACGTCTGCTCGCTGGCTTTTTGCGTGTCTCTTTACGATTCACCCGAAAATGAATCAGGTTACAGAAAGGCTTATCCACAACAGTGTCTGCACTGACAACATATTCACGTTCATCAATCACGATAGTTTCAATGCCCCAGTCAGGTTTTGCCTGAACACGACTATGAGCACGCTCAACAACCTCACCCCACCCAGCGAGAACTCTGGGTATAGGACTTGGTGTCAAACCAAAGGCAGGATTACGCCAGAATGCCTTGGTCGTTGCTCCAAGCCACTGGTTCGTTTGGCGTAAGCTTTCGAAGTAGTCATACGTAATTGGCGATTGAGCAATCATGTTACTTGTCCAATGGAAAAATTAATGTTCATAATGGTTCAGCAACCACAATACAGGATCATTGATATGCCTGAATTTCTACAAGATGATGCCGGTAATTTTGCTAAACTGAAAGCAAATTTTGAAAAACTTGATGAATTAACTAAAAGGCTGGTGGATGCAATTGGCCAAAAAGAGCCGTCTAATCTTGATATTCCCACCCCTAGTTCAGAGTTTTATTCAAAAGCAATGATGGCGTATTTTTCAGAGGTTTTAGATAACCCCGCCAAGCTTATTGAGCAACAGGTGGGCTATTGGCAAGAATCTGTAAATGCATGGGCCGAGGCGCAGTCGCGGCTATTTTCAAAAGAAGATCAAGGCACGCCGAGTACACCAACAAAAGATAAACGCTTCAAAAGCCCTCTCTGGGAAACACACCCCTATTTTAGCTATGTGAAGCAACAATATTTGCTGTCATCCACCGCGATTGAAGAGGCAACACAAAATTTAAGCCATCTATCTCCCTCTGAACAACGCCGGATCAAGTTTTTTACACGCCAGATTGTAGACTTGTTTGCCCCGTCAAACTTTCTTGCCACAAACCCTGAAGCCTTAAACAAAGCGGTTGAAACCGGCGGGCAATCCTTAGTTGATGGCCTAGAAAAACTGGTAAAAGATCTGGAAGACAATGATGGTCGCCTTGCTGTTACCCTAACCGACCCTGATGCTTTTGAGATAGGTAAAAACATTGCCACGACAGAAGGTTCTGTTGTTTTTCAAAACAGAATGTTTCAATTGATACAATATAAGCCTCTGACAGAAACCGTCTTTAAAACACCGCTTCTTATCCTGCCTCCTTGGATTAACAAATACTATATTCTCGACATGAAGCCCGAAAATAGCATGGTAAAATACCTTGTAGAGCAAGGATACACCGTTTTTATTGTATCATGGGTAAACCCTGACAGCAGCTACCGCGATGTAGGTATCGATACATATCTTGAGGAAGGTTTATTAACAGCGCTTAACACTGTCCTTTCCATAACAGGGGAAGAAAAAGCTAACATTGTAGGATACTGTGTTGGAGGCACCTTGCTTGCTATTGCTTTGGCGTGGATGGCAAAAAAGAAAATCAATACAGTCAAATCCGCCACATTCTTTACAACACTTACTGACTTCGAAGACCCTGGCGAATTAAATGTCTTTATTGAGGAAGGCTTTTTGACCGGCATTGAAAAAGATGTTGATGAAAAAGGCTATATGGATTCCTTTTATCTCACCCGTACTTTTAGTTTCCTTCGCGCTAATGATCTCGTATATGGGCCCGCCATTCGCTCTTACATGATGGGCGAAGCACCGCCCGTGTTTGATCTATTATACTGGAATAGTGATTCGCCTAATTTGCCAGCCCGCATGACCAAAGAGTACCTTCGCGGCCTTTACATGAATAATGACCTAGCAGAAGGGCGCTTTACAATTTGTGGAGAAAAGCTATCCCTAAAAGCAATCCGTAAACCTCTTTATGCTATTGCCACTGAAAGTGATCATATTGCACCGTGGAAAGCCTCCTTCAAAGGGCTTTCCCAAACACGTGGTAAATCCCGCTTTATTTTATCACAGTCCGGCCATATTGCAGGCGTCGTGAACCCAGCATCTGCCGATAAATACGGCCATTGGACCAACAATAATAAACCCGAGGATATAGATCGCTGGAAAAATGAAGCAACCTTTGCGCCCACATCATGGTGGCGTGACTGGACACAATGGCTGGAAGGCCAATCAGGCAAACAAGAATCCGCAAGGATACCAGGGTCAGAACAATACCACATTATTGAGCCCGCACCGGGCTCTTACGTAGTTAAACGTTAGCCAAAATATTTTTCCGCCGCATTGCAGCATTTTATGCTTGCCATTCTGCGTCGCAGCATATATACATAATGCAGATGCAGCAAAATTCTTTGTCTTCGGAGAGAAAAAATGGCAGTTAAATTTGACACACCAGATTTTACAAAAGCTTTTGAAACTTTTTTCAAAGCAGTCCCAAAAGACGCGTCTGCCTTTGAAGGTGCCTTTAAAAGCACGTCAGAATTTGCTAGCAAATATAGCGATATTGTCATTGGTGCAGCACAGAAAAATGTTGATCTGAGCGCAGCTTGGACAAAAGCAACACTTAACAGCTTCGATAAAATGGCGAAGCCTCAAGACGAAGTCGGTGCTTATGCTAAAGTAGCAAGCGACACATACACAGACATGATGCAAACTGCACCAGAGCGTATTGCAGACTATGCAGAAATTGCAAAGCAAGCACAACTTGATACAATTGAATTATTCATGGCTGCTGGCAAAAAATCAGCAACTACAGCAACTAAAGCTGCAGCAAAAGTTCCTGCCAAAGCAGAGGCTGCAGCAAAAACAGCATAATCTTCCTGGTCCTTACCTTCCCCAAAGTAATCTTCCCCCCAGGAAGCATTAAGAGCGAACCCTTCCCCGGTTCGCTCTTTTCTTTTGTCTCATTAACACTCCTCCACTACCACGTTGTGTTTTAAATAATATTATTTTGCTGCATTGCAGCAAAATGCCCTTGAAATTCTGCATTGCAGCATATATATAGAATGCAAGGGCAGCGACCTTATTTATAAATGGAGAGAAAAAATGGCCGTAAAATTTGACACACCTGATTTCACAAAAGCGTTTGAAACTTTTTTCAAAGCTATCCCAACTGACACATCTGCTTTTGATGAAGCCTTTAAAAGTGCTTCAACATTTGCTGGTAAATACAGCGATATCATGATTGGTGCCGCACAGAAGAATATTGACCTAAGTGCTGCGTGGACAAAAGATGCCCTTGCAGGTCTAGACAAAATTGCTAAGCCTCAAGCAGAAGCCGCCGCATACGAAAAAGTAACGACTGATGTTGTTGGCGATTTTGTACAAGCAACGCCTGAACGCATCGCTGATTTCGCAGAGGTTGCCAAAAAAGCGCAACTAGACACAATTGAACTGTTTATGGCAGCGGGTAAAGAAACTACGGAAACAGCTAAAAAAGCAGTTAAAACTGCTACTAAGGCCGCATAATTTCAAATTATCAGTTCCGGTTATCTTTTCTGTACTATACTAAGGGGCGTACAACTTGTGCGCCCTTTTTATTGGGCGTAAAAGACTATAAAGATTTGCCTGAAAAACGATAATTTGTCATCATAGGGCTGGAGTTACACATATGTCAGAAAAACAAGACCCTATTATAATCAAGCGTTACTCTAGCAGACGCCTCTATAATACAGCGACAAGTACCTATGTAACAACAGATGACATTGCCGAGCTGGTTCGTCAGAATATTGATCTGCAAATAATCGACAGTAAGACAGGCGAAGACATTACCCGCAATATTCTACTACAAATTATTTCTGAACAAGAGCGCGATAACGAAACTGTTTTACCAATTAATATCCTTAAGGATGTTATCCGCGCCTATAACACACAAGCAGAAAGCATGCTGCCTGACTTTCTTGAGCAATCTTTTCAGCTTTATAAGGAACAACAGGAACAGATTCTATCTGGCCTTAGTAAAAACATCCCCCCCGCCATACCCGGCATGAACATGACAGACTGGCAGAATACCCAGCGCCATCTCCTGGATACAATGTTTGGTGGGTGGATGGGAAAAACAGAGAAAAAGTCGACCGAAGACGCTCCTGAAAAAACTGAACCTAGTTCAGCAGGCGAAACGCCAGTTACAGAAGAATCTGATCTGGATGAAATTAAAAAACAGTTAGCTGCACTTCAAACCAAAATCGCCAATATGTAGGAAAACATAAGCTGTGCAACTGAGCTTATTTTGCTGACCAACCACCATCGATAGACAGCATCGCACCAGTAATGGACCGGGCAGAATCTGAGCAAAGATAAGCCGTAAATTCGCTTACCTGCTCTATCGTCACAAACTCTTTTGTAGGTTGCGCAGACAGCATAACATTTTTAACCACGTCTTCTTTTGAAATGTTACGGGCTTTAGCCGTGTCAGCAATCTGGCCTTCAACCAAATCAGTTAACACATACCCTGGGCACAAGGCATTGCATGTGATCTTATGCTCTGCAAGTTCAAGAGCTACTGTTTTAGTTAACCCTGCTATGCCATGCTTGGCTGCAACATACGCAGACTTAAAGGGCGATGCCGACAGCGCATGAGCAGAAGCAATATTTACAATTCGCCCCCAGCCTGCTTTTTTCATGGCTGGTACAGCAAGCCGGATAGTATGAAATGACGAACTAAGATTAATTGCAATAATAGCATCCCACTTTTCAACCGGCATTTCCTCAACCGGCGCAACATGCTGAATGCCTGCGTTATTTACCAAAATATCTACCGAGCCAAATTTTTCAATCGCATCCGTAAATAGCGCTTCAATTTCATGTACCTTGCTAACATCAGCGCCGTTATAAACCACATCAACATCGTAGGTTGTTGCAATATGCTTTTGTACTGCATCAATAGCGGCTCTATCGCCAAAACCATTGAGGACGATATTAACACCTTCCTGAGCAAGCCGGTGTGCAATACCAAGCCCTATGCCACTTGTGGAACCTGTAATAACAGCCGTTTTACCTTGCAACATTGCTTTTCCTCTCATTCATAAACAGGTCACTAAGTCACATAGCACCCACTGCCAATATTTCATCTAATAATGGTGCGCAAACATGATATTTATTTTTCATCTATATGCATGAAAATATCCAACCAATCTTTACATTTTGCTCCACAACTTAGCAAATGAAGTGTCTGGATATTACCACCAGAAGTATCTATTTTTTTGGAATGGTAACATGGGTGCCACCCACCTTTAAAAAGGTAGCGCTGTATGCAGCCTTACAGGCCTAAAACACCTTAATCCGCGTCAGGCTGAACAGAAGGGTGGGCTTTGGTGAATGCCGGATGCTGCAAAGCGTGGCTCGCAACAGCCATCAAACGAGGATATGGCTGTAAATCAACATTAAAGCGCTCTGCCGAATAAATCTGGGGCATGATGTAACAATCAGCAACAGTTGGCGCATCACCAAAAGCAAACTTTCCACCGGCCTTTTCAATCATCGTCTCTAGCGTATCAAAACCGGCACTTATCCATTTTGCCGTCCAGTTTGAGATAGCCGCCTCATCGCCGCCAAGTTCGGTTTTTATATGCTGTAATATACGCAAATTATTAATTGGATGCACATCGCATCCAACAACCGCAGCCATTGCCCGCACATAGGCACGGTCTTGCAAGTTTTTAGGTAACAAAGCCGGTTCTGGGTATGCTTCTTCAAGCCATTCTATAATCGCAGGGCTTTGCGCTAAAATCGCCGTACCCGTATCAAGAGCTGGCACCAGCCCTTGTGGGTTCAACTGAAGGAAAGCGGATTGCTTATGTTGGCCTTGCCGCAAGTCTACTGGGTGCGTCTCATACGCAACCCCTTTTAGATTAAGGGCAATACGAGTTCTGTACGACGTACCTGAGCGCCAGTATCCATATAGTTTCAGCTTATTTTCTATCATCGTGCTGGTTGCACCTTACCTCTGCATGAGCCAAAACCAATTCTAACCCGATTTTCTCTTTCAGCATATGCCGATAATATGAGTTCATCATTATCTTCAAGGAAAGTACGCGTTTCACCATTAGGCAAGGTAATAGGTGCTTTTCCACCATTTGAAAGCTCCAGCAAACTACCATAACTAGACGAATCTGCGCCAGAAAGCGTACCTGTTCCAAGCAAGTCACCCGGTTGCAAATTACAGCCACCTGACGCATGATGTGCCACAAGCTGTGCTGCTGTCCAGTACATGGCTGACATATTACCCTTGCTCAGCCTGCATGGCTCTTCCCCCGCCGCACGCATTTTTTCAGTTAAAATGTGCACTTCCATTATAACATTATAGGCACCTGTTTTCTGGTCCTCTGCATCACTCAGGTATGCAAGTGGTTTTGGATCATCTTCAGGCCGAGCGGGCTGCGCAACCTGATACGGCGCAAGCGCTTCAGTGGTTATAACCCACGGCGAAACTGTAGAAATAAAGTTTTTAGCGAGAAATGGCCCTAAAGGCTGATATTCCCACGCTTGAATATCTCGAGCCGACCAATCATTCAATAAGCATAAGCCTGCAATATGCTGCTTTGCGCTCGCAATTGGTATCGTATCGCCAAGGTCATTACCGTGGCTAACCCAAATACCCATTTCCAGTTCATAATCAAGTCTGTGACAAGGGCCAAAGGCAGGTTCCGAAGCATCCGGCGTTTTAATTTGGCCTTTCGGGCGCGGGAAATTCGTTCCAGAAACGCGAATAGAGCTTGCACGCCCATGATAGCCGATCGGAACATATTTATAATTTGGCAGTAAAGGGTTATCTGGGCGAAACAGTTTGCCAACATTTTCAGCGTGGTTAATACCCGTGTAAAAATCTGTATAGTCCCCAACATGGGCGGGCAGGTACAGTGTGCTGGGAGTAGCCGAAAACAACAGAGGCCTTATCAGGTTTTCTTTTGTGCTGTCAGTCAATAGCGCAAAAACAGCACGGCGCAGAGCACGACGCGGACCTGCACCAAGTGCGAATAAGGCGTTTAAGCTTGACCCACCAGCGGCTTTAGCTGCCAGTGCAGCATCACCCGACAAGTGGCTTTCAAGGCCGCCAAGATCAAGAATATGATCACCAATTGCAATGCCACCCCGTGGTTTATCATCGCCTTCAGGACTAAAAACACCTAGCGGCAAATTTTGCAATGGAAAGTCAGAATGTCCATTTGCATCCTCAAGCCAGCTTTGTGCCTTAGGGTCATGGGTTTCATCAATGTATGTCATAAACTCTGTATCCCTTAAGCTTGTTCATGTAACCATGCAGCATGCTTTGGTGCCTTCTTGGTTTTTGACCATTCTTCGATCATCAAGGGGGCAACTCTGTGAAGCTCTGCCATTTGTTCTTCAGTACCAATATTGGCAGCTAGCTCCAAACGGTGACCGTTCGGGTCAAAAAAATAAATAGACTTAAATATACCGTGATGGGTTGGCCCTAAAACGTCCAGCCCTTGCTCTTCAAGATGGGCTTTTGCTTTCAAAAGCGCATCCATATCCTCAACTTCAAAAGCAATATGCTGGACCCATGCTGGCGTATTCGGGTCTTTTCCCATTTCAGGCGCATTGGGAAGTTCAAAGAATGCCAGCACATTACCCATACCTGCATCCATAAAAATGTGCATATAGGGGTCTTGCTGCTTTGTTGACGGCACTTCATCTTCAGCGATCGCCAAAACGAATTTCATGTTCAGCACTCGCTGATAAAACTCAACTGTTTCCTTGGCATCGCGGCAGCGATAAGCCACATGGTGTATACGTTTAATATTCACAGTCATCACGTTGCCTTTTTATGCTGTTTCAAGCGCGCCGCGTTTAATTTGATCACGCTCGATAGATTCGAAAAGCGCTTTAAAATTACCTTCCCCAAAACCTTCGTCTTTCTTTCTTTGAATAAATTCAAAGAAAACCGGACCAACCATTGTTTCAGAGAAAATTTGCAACAACAGGCGCGGATCACCTTCTGTCGTTGAGCCATCGAGCAAAATACCACGTTTCTGAAGCTCTTCAACTGGCTCCCCGTGGTTTGGTAAGCGCTCATCAAGGCCTTCATAATAGGTTGCTGGCGGCGCAGTCATAAACGGCGCACCAATCTTTTTCAGCGCATCCCAACACTCAAGGAGATTATCACACGAGAAAGCAATATGCTGGATACCTTCCCCGTTATAATCCACTAGAAACTCTTCAATCTGGCCGCGACCGCTAGGGCCCTCCTCATTAAGTGGAATCCGAATTTTACCGTCCGGAGCGGTCATGGCTTTAGATAAAAGGCCTGTGTATTCACCCTTAATGTCAAAATAGCGGATTTCACGAAAGTTGAAGATACGCTCGTAATAATCCGCCCAGTAATCCATCCGCCCACGGTAAACATTATGTGTCAGATGGTCCACGACCTTAAAGCCACAGCCAACTGGATGGCGTTCAACACCTTCAATATATTCAAAATCAATATCGTATATCGTACTACCTGCCTCGTAACGGTCTATAAGGTATAATAAAGCCCCTCCAATACCCTTAATCGCTGGTAGTTTTAGCTCCATTGGGCCAGCTGGTACATCAATAACCTGAGCACCGCGCTCAGCAGCAAGCTTAATTGCTTTATGAGAATCTTTAACCCTAAAAGCCAACCCGCTCACAGATGGGCCATGCTCCAATGCATAATAATAGGCAGGAGACCCTTTTTCATAGTTGGCAATAAAATTGATATCACCTTGGCGCCACAATTCCACATCTTTTGACCTGTGCTTTGCAACCTTGGAAAAACCAATAGTTTGAAAAACCTTCTCCAACACACCTTTTTCAGGTGCTGAGAACTCGACAAACTCAAAACCGTCAAGCCCTAGTGGGTTATCAAAAATATCAGTCATCCTTACCTCCGTATCACCATGTGAATAGTTAATCTGGCATCCCCAGAAACTTTATATTACCTTGTATATCTACAAATTTGCATCTATAGAAACTAGTTTCATATGTAACTATTAGGTTAAACGCCCATGAAAGTCAATGAGAAACTGAAGCCTATTCAGCTTGGTAAATTTTTACCGTACCAAGTTAATGTACTAGCGCACGATATATCAAAGAAAACAGGCCGAGCGGCTGATCAGCTAGGAGGGCTTAGCCTGTCTCAGTGGCGCGTACTAGCAGCGCTTGCAGAAGTGCCAGGGCGTACTGCAAATGAAGTAGTTTCGGTTACCCCAACCGATAAGGTTATTGTTAGCAGGGCTGTAAAAACCTTGCTTGAGATGGGCTTGGTGGTCCGCACGGCTTCACAGGATGATGGCCGCGTTAGCCATCTCTTCCTTACAGAACAAGGCAACGTGATCTACACAAAAATAGCGGAGGCTGTACTTAAAATAGAAGCAGAAATGGTGGCAGGCATTTCTGCAGAAGATGTAAAAATCTTTTCTAGGGTTTTGAGTATACTATCTACACAGATTAGCAAAATCCCACCACAGCAGCTTAGTCCAAATCAAGATTGAGATGGATTTCACCGTCTATACCACGCGGTGTTAACCACGAGCCACCAACCGTTACGACGTTGGGAAGTGACCGATAATCTTCAGCCGTATCAGAAGAAATACCGCCCGTTGGGCAGAATGTTAATTCAGGCAACACGCTGCCAACTGCTTTCAAAAAAGCAGGACCACCCGACACTGCCGCCGGGAAAAACTTTAATTCTGTAAAGCCCCATTCTTTTGCCTGCATTGCTTCTGAAAGCGTTGCAACACCGGGCAAAAACGGCCAGTCCAGTTCTTTAACAGCTTTTGCAAGCTCTTCTGTAAACCCAGGGCTAACGCCAAAAGCGGCGCCTGCTTCTTTTGCGTTCTTTGCTATTTCAGGCGTTAAAACTGTTCCTGCACCAACAACTGCGTCAGCGGGTAAGTCCTTTTTCACTGCAGCAATAGCTGCTAGGCCGCTTTCATGTCGGAGGGTGATTTCTAGAACTTTAAGGCCCGCGCCGTATAGAGCACGACAAACTTGTACAGCCTCTTCTGCGCTTTTAAAGGACAGTACCGGAATAACCGGGCTTGCATTCATGATTTCTAAAATTTTGGTCATTCCTAGATTAATCCCTAACCATTAAAATATTGTAGCACCTTCGCCAGCAGGGCCAGCAAGCCCACGCATCCCAGCAAAAAGATTTCGGCCAAAAGTTTGTAATATTGCAGGTTGCTCAGCAGGATTACGTTCTGCCATTTCTTCTGCGCTTACAAGCACTTCAAGAACACCAGCCTCAGCATCAATGCGCACTATATCACCAGTTTTAACCCGCGCAATCATGCCTCCATTTGCAGCCTCTGGCGTTACATGAATGGCGGCAGGCACCTTTCCTGAAGCACCTGACATACGGCCATCAGTGACCAGTGCAACATGAAAACCTTTATCCTGTAATACACCAAGTGTGGGTGTTAATTTATGCAGCTCTGGCATACCGTTTGCCTTAGGCCCCTGAAAACGAATAACTGCTATAAAATCTTTTTCCATTTCGCCTCTTTTATAGGCATCAATCAGGTCATTTTGATCATCAAAAACTACAGCAGGAGCTTCGACAATACGGTGCTCTGGCTTAACGGCTGATACCTTCATCACAGCCTCCCCCATAGTGCCCTTTAAAACGGCAAGGCCGCCATTTTTCTGAAATGGATTATCAATTTTGCGCAAAATCATATCGTCGCCCGGTTCATCAGGCGCAAGACGCCAAACAGCATGGTCTGCAACAAGAGCTGGCTCTTCGGCAAAAGGCGCTAGCCCTTGCCCTAAAACCGTTTGCACATCATCATGCAGCAACCCCGCCGATAATAGCTCGCGGATCACAAACGGCGTACCTCCAGCTTCATGAAATGCATTCACATCTGCCGTACCGTTTGGATATACTCGGCATAATAGCGGTATAATATCTGAAAGGTCTGCAAAATCCTGCCACGTAATTTTGATGCCTGCTGCCGCTGCAATTGCCACAATATGAAGCGTATGGTTTGTAGAACCACCTGTTGCAAGCAGACCCACCGTACCATTTACAATTGCTTCTTCCGTGACCATTTCTGCAAGCCCATGTTTTTGTAACGGCGATGATAGTGCCACAACACATTCAGCTGCTTTTTCGTTTAGTTTATCACGCAAAGGGTCAGACGGGTTTACAAAACTGCTACCCGGTAACTGTAGGCCCATCATCTCCAGCATCATCTGGTTAGAGTTTGCTGTGCCATAAAATGTACAGGTTCCGGGGCTGTGATATGCCCGAGATTCACTTTGCAAAAGTTCTGCGCGGCCAATATCACCTGATGCATACTGTTGTCGCACCTTGGCCTTCTCAGAATTTGAAATACCCGTTGGCATAGGGCCTGCTGGTAAAAACAAAAATGGAAGATGCCCAAATGACAAGGCACCTATCAGTAAGCCTGGGACAATTTTATCGCATATACCAAACAGCATGCCTGCATCAAAAACATTATGAGACATCGCAATTGCAGTCGCCATCGCAATAACCTCACGGCTAAAGAGCGACATTTCCATACCCACCTGTCCTTGGGTTACCCCATCGCACATTGCAGGCACACCGCCCGCCATTTGTGCCACACCGCCTGCAGCCACAATTTGCGCTTTAACAGTATCCAGCATTTTATGATATGGCTGGTGGGCAGAAAGCATATCATTATAGGCACTGACAATAGCGATATTTGCCATACCGTCTTGCATCAGCTTGCCTTTTTCCGCATCAGAGCACGCTGCAAGGGCATGTGCCAAATTCCCGCAGGAAAGCCTAGGCCGCGCACGCCCTTCTGATCGCATGGCATCAATTCGTTCCATATATCCTTGGCGGCTGCCTTTTGATCTCTCTTTTATACGGTTCGTTATATCTATGAGTGTTTTATTGGTCATTATTTTATGTCCTGCACCTTTAGGGTGCCCAGTAAATATCAAAGGGTTTCAGCTGCGCTAGCCGGCCAACCGGTGTGCTTCTAGCTCCCTGCAGTGCCTCATCAAGCACTTTCTTTTTTTCGCGCCCTGTAATCATGAGAGCTACATTTTTTGCCGCTATTATAGCTGCAGCTGATAAACTCATTCTGTTTAGCTCATCACCGGTTACATCACTTTTTAGCGCATGAAGCGCCACACAGACTTTACCACAGGACGGGTCCAACGCACGCCCCAGACCTTCAGCTCCGGGGAAAAAGGAAGCCGTGTGTGCATCAGGCCCCATACCCAGTAAAATACTATCAAAAGGTAACTCTATTGTGCCGTAACGCTCGTTTACAAAAACCTCTGCTTCTTGTGGTGTTTCATGTGGTGTTTTCATTCCTATAAATCTGGCTTTTGCAGACATGTTTTTACATAGCACTGACTTGACCGACGTTTCATTCGACCGCGCGTGCCCTGGATTCACCCAGCGCTCATCAACAAGTGCAATTTGCACACGGGCCCAATCCAATTGCACATCGCGCATGGCTTCAAAAAAAGGGGTCGGCGTAGTGCCACCTGATACCGCCCAACTTGCCCTGCCCTTCTTGAGCATACCCTCAATAAGGGCCTCTGTTGTTGCAGTTTTAAGCGCCTGCACCATTTCCTTGCGGCTATCAAAAATATGCCACTTAGTCACATGCGCACCTTTCTGCCGCTAGTTTCATGAAACCATTCACGCCTGTCACGGGTCATCAGATCGTGGGCTTCATACGGCCCCCAAGTGCCTGATTGATATGTTTTTGGCGTAGCACCTTTGGCAGCCCAGTGATTTATAATACGGTCAACCCAGCGCCATGCATATTCCACCTCGTCCCGGTGTACAAAAAGACTCTGATCACCGCGCACTGTATCTAAAATAAGCCTCAAATATGGGCCAAGACGAGTACTATCATCAGCCACTACATCAAGGTTCATCTCAACCTCTTTTAGAGTGTCTGACTTGGCGCCATGATTTTTCACCATCATTCTAAGCGCAAGATGATCTTCCGGTTGCAGACGAATAATAAACCTGTTCGGGTTTATATTTTGGCCCCAGCCTGCATGCGGTGAGTGCGGAATAGGTTTAAATTGAATAACAATTTCGGCAAACCGATCTGGTAACCGCTTACCCGTCCGAAGATAAAATGGAACCCCGGCCCAGCGCCAATTTTCAATATTAGCTTTAATAGCAACAAAAGTTTCGGTATCGCTTGGGCTTTCCAGTTCCAGATCGTCAGCATAGCTACCAACGGCTTTACCCATCATAGCACCAGCACCATACTGGCCGCGCACCACGTTCCTATCGATGCCTTCACCTTCAAGCGGGCGCAGAGATTTAAGGACCTTTAGTTTTTCATCACGGATGCTTTCTGCGTCAATACGGGCCGGTGGTTCCATTGCCACAAGACACAAAAGCTGCAACAAGTGATTTTGCACCATATCGCGCATTGCACCGATACCCTCATAAAAACCACCGCGCCCCTCCACACCCAAATCTTCCGCAATTGTAATCTGGATATGGTCAATTGTGCGCGAGCTCCACAGTTCTTCAAACAACACATTTGAAAACCTGAGAGCCAATAGGTTTTGAACCGCTTCTTTACCAAGGTAGTGATCAATACGAAATGTCTGGTTTTCAGAGAAAAAGCGCCCAACATCAGCATTAATAGCCTGTGCAGATTCAAGATTATGGCCCAAAGGTTTCTCTAAAACCACACGCGCATTTTCACCGTTCAAGCCGTATTGACCAAGCAATTCACATGTGCTGGTAAACAGCCCCGGCGGAATAGCGAGGAAATGAACAAGAGGCCTGTCAGCGTCAGCTTTCAAGCTTTGCTTGAGGGCTTCCCAATCATCACCACCATCTTTCAGGCTTAGGGTTTGAAAGCGCACCATGCTGGCAAATTCTGCCAGCATCTTTTTCTCAAGCCCGCATGCTGGCTTATTTTCAGCAAAAACTTCTTTTAGCCAGTCAATCATTTCACCGTCATACGGCGCACGTGATGTCAGTATAATACGGCAACCCTCAAGCAACCGTCCTGCAACATAGCCTGCGAACAGTGCTGGCAGCAATTTCTTACGGGAAAGGTCCCCCGTGCCGCCAAAAATAATCAGGTCGAATTGACAATCCATTATACTTCCTCACATCACACAAAAGCTTAGTGCAGCTCTAACCGAATGCTCCAGCCTTCAAGGCAATAAGACCACTAAGCTCCAGCACCAAATCATAGGCTTTTTCAATCTTGTCAAAAATTTGCCTATGGGCCATTTCATAGCCTGCAGATGCACCGCCTTCATACGTTGTCTCTTCACCGTAGACCTCATCATTACGCGGTGTTGGTGCCTCAGGAAAAATCCTTCGTAGCTGTGCAATGCTATCCGGTACTTCAAGGTGCAGTAATTCGACGAGTAACTCCTCAAGCGAGAAATCAAACCGTGTACTGAACCGCGGTATTTCCATTGCTTTTAAGAAGATATACTCAATCAGGCCTATTCTTATCTGGTGCAATTCAAATAACTCAGCATCAGGCTCTGTTGTTAATATTTCTGCTTCTGCTTCATCCGCAAGACAATCCGTTAACATGCCGGCATCACGCCGTAATTTTCGGATGCAAGCATCAACGCTGTCACTTTCAAACATGCCTTCAAGCAGCGACGACAGCCGCCTTAGGTTAGCACGTTTATCGGCGGGAACCGTGTCATCGCAGCGGTCAAGCCAATAACCGGGGCTAAGGAGCTTAGCATATGCTTCTATTATACCTACATCAGACCGCGCGAGCGCATTAAGCGCCAAACTCGTGACCATTTTAAGACGCAAGCTTTTTGCATGAATGGCTGTAAACTGATCAGGCGAGCGGCTCATAGCTGTACCGAGGCCTGCACAGCTATTGGCCAGATACCCAAGCTGCTGCAACACCGCGTTATGCGGAATAGCCCGAATCTGAGAAATACGTTCAAGCCGCTGGTGAACAGCCCCCCCACTTTGGCGGCGCATAGAACGCGAACCAGTGGGAAACAACAGGCTACGACCAATAGAATCAATCAGTCTTATATAGCCTTTATTATCAGTAAGATGGTTTTGGTATTCAACAAGCGTTAGGAAAAAATCTAGTGCCCAGCCTTTTTCCTCATAAAGCCTATCGTCGCTCGCATCATAGCTATCAAATCTGACCTCCAGAAAATCTGTCAGTGTGGCAAGAGCTGTTTCTTCTGACAAAAACCACAAGAACCCTTCAGCGCCCTGAAAACTTACTTCATGTTTTTCAGGTCTAGCAAGTGTAGCGAGCTGCTCACGAACCCGGGGGGGATGCGTGTATAAAAAGCGTTTCTTGAGGCTTTCAGGATACGCGCCACGCCCAACAGATTCGCCGTGTGTATCAAAAAACAATAGCTGAATATCACCTAGCCCACGCTGCTTCCACAGCCTTACCAGCCGCAGCTTAAACCGTTCGATTGCAAGTGTGGCAGCGGGCTGACCAATATAACGGCCAGAATCAGAGAAGCCAAGCTGCAGGCAAAACCTACCCTGCGATTTGATATAAGCCAGAAAATGCGGATTATCCAAAAGCTCCGCAATAACACGGTCCCCGCGCTCAAGCCCGATCGCTGTTTCAAACAATGGCGATATCTCTACGTGGTTTTCAACGCCAAATAGCTTGGCGTAATAAAGCGCTGTCAAAAGTGTGAACGGCGTATCAGATTCGGCTACCAGCATACGAATACGGGTTGCGGCATCGAAATGTTTCATAAACTGCGCTGCCAACATAAAGACCCGACGAGCCGTTGTTTGTTCTAGCGCCAATGTACCGTAGTTAATGGATTTGGTTTCAACCGTATCCAGCTTTTCAGTAATAGCCGCCAGAAAATGGCGCCGCATCGCGCTTTGATCTGGTGCTTTTGTTAGCTCTATTTCCGGCCCAATCGCGTTATGTAACTGTGCCGCATTTAACCGAAAATGAATATGGGAAAGCCCAAGTCCAACAGATGCCCATTCTGTATATAATGTGGCGATCTGACACCATTCAGCTTTACCTAGATCAAGTGCAAGAACCTTTTCAAATGCTTCATTTATAAGCTTTATAGCCGCTTGTTTACGGGAAAGGTTTTCAACCACAAGCTGGTTCAACTCACCCAGTCCCATGGGGCTATCCTTATGGGCCTGCATTTTATTTTCGCCAAGGCTAAAACAATCATGCAGATCTGTGAAGCCAGCCAGAATATCTTGAAGATACTTTTGCCCCTGAGGGTTTTCGCTGTGTAAGGCCCCGCTTAGGGTAAGGCACTCATCAAGCCCTGCAAGCGCGGACCTATACCTGAAAATAACACCTAAAGACCAGTCGATATCGGTTCTGCCATCCAGATCAAACCCAACCCAGCTTGCAACAGTTGCAAGCCTTGGCCTCAGCGCTTTATAATCATCGGGATAAAGTTCTACCGCTTGCTCAAAAACCACCTTGTAAACAGTGCGTATTGAGCGCCGGATATTTGATACAGCAACACGGGCATATTCCAGCTCTTCATAAAGAGTTGGGGACTGCGTGGGATGTACAGTTTCAAGTTCTATATCAGCTACTGCTGCTGCCGTATCTTCGCCGCGTGACAAGGCAGTCAGATATTTTCCCGCAAATTTCCAAGCAGAGCCTGAAAAAGAAAAGGTGGGATGCGCCGTTACAACAAACCCGGCCATGTCTTCCTCAAGTTTTGCCTTAAACTGATCAAAAGGAAGCCTGCTGCCATCAGGCGATTTTGCAAGTTTTTGCAAAATTACCGCTATGCGCTTTTTGTTCTTATCTGCTGAAATGCTGCTCCACTGTGCAGCGAGATTATCCAATCGTCCCTCAAGGCATCTTTTGTTACGACTTTGAATATTTTCACCCAAAGCCTCTAGGCTTAAGCTATTATCAACCAACTGGTTCGCTATATTGAATGCGGCAGATAAATGTTGGCGACGCGTTTCGCCCTTATGCTGGAATGACTGTTTAACCATGATTTCCTCAAAATTTTATTTAAAGTTTCATACTTTCATGTCCAGGTGGGCTTTTATTAAATCGGCTTCTACGGCCTAATTGCTCCAAGCATTCGCCAGTAAGCAATCTATATATACCGGTATGAGTACGGCACAAATTTTAGGTAGTAATATTACCAAAAAAATTAAATATTGATAATATTATTTCAACAAAAAGATATTTTATTTCACAGTTCATATATTGCAGGTGTGACCCACTTCTGCAAAATCAGTGTGTATACTAATGCGTAACGGGCAAAATTGTCCAGCCTGCATTTCCCCTTCCCTTACTATGTTTTCAACCACAAAAAATAAGGAGAGGTTTTAGGGAACCCCCTCACCCCTCCTCAGTTTGCCCCAATGAAGGGCCTGGAAGGTAATAGCCAAAACAGCGGCCATTACAATTTCGTACTACATTCCAATTTACAGCGCCAACACTCATAACAAGCCTGCCAAAGCATAAAATGACCAGCCCACAAAATATCAAATCATACTTAATAGAGCACCAATTCCCCTATTGATAGAACGCACTTTAAAAGCATTTGACAGCGCTGTCAATTTTAATGGAGAAATATTTATTGAACAGCTAAAACCGGAAACAAACTTAGCTAACCCCAGTGCTTTTTGCTTACCTAAATACTGGTTTTTTGGCTCGAACCTCGAACTTTTAGCTCAAAGCCATGTTGAAAAACCATACTACTACCATCTTCAACAAGCACCTTTTTCGCTATAAGCTGTAATAACAAATCAGCCGCATGATTTCCCATTTCACGAATAGGTTGGCGTATCGTGGTAAGGCTAGGCCACACCTGCCGCGAAATAGGCGTGTCATCAAAGCCAACGACCGCCAAAGCTTCAGGTATCGCAATACCCAGCTTGTGCGCCGCATGTAAAACCCCGGCTGCCATATCATCATTACTCGCAAAAATCGCTGTTGGGCGTTTCCCTTTCAGCAAGCGTTGCGCAGCTATTTCACCTGAGTCAAAATCAAAACGACCTTCAACCACATAAGCGCCATTAATAGCAATACCCGCTCCAGCAAGTGCGGCCTTAAATCCTTCATAGCGTGATTGACTGGCCGAATGAGCCGCAGGCCCCTTAATAAAGCCAATTTCTGTGTGCCCAAGCGCTATTAAGTGCAAGGTCATTTGCCGTGCAGCCTCAACTTCATCAATCACAACAGCAGGAACCTGCCCTGCCCCTAAGGAAGACACAAGCACAACCGGTACCCCCGCTTTTTCAAGAGCGACAAGTAACGGCGCACAATCTGTAAGTGGCGGCGTTAATAAAACGCCGTCCACCTGTGAATGTCGCACCCATGCCATTACATGCTCAACAAGGCCTGTTTCTGCATAAGCCACAGGGCAAAGCGCCAAACCGTAACTGGCAGCATGGCAGGTTTCAATCATGCCGGACTGAAGATTTATTAAATAGTTAGGACTAATATTATCGTAAACCACCCCTATCAGGTATGAGCGCCGCCCCGCGAGCCCACGCGCCGCTTGATTAGGCCGGTAATTCAATGCCTCAATCGCAGCCATTACCTTATTGCGGGTTTTTTCACTGACATTTGCTTCCCTGTTCACAACGCGGGAAACAGTTTTGATCGAAACACCTGCATGTGCCGCCACATCATCTATTGTAACAGAAACCGCCATTCAAATCCTTCACCACACAGTGTGTTTTACAAACACTATCAGCACATTAGTAACGTGTGTAGCTTTTACCGCGAAAAAACGATCAAGTAATCAAGCTCTTTATCAAAGAGAGGTCTGGTTAACCCGCTTCATTAATTCTTCTGCGCTTTCAACCCGCTCAGAATACCGGTCAACCAAACAGGCAGCATTATCACGGGTTAAAAGAGTGAACCTAACAAGCTCCTCCATCACATCAACAATGCGATTATAATAGCCTGAAGGCTTCATTCTGTCGTTTTCATCAAACTCTAAAAAAGCTTTAGCAACGGATGATTGATTAGGAATGGTAAGCATGCGCATCCACCGCCCCAAAATGCGCAATTGATTCACGGCATTAAAAGACTGCGAACCACCGCACACCTGCATAACAGCAAGGGTTTTGCCCTGTGTCGGGCGCACTGCGCCAAGGGAGAGTGGTATCCAGTCTATTTGGGCTTTCATAATGCCGGTCATGCTGCCATGCCGCTCTGGCGAGCACCAGACCTGCCCTTCAGACCATACAACAAGGTCTCGTAGTTCCTTTACCTTGGCGTGCGTGTCATCTGCATCATCGGGTAGCGGTAGGCCAGAAGGGTCAAATATTTTTACATCCGCCCCCATACGCAGCAAGAGCCTCGCACTTTCTTCTATCACAAGCCTACTAAAGGAGCGCTTTCTAAGCGAACCATACAACAATAAGATTCTCGGCTTATGCGTGCTATACCGAGCTGCAAAGCTTGTAATATCCGGCACCTCAAATTGTGCCTCATCAATGTTTGGCAATGATAAATCAGGCAACACCACAATATTACACCAATACCCTAAGCGCAGATTGCCAGTTTGCTCTATCTAGTTCAGCAACAGTCCGCAAAGCATCTACTCTTTCAGAAATAACATCGATCGCATTATTGAATGCAGCCTTCACTTCCTGCTCTGTCCCTTTTAGTTTAGAGGGATCTTCAAGCCCCCAGTGCAGTTTTATGGCTTTACCAAACCACACTGGGCATGTTTCTCCGGCAGCTGAATCGCAAACAGTAATAACAACATCTGGGTCAAAGCTTTCATGATCATCCCATGACTGACTGACAAGCCCAGTTACAGGAAAGCCAGCCTCAGCCAGATACCTGATGGAAAGCGGGTGCACTTCTCCTGCCGGCTGGCTTCCGGCACTTTTTGCAATTATTGTACCCTGCGATTTATGGTTCGTAACCGCCTCTGATAAAATACTGCGGCACCTGTTATGAGTGCAAATATACAAAATTTTCATTAACTATTTCTTTCCATGGCTAGTGACAACATCATGCGCCACCTGACGACTGCTTTAACAAATTTAGACACGGCTTTAGGTATGCCTCATTATTATCAACCGACATTTGCAGTATCGTACGTACCCACGCTGGCAGGTTTGAGTTCAACTGATAATAAACCCACTTGCCGCGACGCTCATCTTGCAGCAAACCACATTTCCTTAACTCGGCTAAGTGCCTCGATATTTTGGGCTGGCTTAAGTCTAGGGCAGATTGCAGATGGCAAACGCATAACTCACCTTTAACCGTAATTAGCAACAAAGACTTTAAGCGTGTATCATCAGACAAGCATTTATAAAAAGTGAGTGGTGACATAGTAGTTTTCCATAAATATATGAAAAATCATATATATGATTTTGCGAATGTCAATCCGTAAGCAAGGCCTCTGTAAAAAAGCTGATCACCAAAGGCGGAACTAAAAACATAAAACCTGCCTAGCACATCAAAAAAGAAGGTAAAGACTCACAAGCCTTTACCTTCTTTTCCTCTGTCGTGACATTATTTATATGTTCTTAGTCTGTGGTAGTTGGCGCCTCATGCGCACGATGGTTTTGTGCAATAAGAGTGTAGAAAGTTGGTAGAACAAACAACGTAAAGAGTGTTCCAATCAACATACCCATAACAACCACAATACCGATGGCGAAACGGCTTGCCGCACCAGCACCCACTGCAAAGATAAGCGGTATAAGCCCTGTAATCATTGCCGCCGTGGTCATTAAAACAGGCCTCATACGAACAGAAGCAGCTTCAACAATTGCATCCCGGCGATTATAGCCTTTCGTTAATTGAATCTCATTTGCAAAAGCCACCATCAGAATACCGTGTTTTGAGATCAACCCGATCAAGGTTACAAGACCAATCTGGGTATAAATATTGATCGTCGTAAAACCTAGATACAGCGGCAGCAAAGCACCGCAAAGAGCAAGCGGCACCGTAACCAAAATAACCAATGGGTCACGAAAGCTTTCATACTGTGCCGCTAGCACAAGGAAAATAACGATCAGCGCAAGACCAAAAGAAATGGTTAACTGGTTACCCTCATGAACATATTGACGGCTATCAGCGAGCCAGTCGATTGTGGTGCCCGCGGGTAATGGCTGAGACTGCATGAAGGAAACCGCCTGCCCCATCGTCACCCCAGGACGCAAAACAGCAGACATTGTTGCAGCGTTCATTTGGTTGAACTGCGACAAATAATTGGCCTGCACGCCCACTTCCACCTTAATGACCGTAGACAAAGGAACCAAATCGCCAGACTTGGTCCGCACGAAATAGCGGCCAAGGCTTTCGGGTGTAAGACGGTCCTTTTCTCGCACCTGTGGGATAACATCGTACGATCGCTCAAAATAGTTGAAGCGATTGATATACCCTTCCCCAACCAATGAGCTTAACGTACTAGCAATATCCTGCATGCTAATATCCATTTCGCCAGCCTTTGCAGCATCAATTGTGATATGTGCGGTAGAGCTATCGAACGCAAGGTTGCTATCAACAAAGACAAACAAACCACTACTGCGGGCCGCGGCCTTTAGTCCTTCCATATCATTAAACAGCGCCCCAAAGCCTGCAGTTGAGCGCAACACCATTTGAAACGGCACACCCTCTTCAGCAGCAGGCAGTGCCGTTGGCTGGAAAGGAGTAATCAGGGCACCACGAACATTATTGGCCATACCATAAAGCTGGTTTTGTACGTCAGTTGCGCTGCGGTCACGCTCGCTCCACTCTTTCAGCATAATACCGCCAAACGCATTATTGAGGCCACCTTGGCCCGTCACAAAAAAGCTGCCATCATACTCTGGAAAGCTTTTAAATATCTCCACCATTTCCAGAGCAACTTTATCTGTATATTTAATATTGGCATACTGCGGGGCCTTCACCGCTGTAAACACATAACCTTGGTCTTCTTGCGGCGCCAATTCCTTTTGGCTACCAAGAAACATAAAGGCACTTGCGGCCATTGTTGCTGCTGCCAGTAGCAGCATTGCAGACCGGTATTGAAGAGTGATTGCTAAAAGCCGGGCATACCCACGAGCCATTTTCTCAAAAAAGCGTTCAACAGCTTTAGCAAAGCCACCTTCAGAAACCTTCCTGTTCAAAAGTTTCGCACTCATCATGGGGGATAACGTCAAGGCAATCACCCCTGAAACACAAACAGAGCCTGCCAAAGTAAAGGCAAATTCCCTAAACAGACTACCTGTCAAGCCGCCCATCATGCCAATAGGTGCATAAACAGCGGCCAATGTAATTGTCATTGCAATAACCGGCCCGACAATTTCTCTGGCACCAACTATCGCCGCCTCAACTCTGGACAGTCCCTCTTCAATATGACGGTGGATATTTTCCACAACTACAATGGCATCATCCACAACAAGTCCAATCGCCAAAACCATGGCAAGCAACGTTAAAAGGTTAATGGAAAAACCAAATGCCAGCATCAATGCCGCTGTCCCAATGATAGACAATGGAATTGTAACAACTGGGATAATGACAGAGCGAAAAGACCCAAGGAAAAGAAAGATCACAACGACCACAATCGCGATTGCTTCCATAAGCGTATTCTTCACTTCGTCAATAGAGGCATTAACAAAATGAGTAACATCAAAAACGCTTTTGACGGTTAGCCCTGGCGGTGCCACTTTCTGTATCTCAATAATCAGCTTTTTTGTGTCCTCAACAATGTCAATCGGGTTTCCGTCTGGCGTTGGAGCAATAGCGAGTATCACCCCAAGCTTCCCATTATCGCGCGAGCGTGAATCATAATTTTGCCCGCCCAGTTCAATAGTACCAACATCACCAAGGCGAACTAAGCCACCATTGTCGCCACCACTTTTAATAACCATTGAACGGAAATGCTCAATATCCACAACATCAGTTGCGGCGGTAATATTCATCACAGTTTCGCCGTTCCTCAACTGGCCGGGTGCAGCCTGAACATTATTGCGGACAAGAGCTGATGTTACATCAGACGCTGCTAAATCTCTTGATGCCAGCTTATCTGGATCAAGCCAGATGCGCATGGCAAGAGGCTGCCCACCGGAATAATCAGCGGAAGCAACACCAGGCACAGAAGTGAATAAAGGCTGCGCAACACGTGTTGCAAAGTCTGTTACTTGCGGCAACGACAGCGTATCACTCATGAAAGTGATATACTGAACAGCTGATGCGCCGTCTGTGATTTTTGAAATTACAGGGTCAAAAACACCGTCCGGCAATAAATATTTCACCTGTTGAACCTTGGCCAGAACTTCAGTCATTGCCCTGTCTGAATCAGCATTGATAACAAGCTTTACTTTAATCTGGCTTGAGCCCTGCTTTGACGTAGATGACAGATATTCAATACCGTTCACTGTAGCAACTGCTTGCGCAATAGGTGTGGTTACAAAGCCCTGCATCACTTCCTGTGTGGCACCAGGATAAGATGTTGCAATGGTAATGGTTGCACTTTGTAAGTTCGGATACTGGCGAACAGACAATGAAAAAATAGAAACAGCTCCAACCAGAAAAATAAGAATACTGATAACAATGGAAAGGATTGGCCGTTTTATAAAAAGATCAGTTGAAATCATTGCCCTACAGCCCCCGCATGGTCATCACCTTGCACAACTGTTACCGAAGACCCCGGATAGACACGAACCTGACCGTCCAAAATTACTACTTCACCAGCCATTACACCTTTTTCAATCACAACACGGTCACCCACATGCTGTCCTGTAATGACAGGCACAATAGTAACCGTGCCATCTTTTACTTTATACACCATGTCACCGTAAGCGCTGGTCTGCACAGCGGTAAGGGGAAGAATAATCACATTATCCCTACTAGGTAGCTCAACATGAACTGTCACAAAAAGGCCAGGACGCAGAAGATCACGGTCGTTACTGAGTGTAGCCTGCACTGCAATATTACGCGTATCGGCATTAATCACAGGGTTAATAGCATTAATATATGCTTCAAATTGCTGACCTGGATAAGCGTCTGTTTCAACAATCACCTTGCCATCAACCGCTAGCTTACTCAGTTCTTGCTGTGGCACGGTAAAGTTCACATACAGTTCATCAAGTGCGGTCAGGTGTGTAAAGCTAACGCCAGGGTCCACATACTGGCCAAGGTCTGCGTTCCTGATACCAATTTGGCCGCTAAAAGGCGCACGAATGAGCATTTTCTGGCCAATAAGAGCATTAAGCTGGTTCACTGCTGCGTGGGCTTGCTCCAGTTCAGAGACGCGGAGCTGAAGGGTTTGTGTGGACTCAGCCCCCGTGGAACTGAGTTCTTTGGCACGGCGCAGTTGCAGTTCCGCATATTTAACCTGCGCCATAGCGCCAGCAAGCTGAGCGCGTTCAACACTGTCATTGAGCTGTACGAGCGGGTCCCCCACCTTAACCTTTTGGCCTGATACAAAATGTAATGCCGATATTGTTCCAGCCACTTCAGATGCGATATCTACTTCCTGCTTTGCTTTAAGCGAGCCAATAGCTTGCAGCGCTTGAGGCAAGCTTTCAGGGTGAACTATACTGGCATTGACCGGGGTGGGCGGTGCTTCATGACCGTGCCCCATCGATGCACTATCGCGGGCCGATTTCCATAGATAAACACCATAGAAAACAGCCGTAATCATGACTATAACAATAATAAAAACAAATATTTTGCGCTGCCTCTGAGGCTGTTGAAGCTGAGTTTCAGGCATTATTCAGCTCCAAAAACAAAGGATTGACGCGATAAGAAAGCCCTAAAACTACTATTAAAGGCCACATTCAAATATGATTTTTTATATGAAATCATGAAACTATCCTCTTAAACATTAACAAGAGGCGCATTGTTTCATCAAGAATCCACGCGCCTCAAGGGCGCCGTGGGATCGCACAAATAAGCGACTGACTACTTGCAAAAGCAAGCTACCGGATCAACCAACCGGCTATTTCATTCATTTTCGACACGCAAATATATATGTTTACAAGAAATAAAATCAAGCCCCATTTACGAGGTTACTATTTTTTCAGCACTATATTTTTTACAATAACAGAAAAGATTTTATAAACAAAAGGCCTCGTCAAAACTGGCGAGGCCTTTTGTTTATTGGTAGCCGAGGAGGGACTCGAACCCCCGACACGCGGATTATGATTCCGCTGCTCTAACCAGCTGAGCTACTCGGCCATATGACAAAACATTATATGTATCAGCTTCATTCCCAAATCGTTTTGGGATACTGAAAACTGCGCCGGTATATAAGAGGTGTGTCACCCCGTCAAGGCAGTTTTTAGTCAAAAAGCAAACACAACGAGAGATTGACCTAAAAATTGAAAAGCGTATCGTTCTAATTATACAATTGGAGTAACAGACTTCCCTTCAGTCTACGGGCAAAACTTATGACAAAAACACACCAGTATAAAACCTATACCGTTTGGACAGACAACAACGGCAACAGCACAAAATCATATAAAAGTTATAGCCGTAACCATGTGATACTTGCAGACAGTAAGCCTGACATTCTTGCCTCTGCTGACCCAGCCTTCAGGGGTGACCCCTCTCGTTATAACCCTGAGGAAATGCTGGTTGCCGCCACATCGTCGTGCCACATGTTATGGTATCTGCACTTTTGCGCCGTAAACGGTGTGCAGGTGTTGAGCTATGCTGACACAGCAGAAGGCGCCATGACCGAAGGCGAAGGGAACGGGGGGTATTTTACAGCTATTACACTGCGCCCAGCCATTACTATATCTGCCGATTCAGATATTGAGATAGCAATGAAACTGCACAAAGATGCCGCAAAAGAATGTTTCATCGCCAACAGCCTGAAATGCCCGGTTACGCATGCCCCCATTATCAAAAAAGCTGAATAATTTTATTTACTGGAAAAAGCCAGAACCACATCAATAGTGTGATCAATAAACCGTTTCAGCTTTTCATCAGGCTCGCCGTCCAGCTTCATTTGTGCAAGTGCCTGACTGGCGGAAAGCAAAATCCGAGCATCATCGCGGTTATCTTGCCGCGGCAGGCCACTGTGCGCCCATATAATTTCGCTAACCTTGGTGAGCAACTCCCCCTGAAAAGCCAGATACCGATCTCGTAGCTGTTTATCGAACCGCGTACTAAAGCCCAGCAAGACTCGCACATAATTAGGGTGTTCATCTTCCGCATGCAGCATGCGCCCTGCAAGCTCACGCAGTATTGCTGCAGCGCCGCCTTTCTCAGGCTGCACACCATCAAACAAAGCAAGAAAATACCGGCTCACTTCATCAGACACATCTAACAGCAAGGCATCCCGTGTTGGAAAATATACAAATGTAGAAGCTGTAGACATGCCCGAGCGTCGAGCAATATCAGCGTGCTTTGCCTCACCAATGCCTTTTTCGGCGAACAGGTCAATTGCAACCACTAACAATTGCTTTTTTCGCGCCTCTGGCGACAGTCTTGTGCGGCGCTGTCCAGACAAAGCCTGCTTTCCCCTGTATATGCCCACTATAGTAGAAAGGGCTTTTATTTATTTAAGGTCATATGCCTTGAATTCTCAAGCTTTAACACATAATCGCATCCATAGCCCCACAGATATTGATGCTCTGCTTATGTGTAATCACCCTTTATCTTACTGAGTTTTAATAAGCCTATCCCTAACATGAAACTTGTCAAACATAGGAGAAAGACCATGCTTAGTTGGGCACTTACATTTTTCATTCTTGCAATAGTTGCAGCAATCTTTGGTTTTGGTGGCATTGCAGGGACACTGGCAGGCGCTGCAAAACTGTTGTTCCTTGCCTTTATTATTCTGTTTATAGTGACGCTGATTGCCAATGTTATACGCGGCAAAGGCACACCACCACCACTTTGATAACATCAAATAGAGACATAAAGCGGCTTCAAGTTCTCCCACTTGAGCCGCTTTTGTATTAAAAAGATATACAAATAGCTTAGGCCGCAGCCAATCTTGGGTCTGCACTAATTGCCGCATCGATCCAACCACCACCTAAAACGCGGTTACCATCATAAAATACAGCGGCCTGCCCTGGCGACACCCCAGCCTCTGGCACATGCAGTTGCAGGCGGGCATGACGGCCAGCATCCATATAAAGGCGCGCAGCAACACCCGGACGGGTAGAGCGGATTTTAGCGACCACCTCGATACCCTCTTCTGGCACAATCTCGCCAACCCAGTTAATATCCTTGACGCCTATTTCTAGTGTTTCGAGCGCTTCCTTTGGCCCAACGATGACCTGTTTTTTAACAGGATCAAGCTTCACTACATAAAGCGGTTCTGTTGACCCACCGACACCAATACCGCGGCGTTGCCCGATCGTATATTTGATAATGCCGTCATGCTGCCCAAGTATATTACCGTCCACATCGACAATATCACCCGGCTCAAGCGCCCCAGGGCGCAGTCGTTCAATAACATCAACATAGCGGCCTTCAGGCACAAAACAAATATCTTGGCTATCTGGCTTGTCAGCAACGACAAGGCCAAACCGTTCAGCGTGCTGCCGAGTTTCGGCTTTATCCATATGACCAAGCGGAAAACGCAGAAAATTGATCTGTTCCTGCGTGGTTGCAAACAAGAAATAGCTTTGATCCTTGCCGCTATCAACACCGCGCAGCAAACGCGCTTTACCGTCATCGCCGACAACACGCTGCACATAGTGCCCCGTTGCCATGCAGGCAGCACCCAAATCGCGAGCTGTTGCAAGCAAGTCTTTGAATTTCACTGTCTGGTTACAACGCACACAGGGGATCGGTGTTTCCCCTTTAATATAACTGTCGGCAAATTCTTCCATGACCTGCTCTTTGAACCGGCTTTCATAATCCAGAACATAATGTGGAATACCAAGCTCTTCCGCCACACGGCGCGCATCATGGATATCTTGGCCGGCACAGCAGCTGCCTTTTTTCTGAACAGCAACACCGTGATCATAAAGCTGCAAGGTAATCCCTACCACATCATAGCCCTGCTCTTTTAAAAGGGCGGCGGTTACACTGCTATCAACGCCGCCAGACATAGCAACAACAACCCGTGTGTCAGCGGGGTCACCCTTAAAGCCTAAACTATTCAGTGTATCATTCATATCCGTATCAATCTTTGCCGCAGCTAGGTTCAAGTCCTGCATATAAGGATCATAACACAAAGAGGCAAGGGATTCCGCCTTAAAGAATCTGGGGGCATTTTACCCGGCAATAAAGACCTTATCTCGGGCAAAGCTCGCAAATGCGTTTGAACACACTTTACCATCATCTAGCATTTCCAACATCTTACACAGGCATTCTGAAATTGGCCCACGACTTGCTTATTAAGGCCTGAATAAACCAGATTGACCGATACGGATATAATGGAACAGCCATGAACGCTATTGAACAATTTATGCAAAACAGTGGTGCGAACCCGACCCAGTCGCTTAGCGATTTCTATGCATCAATAGCAGGCAAAGTTGATGAAAACGGCGATTTGGCAAGCCAGTTCACAGAGGCTCTCAAAAGCATAAACCCGGCCATTTCCGCATCTGGGCAGGTTTGGGGTGTTAAAACACCAGAAGGGGTGGATGGTATTGTCGTTGTTGATCCATCTGACCTTCTCGCTGAAGCCACAGACATTGCCGACCTGAGCGGCCTGCAAACTCTATCCCCAGAAAGCATCGATGTAGCATCGATAGAAGGCATTGCTGGCCTGCAACTTATTCAGATGTCAGGCCTTGAGCTTGCCAATCGCATTCAGGCTGGCCAACTACAAACTGAACCGGCAACAATAGCTTCGCTTGAAAGTTCTGCGCAAAACGACATTTTCATTTTTGCGGCAGATGCCAGCACAGCGACGGGTGAAGTCCACCTTCTGCCACTTGCGCAGCTAGAGGCCCTAACAACAACGCCGCCTGCGCCTCTTACAAATCTAACTGATGCAGCACCTAAAGACATGCTTACTGTGCCAACGCTTGCAGCAGTCACAGCACCTACACCTGATGCCGCATTATCCTTAGATACGGCACAAAACATTACACCTGAGAGCATTGTATCAGCAGCGGCGGCAGCCAAGCCCGTGAATGCACAGCAAACTCGCGGCGGCGCAGAGCTTATGTCAGTCACAGAAGCTTATGATGTCAATCTTGACGCCAAGGCTGCTGAAGCTCAAGCCGTGACGGTCAATGCTGCACAACAAAAGGCCGCTGCACAAACAGCACCTGCACAGCAAGCAACAACTGACACTGCAAGCCAGCAAGCAGCCGCAACAGCACAGGCTGCCCAAGCAAATGCGGCAAAACAAGCTACATCTAAAACGGCATCAACTGATACAGCCAAGCCACTTACACCTGAGGCAGTTTTAGGCCAAAACAACAGCGCTGTACCAACACTGACAGCGAACCCCGTAACTGAAATGATGGCAGCGCGGTCTTCAGAAGCTGCAAGGGCGCCTGTCATTACATGGACACCCGAGACAATTAGCGGCGGCGGTGATGGCTCTGCCGCTGAGGCCGTCTCAGCAGGCCTTAGCAGCCTGAGAGGTGATACGGGCTTTATGAGCAGCATGGGCTTACTTGGCGGCAAACCCTCCCCTGCTCTCGGCGGGCAGATCGCAAAGCAGCTTAACCTTGCTGTATCACGCACCCTTAAAAATGGGGGTGATCAATTTACTATGCGGCTTGACCCACCAGAGCTTGGCCGCGTGAGAGTGAGCATGGCCTTTGGCTCTGATGGCACCGTAACAGCCCGTGTTGTAGCAGAGCGGCCCGAAACGCTAGAGCTTTTACAGCGCGACACAAAGGGACTGGAACGCGCGCTTGAAGCTGGTGGCCACAAAGTAGAAAATGGCAGTATTTCCTTCAGTTTGGATTCTGGTGACGGTGAAAGCGCTGGCAAAGCCTTTGCCGAAGCTGTTCAGGACGAGCAGCATAAAAACGGTAAAAACTCTGCGGGTGGCTCAGGGGCCGACACTACAGACGACGGCGGCGATGAACTTGATACTGCTACACTCGATGAAATTCTGGCTCATGTTACAGTTGAAACCGGGCTTGATGTAAGGGTCTGATAGACCACGGAAAGAAAGATTTAGAAATGGCTGATGTATCTTCTGTCACTAATAACTCGGCAGCAACAACAACGGCGCAAAAAGATTCTGCGGCACTTGCCACTGATTTTAGCGATTTCCTGACTTTGCTTACAACACAGTTGCAGTATCAGGACCCGCTTGACCCAATGGACAGCGGCGAATTCACCAACCAGCTTGTTGCTTTTGCTGGCGTAGAGCAACAGATCAAGGCGAATGAAAATCTTGAATCAATCGCGCTCCTAACATCTCTGAACAGCGCGGGTGCCGCCGTTGGATACCTAGGCCATACCGCCCTTGTTGAATCGCCCTTTGGCGAGCACAGTACTACAGGTGTTAACTGGCAGTATAGCAATACAGATATTATTGAAGAAATTACTATTCAGGTTAAAGACGAAGATGGCAAAGTTGTTTATGAAACAACAGGCGAAACAGGCCTCGGCCTCCATGACTTTAAATGGGACGGCCTTAAAACAGATGGCACCCTTGCAGACGCAGGTACTTATGAGCTGTCTATTACAGCAACAGACCCAGAAGGCGAAAAAGTAAGCCCTAACATTGCCGTAGAAGGCAGGGTAACTGCTGTCGACACCTCTGGCCTTGAACCTTATTTCACGATTGGGCCAAATCTTGTGGCTCAATCAGATATCGTACGATTGCTGGCACAAAACTAGCATCGTGATTACACGGCTGGACCAGAAGTGTCTGGCCTTAGCGCGCGGGGATAACCCGCAGCAAAAGCAGAACGCCACAGTGATGTGAAAATGCAAAAGAGTTTAGGAGAATTATAATGGCATTCACGGCTTTGGCAGCCGGCGTATCGGGACTACAGGCCTTTTCTGAGGGTGTAGCCGTAATCGCCGATAATATTACAAACGTTAATACAATCGGGTATAAAGAAACCCGGTCGCGTTTCTCAACACTTGTTACAGAAACCGCGTCCCTAAGTTCCTATTCACCCGGTGGTGTAAAATCATTTTCAGAAACCCTTGTTTCAAAACAGGGCCTATTGCAGCCTTCAGGGCGTTCAACCGACCTGTCGATAGACGGCTCTGGTTTTTTTGTGGTTCGAGCTGGCGTAAATGCAAATGATTCTAACGGTGAAATTCTATACACACGTGCAGGGTCATTTACACAGGATGATGAAGGCTATCTGCGAAACACATCAGGCTTGTATCTTATGGGGTGGCCTGTAGCGAGTGATGGAAGTATCACCTCAAACCAGAACGACACAAGCGAGCTTAAGCCTATCAACATTAACGAGCTTAACAGCCTTGGCACAGCCACACAGAATGTTTCCCTGCGAGCTAACCTCCAAACTACGGCGGCAGGGGTTACAGGCTATACAACCGGTGATCTGGCTGCAGGTAATGTGGAAGCTGATCTGGAAACAAATATTCAAATTTATGACTCGCAAGGCCGCCAGCATACTGTTGTCATTTCAGCTGTAAAAGATGCTGATACTGGCTCAACCAATACATGGGACTATGAGCTATACTTTGATGACGACACCCAGCTAGATGCAACAGCGCATACAAACGGTGTTATTGCCACGGGGCAACTTGTTTTCAATCCTGATGGCTCTATCGATTTGGCAAATTCTACAATGCAGGACGCCGCTGGCGCAACAGTCGATTTGGCAAGTGCAAGTTCACAGTTGTCCTTCACATATAATGCGGCTCTAAACACCGAAGTTGAACAAGGCTCAATTCACTTTGATTTTGGATCTGACGGCGAAAGTGATGGCTTTTCACAAACGGACAATGCTTCAAACCTTCTCAGTTCAAGTGTTGACGGTGCAAGCTTTGAAAACGTGACAGGTGTATCCATTGGTGAGGACGGCAACGTAACAGCTATCTTTGATAATGGCCTGACACTGACGGTTTACAAACTACCAATTGCAACATTCCAAAATGCAGACGGGCTTACACGGCGCCAAGGTAATGCTTACAGCCTCTCCGATCTTTCTGGTGACCCATCATACCAGCAGGCAGGTCAAGGTGGCTCTGGCAGTGTTGCACCCTTCTCACTTGAGCAATCAACAGTTGATCTTGCAAGCGAGTTTGCAGAACTTATCAAAGTTCAACGTGCATTCTCTGCGTCCACACGGATCATCACAACATCCGACCAAATTCTGGAAGAACTCGTCAGAATTTAATAAAAGGCTAACTCTTTTGCAAAAAACCGGAAGGCATAAAGCCTTTCGGTTTTTTTGTTATTCTATGTGCTGCCTTACTTATTAATAACAATTAACCCTATACATTAGTTTTTTCTTAAGCCTGAGTACCTATAGTAACACTTGAATTTCACGCAAACTAACCGGATTACAGGCATGAAAAACCGGGATAAACAGGCTGTTGATAATCAGATAATTGGCCCAACTGGCCGCCCTCTGAGTTTGGCAGATTTACCTCCCCAAGACACCGAGCGCTGGGTTATCCGCAGAAAAGCCGAAGTCGTAGCTGCGGTACAAGGGGGTTTACTAACTCTAGAGGATGCGTGCAGTCGATACAGTCTATCAGTAGAAGAATTTTTATCATGGCAACAAGCTATTCATAAAAATGGCATGCCAGGGCTTCGCACAACACGCATTCAAAAATACCGTGGTATTCAACAGGATTAGGCCGCCCAGATATCTTTATTGTGTGATATGCAAAATTTTTCTTTACATTTATAGGCAAAATTTGCCTAGATTTAACTATCTGTTTACTGAATAGACAGTAAGTTGGGGCGCAGTGAAGCGTTGGCGGGTGGGCCAATTGCATTTACCGAGGTGGCATTGGAAAGTCTTTTTCAGTTTTTAAGAAACATGGGTACAGGCCGTTTAATGATGGTCGCCTTTGTTGGTGTTGTTGTTGTTGGCTTCTTCGTAATTGTGATTGGGGGGCTGCAAACTTCACGCATGTCAACGCTCTATGCTGACCTTGACCCGGCCGCTGCCGCGTCTATCGCTCAGCAGCTCGACGCTGAAGGAATTCCTTACGAATCAGATGCAACGGGTAGGCTTGTCCGTGTTCCACAAGAACAGGTTGACCGGCTTCGGCTACGATTCGCCGGGGAAGGTCTAACCGGCGGTGTTGTTGGTAAAGAAATTTTCGACGGCGAATCAAGTTTTGGCAGAACCAGCTTTGAATTGAATATCAATTATGTTCGCGCTGTTGAGGGTGAACTGGCACGAACCATAAAGTTTATCAGATCTGTATCTGAAGCCCGTGTGCATATCGTTATGCCAGAGCGGCGGCCATTCCAGCGTGAGGAAAGCCAGCCTTCAGCCTCTATTCTTCTGAAAACCTCAGGCTCGATAAGCCAGCAGCAAGCCCATGCTATTCAGGCACTTGTATCTTCTGCTGTCCCTAGTCTATCGCCTGACCGTGTTACAATCACAGACACCAATGGACGCCTTATACTTGACGGTGCAACAAAAAAAGAATTTAGCAGTTTTTCAACACTTGAAGATGCGCGACTTTCAGCAGAAAGCATATACCGAGGCCGCATTGAGGAATTGATCGGCAGTGTTGTAGGGCGCGGGCTTGTGCGGGCAGAAATCTCTGTTCAAATGGATATGAACCGCACCACAACAAGTGAAGTGACATACGACCCTGATACGCAGGTTGTTCTTTCCCAGAATGTTTTGGAAGAAACATCAAAAGAGGCACCCGCTGGTGGGCAGGTTACAGCATCCCTTAACCTGCCTGATGCCCAAGGCGGACAAAATGGACAGCAAACCAACGACACGTCTAAAACCAATGAAGTCACTAATTTTGAGAACTCAAAAACCGAAACCACAACGATAAAAGAACCCGGCACAATCACACAGATACGCGCTTCTGTACTCGTGGATTATATTCGCGACCTAGACGAAGAAGGCAATACTGTAGGCACGCCAACGCCGCGTACGGCAGAAGAACTGCAACAACTGGAAGACCTCGTTAAAACGGCTATCCCGTATGATGAAAATCGCGGCGATCAGGTAACTGTTGCAACAATGCGTTTTATTGACCCCGCCCCACTCGGCGAAACAACCGAAGCCTTTAGCATGCTGGGGCTTAACAAACAGGATGTCTTTGATGTCATGAAATACGGTGGTACCGTGTTACTGGCAATTCTTGTGCTTCTGTTGATTGTTCGCCCTCTGGTTGCTCGACTTATTGAAGCAATTCCAGATGCGCCGCCACCAATAGACCCTAACCAGATTGAAGCGCGGCAACAGGAAGCCCCAGCAGCACTTGCAGGCCCTGGTTACGGCCTTTCGGCAGAAGTTTTAGCAGCAGCAGCAGCGGGAGACCCTGCCGCAACTGCAGCCGTTATGGCGGCGCGGGATTCTGGATCACTAGAGCCAGCAAAGCTAGGCACTGATGGTAAAATTGACGTGGCGCAAGTTGAAGGCCGCATTCAGGAATCTGCAATTAAGAAAGTGGCTGAAATTATTCGGGCTAACCCAGAAGAATCTGTCGCCATTGTTAGAACATGGCTTTACACCGACTAAGTGAGATACAATGAACGAGCAAAGTAAAGACCTTAGCAAAATGACAGGCTCCCAAAAGGCGGCTGCTTTTATGCTTGCCATTGGCGAAGAATATGGCCGGCTTATATGGGAAAAGCTCTCAGAAGATGAGATCAAAGAGTTGTCCCAGCATATGTCTAACCTAGGCAGCGTTCGGGCTAAGTCTGTAGAAGAGCTCTTCATTGAATTTGCCGGTAAAGTATCAACTGTAGGGAACCTTAATGGTTCCTTCGAAAGCACGGAGCGCCTTCTTGGTAAAATGCTGCCCGGCGACCGGGTGCAACAAATTATGGATGAAATCCGTGGCCCAGCCGGTCGCACTATGTGGGATAAGCTTGGCAACGTGAACGAAATGGTGCTCGCCAGCTATCTGAAAAACGAATATCCGCAAACTGTTGCCGTGGTTCTACAGAAAATTAAAGCAGAGCACGCAGCACGGGTGTTAGCTGTACTACCAGAAGATTTTTCCATGGAAGTCATTATGCGGATGCTGAGAATGGAATCCGTACAGAAAGACATTCTCGACAAAGTGGAACAAACTTTGCGCGTTGAATTTATGAACAATCTTGCCCGGACCAGCAGACGCGACAGCCACGAAACAATTGCAGAAATTTTCAATTACCTAGATAGAGGCGCAGAATCACGCTTTCTTGCAGCACTTGAAGATCGTAACCGGGATAGCGCAGAGCGCATCCGTGCCTTGATGTTTACGTTTGAAGACCTTGCAAACCTTGACCCAAGCGGCGTGCAAACCCTGCTCCGGAACGTGGATAAAGATAAACTCGCTCTGGCAATGAAAGGTGCTTCTGACACGCTTCGGGATCTGTTTTTCTCCAACATGTCAGAGCGGGCAGCCAAAATTCTGCGCGAAGACATGGAGGCAATGGGCCCTGTGCGATTGCGGGATGTAGACGAAGCGCAAATGGAAATGGTGAATAAAGCGAAGGATCTCGCTGAAGCAGGCGAAATTCTTCTTTCTGACAATAAAGGCGAAGATGAACTAATTTACTAAGTTCAACAGGATTAAAATGGCACAACCAGTTAAATTTACTTTTGATCAAGCATTCGATGGCGGCGCCAAAAGCCGCTATGACGTTCAGCTTGAGCGACTGCAAAAAGAAAATGTCACTGCAAAAGAAGAAATGCGGAACCAAGGCTTTGTGGAGGGCCGTGAAAAAGCATTAGCTGAGATAGAGGCTGCAACACAGGTAGCCATGGAAACCATATCACAGTCTGCCGAAGCCTTATTTGCCCAGCATAATCAACTCCGGGAAGAACTGAAACAGGATATGGTACAGCTAGCCTACGCAATAGCCAGCAAGCTCTCCCCTGCCCTTATACGCCAGCACCCTCTTGAGGAAATTTCAGCCCTGATTGAAGACTGTATGACAACAGCACACCGTGAACCACGACTAGTGGTACGGGTTGCTGAGAGCATGGCAGAACCAATTAGCGCACGCATTGACGCAATGAAACATACAACAGGGTTTAGTGGTGATATTGTTCTGATAGGGGAAACAAATCTTGCACAGCAGGACTGTAGGGTTGAATGGCCTGATGGCGGCTCTGAACGCAGCATGGCAGATATTCAGCGCGAAATAGAAAATGCCGTACAGCGCTTTGTTATTCCCGACACAGCAAAAACTGACGAACCCATAGAGAATGATACGGAACTCTTATAAGCCCCGATCGGATAGCACCAAACGGGATATGTTATAACCAAGGAAGATTGAATGGCCAATCAGGACGACAATAATAATGATGTAGGGCTGAAGGAGCTGTCTGCTGGTTCATCAAAGTCACCAGAGCTTGCTCAAAAAGAAGATGGCCAAGTCAGAAGTGCTCAGGAGTTGGAACCGGTATTTGATGTACCGGTACAGGTGCAGGCTGTTCTTGGCAAATCCTCTCTTGAGGTAAGCCAATTATTAAAACTTGCCCCTGGCACAGTTGTAGAGCTGGACCGAAAAGTAGGTGAAGCTATTGATATTTATGTAAATAATCGCCTCGTTGCACGGGGTGAAGTTGTTCTGGTTGAGGACCATCTCGGCGTTACCATGACAGAGATTATCAAGCTGGATGGGGGTGCCGGAGCTTAGGCTGCCGGTCAAGGGGAGGAACAGGCCGTATGAGTACAGTTTTTGGCATGTTGACAGCATTTTTGCTGGTTGCCGGAGCAATATTTTTGGGTGGCTCTCCTATGGCTTTCATCAACCTGCAAGGGGTGATGATTGTAGTGTTGGGTACATTTGCCGTTACGGCGATCAGTTTTCGCCTACAGGAAATGATCACCTTGCCACAAAATATCTGGGCACTCTTGCGGCACGGTCAGCGTGAGCCAACAGAAGAAGCGACAAAGGTTATGAGAATTGCTGTTGAAGTTCGCAAACATAATGACATTATTATGCTTGAACGCTTAATACCACGCCTGAAGGATACGCCTTTTCTCATGCAGGCGATGCAGCTGGTTGCAGACGGCGCACAGCCTGAAGATATTGAACAAATTATGCGCCGTGAAGCGAGCACTGCCTCTGCCCGCCATATGCGCGCTGTTGATTTTCTGCGGCGGGCTGGTGATGTGGCACCTGCCATGGGCCTGATCGGTACTCTGATAGGGCTTGTCCGCATGCTCGGCAGCCTCGATAACCCTGCTGAAATTGGCCCGGCCATGGCAGTTGCTTTGCTCACGACTTTTTACGGTGCCATTCTGGCGCATCTGGTATTTATTCCACTAGCTGCAAAAACCGAGCACTGCACAACCGAAGAGGCCCTTGTAAACAACCTGTATGCCATGGGGGCAACATCTATCAGACGCAAAGAAAACCCGCGCCGGTTGGAGATGCTGCTGAATACTATTTTGCCACCCTCCAAACGCATAACCTTTTTTAAATCGTAAGGGCAAAGACAATGATGAAACCGTTCAGCGCGCGGCATAAAATAACGGAGAAAAAACAATGCGATTGCTGATTGTTGGAACACTTGAAGGCCAACTGGGTGCTGCTAGCCAAATAGCAATGGAGCGCGGCGCTAAAGTAACCCATGCAAATGATGTGGATACTGCACTTGCAATTCTGCGAAGCAGAGGGGCTGACCTATTGATGGTAGAGGTGTCGCATAACATCCCTGCCCTGATCCCCCGGCTTAGGGCGGAGCATTTCTCTATTCCAGTAATTGCTTGCGGTATTGGTACCGACCCAAAGGTAGCAGCAGCGGCCATCAGAGGTGGCGCCAAGGAATATATACCGCTACCCCCTGATGCAGAACTCATCGCTGCCGTTCTTGAGGCCGTAACAGAAGACAGCCAGTCTTTCATCTATCATGATGCTATTATGAAGAATGTTGCCGCCCTTGCCGAGCAAGTAGCGCCTTCTGAAGCAAGTATTTTGATCACGGGCGAATCTGGTACTGGTAAAGAAGTGATGGCCCGCTTTGTACACCAAAAAAGTCGCCGTGCGAACAAGCCCTTTGTAGCGGTTAACTGTGCCGCCATACCGGAAAACCTTTTAGAGTCTGAACTTTTCGGACATGAAAAAGGTGCCTTTACCGGCGCTGTTGCCCGTAGAATAGGGAAGTTTGAGGAAGCAGACGGCGGCACTTTACTGCTAGATGAGATTTCCGAAATGGATGTGCGGCTTCAGGCTAAACTTCTTCGGGCAATTCAGGAACGTCAGGTTGACCGCGTGGGTGGCTCTAAGCCCGTTAACGTTAATATCAGGATAATTGCAACCTCAAACCGCAACCTGCAAGATGCTGTAAAAAGCGGTAATTTCAGGGAAGATCTTTTTTTCCGCCTGAATGTGGTTAATCTCTGTGTACCACCGCTACGGGAACGCCCGGCAGATATTGAAATTCTATCCAAACACTTTGCCAGCAAATATGCTGAAATCAATCAGTCCCCTGACCGGAAAATTTCTGATGATGCCATAGCAATGCTGAAAAACCACCGGTGGCCTGGTAACGTGCGGGAGCTTGAAAACGCAATCCATAGAGCGGTTCTTCTCGCCTCTGGTGACACAATATCAACAGCCGCTATCCTGTTACCCGATGCCAGTGGTAACCTCAGCACGATGCAAACCCCAACCATGGGGGCATCGGGGGTATTCCAGTCATCTAACGAAGCAGATGAAGATAGCGATGCAGATATCAGCAATGCTATTGGCCTAGTGGGCAAAACCGTTGCAGAGGTTGAGCGTGATCTGATTATTGACACTCTCAAACACTGCCTTGGCAACAGAACCCATGCCGCCAATATTTTGGGTATTTCTATCCGCACACTTCGTAACAAACTAAACCAGTATAATGCTGACGGAATGAGTGTACCGCAACCGGGTGACACCGGAACACGGGCTCCAATCTAGAAATATATCTTTCTGTGTTGCCGTGAAAACTTGGCCACACAGAAAAGGCATAAGAGATACTAATGAGCGATTCTGCCTCCAGCAGTGAAAAAGGTAATGATAGCCCAAAAGGCTTAGGCCCGAACTTTGACGGACTTTTAAACAGTCTGAAAAGCCCGGATATTGCCTTTGCTTTAGGCATGGTTCTTATCCTGCTGATGCTTATTATGCCAATGCCTAGTTGGTTGCTGGATATTATGCTAGCAGCATCCATTACTTTCTCTGTCATGATTTTAATGACTGTTTTGTTCATTGATAAACCATTGCACTTTAATAGCTTCCCAACCGTCCTGCTGATTGCCACCATGCTTAGGCTATCGCTTAACATGGCATCAACCCGGCTTATTCTCTCTGAAGGCCACAAAGGCACTGACTCTGCAGGAAAGGTTATCGAAGCATTTGGCGCCTTTCTTATGGGCGGCGATGTTGTCATTGGTATTATTATCTTTGCTATACTGGTTATTGTGAACTTCGTTGTTATCACCAAGGGCTCTGGCCGTATTGCCGAAGTGGCTGCACGGTTTAGCCTTGATGCCATGCCAGGTAAGCAAATGGCCATTGATGCCGATATGTCATCTGGCTTGATTGACGAAAAAGAAGCAGTTCGCCGCCGCAAGGAACTTGAAGAAGAAAGCACGTTCTTTGGTGCGATGGACGGTGCGGCAAAGTTTGTGCGCGGCGATGCCGTTGCCGGTATTTTGATTACCCTCATTAATATAGTGGGCGGTATTATTATCGGTGTGGTAATGAATGACTTAAGCTTTGCTCAAGCAGGTAACCGCTATACAATTCTAACCATTGGTGACGGTCTCGTATCACAAATTCCAGCGCTCATCGTTTCAACTGCTGCCGGTATGCTGGTTACAAAAGCAGGCGTTAGTGGCCGAACGGATGAAGCCCTGTTTGGGCAGCTTAGTGCCCGCCCAAGAGCCATTGGCGTGGCCAGTGCGCTTTTGATGGTACTTGGTGTAATGCCCGGCCTGCCGTTTCTACCTTTTGCATTATTCAGTGGTACACTGGGTTACATGGCTTATAGCCTTGGGAAAATGCAAAAGACCCGCGAGGATACAAAAAAGGCTATCGCAAAAGAAGAGCAAAAAACCACGCCTGTGGAAGAACCTATATCGTCTGCACTTGCTATTGACCAACTGCGCCTAGAACTTGGATACGGCCTCCTAACCCTTATCAATGACGACAGCGGTTTCCGGCTAACAGACCAAATAAAGGCGCTGCGCCGGCAACTAGCAAGCGAAATGGGCTTTGTTATGCCGTCTGTGCGTATTCTCGATAATATGCAGCTTTCATCCAACAGCTATGTACTTCGGGTTAAAGAAACCGAGGTTGGCCGCGGTGATATAAGACCCGGCATGCTGCTGATAATGGACCCAGAAGGCCAACCCGTTCAAATTCCCGGTGAAGCAACTGTTGAACCTGCATTTGGCCTGCCCGCAACATGGGTCGCGCCCTCAGCTCGTGAAGAAGCAAACTTCAGGGGCTATACTGTAGTGGATGCAGCAACCGTTATTACAACACATCTAACCGAAGTTATTAAAAACAATATGTCAGAGCTTCTGTCCTACGCAGAAACGCAAAAGCTGCTCGACGACTTAACAAGCGAGCACCAAAAACTGGTGACAGATATTATACCAAACCAAATCACAACATCTGGTCTACAGCGTATTTTACAATCACTTTTGGCAGAACGTGTTTCCATTCGCGATTTACCTACCATTCTGGAAGGCGTGGCAGAAGCAACAGGATTTACCAAAAATATTGTGTATATAACCGAGCATGTTAGGACCCGCCTTGGCAGGCAGCTCTGCGCCGCTTACTCAAGTCATGAAGGTTTGGTACCGCTTATTACGCTCTCTCCGCAGTGGGAACAGGCATTTTCTGAAAGCCTGATTGGGCAAGGTGAAGAGAAACAGCTGGTTATGCCACCAACCAGATTGCAGGAATTTATCAATTCAGTACGGATGATATACGACCAACAGGCCGAACGCGGCGAATCCCCCGTTTTGCTAACAAGCCCGCTGGTGCGGCCTTATGTACGTTCTATTGTTGAGCGCTTCAGACCAGCAACAGTGGTCATGAGCCAAAATGAAATTCATCCACAGGCAAAAATAAGAACCTTGGGTCAAATATAAAACCTTGGTAAAGCTGAACAAAATGCTATCAGTGCAGGAACAGTAACAAACTATGCGTCTTAAAACCTTTCATGCAAAATCGATGGCGGAAGCGATGGCACAAGTACGGGCACAGCTCGGCGCAGATGCCATCATTGTGCAATCAGAAGAAAGCAAAGGCGGTGTTAGAATTGTAGCCGCAATTGAAGCGCAGCCATCCCCGTATGAGGCACCACCGTCATTTGCGCCAAAAGCCAAGCAAACACCGGTTGCCTTAGAGGCCGCCTATAAAACACCTATCTCAGTTGAGTTTGACAAAGCAGATGTCACAGCGGTTCTAAGCCATCACGGCTTGCCTTTTGAAACAGCGGAGCGCTTTAGTCAGGCGGCACTGGCTGTAGAAGCAGCAAGCCTGCCGGAAGCCTTTTCATCAGCACTTGAAGCCGCCATCCGCTTTAACCCGATAACCGACGCACACACCCGCCCCATTATGCTAATAGGGCCACCAGGTGCTGGTAAAACCATTTGTGCAGCAAAGCTCACCGCCGACGCCCTCATACACCACCGAACCGTTCACCTTATATCGACAGATACCGTTAAAGCTGGTGGTATTCAGCAACTGGACCATTTTGCACAGCTTATGAAACAGACAGTTTCAACGGCTGCAACGCCGCAAGAACTTGGGTTTGTTATTAAAAATCACCCCCATAACACAGCGCTAACCGTGATTGACACACCTGGCACCAATGCGTTTGATATAGATGAACTGGAAACCTTGCTAAGCTTCATCAAAGAAGTGAATGCAGAGCCTGTACTGGTAATGCCTGCTGGGCTTGACCCTTTAGATGCACAGGAAATTGCCGGTATTTTCAACCAAATGGGCTGCTCGCGCTTCATTGCAACACGGCTTGATGCGGCACGACGCTACGCTGGTATATTAATGGCAGCCAGACCCGGCTACCTATCGCTTGCAGCCATTAGCCGTAGCCCCTTTGTTGCAGACGGGCTTGAAACAGCAACACCCTTAGGCCTTGCCCGCTTACTGACCTCTCTTTCAAGGCCACGTAAAAAGAATAACTCCGAAACGGATAAACAACCATGACCGATCCAAGACCAGATCATTCCCTTGAAATACTGGAAAAGCGCCTGATTACAGTTGCCTCAGGTAAGGGCGGCGTCGGTAAAACATGGCTTGCCGTTACCCTCACACATGCACTCTCGCATGCTGGCAAAAAAACTGCCCTGTTCGACGGTGATTTAGGGCTTGCCAATGTTGATATTCAACTTGGTATTATGCCAGAGAAAGACCTTGGCAATGTTATTTCAGGCGATGCAACTTTCGAAGACATTGCACTGCCATACAAAGATAACGATGGCAGCAGCTTTGACGTGCTGCCGGGCAAGTCCGGCTCGGGGGCGCTTGGAGCTTTATCGCGCAGCACCTTAAATGGATTGAAGCACCAGTTAACACTATGCGCAAAAAACTATGATTATTTATTGCTAGACCTTGCTGCAGGGATTGACCCTGCGGTAACCAGCCTTTCGCATCACGGCGGCAAAATACTTGTCGTCATGACCGCAGACCCAACCTCGCTCACTGATGCTTATGCCTTTATCAAGCTAACCGTTATGCAAAATCCAAAGGCAGATATTGCAGTTGTGGTGAATAATGTGGCTTCCAAGCGTGAAGGTGAACGCGCTTTTGAAGCCATTAAACGTGCCTGTGAAGGATTTTTAAAGATTTCGCCGCCACTTATCGGTATTATCCGAACTGATAAAAAAGTGGTGGATGCAATCCGGTCGCAGGTTCCCTTGCTGACACGGCATCCTTCTTCTGAAGCGGCAGCCGATGTTAAACAAATTGCCGCTTATCTGATGAAGGCGTAACCAGCCACTTTTAGGTATCTGTCCTGAAGTGGGAGCAAGCATGAGTGATATCACCGGCCCCCCGGTTCCAAAGCCTGTTCACTCGCCCCTAACGCGAGGCACTGAACGCGCCTCAACTGTATCAAGAGACCGCCAGCAAGCAACCGGGCGGGAAGGCGAAGATCGTCAGGACAATAAAGCCAAATCTGAACCAAAAGACACGCAGCAAGTGCGCGACCCTGCCGTTTCTATTGCAGCAAGCGCGGCCCACCTGCACATTGGCGAAGAACTTGAGCAAAAGGTAAAGCGCATAGACCCTGAAGGCAGGCCTATCATTGTAACAGAAACGGCAACCTTTGCCCTACGGCCTGATGCGGGCCTAAGGCCGGGGGATGATGTCATTATTGAAGTAAAAGAAACCGGCAAAACTGTTGCTGCCGATCTTTTAGCCCTAAACGGTAACAAGATTGATCCGCCCATCAGGCTTTCTCTTACCGTTATAGCTGTTCATACACCCCCTAAAAACCCCGCTGAACCAGCAGAGCCTGCACCGCAGCTAACAATCTCAACAGGTTTTAGCATACCGTATAAGCCTACCTCGCTATCTAAGCCCTATACCGATAACCTGACACAAGCAGAGTTTGCAGCCCAAATCCTTGGGCGTACATTCAACCCCGCAAGCCAACCTCTGTCAGGCCTACAAAGCGACAACCCAGACCCAACCGCCAGATCAAACAGCGCAGACCTCGCAACGCTTATTTCTACACAGCAAGTACAAAGTAACCAGCAAACTACCAGCCCTGCTCCACCAACACAGCCACAGCCCTCTGCTAACAGGCTTATCCCGGAAACAGACCTGACACGCCTTAGTAGCCTACAGCAAGCAGAGCAAACAGCAGGTGTTGGGCCGGTCATTACCGCAGCCACACCGGAAGGTGCTTTAAAAAACATTCAGCTTATAGATCCATCTATCAGCAAAGTAGCCCCATCTGAAATTGCTGAAGTTCTGAGTGTTAAGCCCCTGCCCTTAAGCGAAGCTAAAACGCTCGCAGTCAACCCTGCCGTCCTCGGGTCATACCAACTGGCAAAAGTGGAAACCACCAAGGGCACTTATATACTGGAGCAGCAAAAAGCCGGGCCTTTATCTGGTGAACTGGTCAGAGTAACAAACAGTGCTATTACTGCGCCCCATACAGCGGCCCCAGATGCTGTCAGTTATAAAGCCAAGCTCACAAACAGTACTGGCGGACCACCTCGTTCTGTTCTCGTCCAGTTCCCGCAAGAAAATACCGCAGTATCAGGCCCCGCAAACAGGAATACAGAGATTGCTGCTGTTCATGTAATCCGGGGCTATCTAACAGCAGAAGGCCCCAAGAATGACCTGATGCTCGAAACACCGCTCGGTAATCTAAGCCTTACACTACTTAATACCCTGCGCCCCCATGTTGGTGATCCAGTTATTATATTGCCCACAGAAGCAGCACAAACAGCGACCGCAGCACCTGCGTTACCACTACAGGGCCTTCAACTGGCTACTGGGAGTAATTGGCCAGCCTTTGAGCAAACTTACAGTCTGATAGCTGCGGAAAACCCTGCGCTTGCTTCAAACCTTGCCGCACGAACGGCACAGGGCGGCGGCAAACTTCTCAACAGTGCAACCTTCTTAATGAGCGCGCTTGGCTTTGGCTCAAAAACAAGCTGGCTTGGGGAGGCAGAGAATTTTCTGGAAAATAGAAATAGCCAATTACTGGATATGCTGAAGAAAGATATCGCACAGTTAATGTCTGCACCAGAAAGGGCTGGCGAATGGCGCAGCCTGATGCTGCCTTTTGACATGCGCAACGGCGAAGCCTCAATGCTCGCGCTTCTGTTTGGCCAAGGACCGCTTGTTAACCCTGACAGCCAAAAGCGCCAAGGCCCTGAAGGAGAAAGTCTGCCCGAAGACAGTAAACGTTTTGTTGTAGAAGTGGAATTTACAATTTTAGGGCCAATTCAGTTAAACGGTTTTATATACGGCAAGCGTTTTGATCTTGGGGTTCACAGCCATAAAGACTTTTCAGCCAGCCTGAAAGCAGACAGTACCGAACTATTTAACCATGCCTTGAATGTAAATGACTTTTCTGGCCAACTGTCCTTCGTGACAACAGATACCTTCCCTATCGATGTTAATAGCGTGCTGAAAGAAAGTCGGTAATCAAGATGCTTTTATAGCGTTTTCAATCTCGGTCAGTGCTTCAGCCAGCACATCAACAGCAGCATCAATTTCCTTATGTGTTACAATGAAGGGTGGGCAAAGAACAATATTATTGCCTGTCGGACGTACAATAACACCGCGCAGCAATGCTGCTTGGCTGACATGGCTACAAATGCCAGCTTCAATCGGGTACTGCGCCCGGGTTGTCTTGTCACTAACAAGCTCAATACCAGCAATAAGGCCGCATGTACGAACCTCGCCCACGAGAGGCAGATCTGCAAGGCTTGCCAGCTTTTTAGCAAAATAAGGCCCTATATCGGTCCTGACACGGTCCACGAGGCCTTCTTTCATCAGAATATCAATGTTCCGTAGTGCCACAGCCGCCATAACAGGGTGTGCTGACGTTGTAAAACCGTGCTGGAAAATATTTTCCCCGTCCTCAACAACGCTTGCAATATCATCATGTAAAACAACAGCAGAAATAGGAACATAGCCAGATGAAAGCCCCTTTGCCAAGGTCATTATATCAGCTTTAAAGCCAAAAGTTTCCTGTGCAAACCAGTGGCCTGTACGCCCGAGGCCCGTAACCACCTCATCAGCAACCAGAAGTACATTATATTTTCTGCAAATACGCTCTACTTCAGGTAAATAGCCTTCTGGCGGAATGATTGCGCCCATCGTGGCCTGAATAGGCTCCACAAACATAGCTGCCACATTCTCTGCACCCAGTTCGATAATTTTGTCTTCAATATCCTGCGCCGCTTTTTTCCAGTGCTGCTCAGGCGTATCACTGCCACCTTGTCTATACCAGTAAGGTGCCCTTACTCTCTCAATGCCGGTTTCTGTCTCTAACCCGTAAGGCTCGAGCATTGCTGGGTTACCGTTCAGAGCTGTCGTCGCTAGCGTGCTGCCATGATAGGCATAGTCGCGGGTGAGGATGATTTTTTTCTCTGGCTTGCCTTTGCTGCGCCAATAATAGCGAATAAGTTTCAACACAGTCTCATTCGCTTCCGAGCCTGAGTTTGCAAAGAAAACTCTATTCATGCCCTCGGGCGCAAGGTTAGCAATAAGACCGGAAAGCGCTGCGGCAGTTGGATTGGAAACAGCAGAAAAGCTGTGGTAATAGCTTAAAGCCTGCATTGCTTCAGCCGCAGTATTCACCATTTCTTTGCGGCCATAGCCTACATTCACACAGCCAAGGCCAGCCATCATATCAAGGAGTTTGATACCCTGCCCCGAAACGTAACACCCACTCGCACCATCAATAAGGAAAGGCGGCGCTTGCCGCAAGGCTGAGGCTGCCGTAAAGGGGTGGATATGATGCTTCTGATCAATTTCCTGAAGCTCTATAAGGCTTGCGCCTTCCTGATCCGTTTCCTGCGACATGGCAATCTCCCTCTCTTCGTATCTAACAGATATTACCACTATGGGAAATGTCTTTCATGCCAACGGGTTAAAAGCCTGAATCAAAAGGATCACCGCCTCGAGCGTACCCACGCAGGGCCTGCTCGTCATAGGTTTGCTGTTCTTCGCGGGCTTCTGCTTGCTGAATACGCTTTTGCTCCTGCTCGCGTGCGATTTCATATGTCTTAAGCTCGCGAAAACTTTCCGCGACTTTATCCTGCTGCTTGGATATTTCCTGCTCCAGCTCATCAATCTGGTGCGAAATCAGGTCCTGCTTTTTCCTGACACCTGCCATATAGGCACCAACCGTCAGGGAAAAAACCTCAAGGCTGCTGGCTTTCTTTTGCTCGATTACCTCTTCTTCCAGTATGTGGATTTCGTGATAAAGCGCATCCTGCTTACCCTGCAAAATAGCAAGGTTTCGGCGCTCTTCATCCAGTTCCCACTGGCGTAGCCTGATAATATTATCGAGCCGACTGGCCACAGCCTATCCCCAATCGTTAAAAACTTAGTACGCTACTCACCCCTGACCTGCCATTTGGTCAAACTGCGCCAGCACCTCTGCAGCGGGGCCTGCTTCCAGTATTTCCCGCAAACGTGCATAGCCTTCATCAATTGGGGTTCTATCGTCTTTCCACTGCCCTAAAAACTCTTCCAAATAGGGATTATAGGCAACGGCGGCATCTACCTCCGGGTTACTACCCATGCGATATGCACCAAGGCGGATCATTTCTTCCATGTCAGAGAAGGTCGACATAAAGCGCTTTGCTTCCCGCACCAAAACATTTTCTGCATCTGTGTTACAGCGCGGCATGGTACGGGAAATAGACTTTAATATATTAATTGCCGGATACCTGCCCCGCTCTGCTATCGAGCGTTCCATAACAATGTGCCCATCCAGAATACCTCGAACAGCATCTGCAACAGGCTCGTTATGATCATCGCCTTCCACAAGCACCGTGAAAAGGCCTGTAATATTACCGGCCCCCTGTGGGCCGGGACCTGCCCGTTCCAGCAAACGGGGCAGCTCTGTAAATACAGTTGGCGTATAGCCTTTACTGGTTGGTGGCTCACCGCCTGCAAGGCCTATCTCGCGCTGGGCCATTGCAAAGCGGGTCACGCTGTCCATCAGGCACATGACTTCTGCGCCGCCGTCACGAAAATATTCTGCAAGCGTCATTGTAAGATACGCCGCCTGCCTGCGCATAAGGGCAGATTCGTCAGATGTGGCAACCACAACAACAGACCGAGCAAGGCCATCAGGCCCCAGATCATCCTCTATAAACTCCTGCACCTCGCGGCCCCGCTCGCCAATCAGGCCAATAACACTAACATCAGCCTCTGAATGCCGCGCAACCATCGACAAAAGAACCGACTTACCAACGCCAGAGCCAGCAAAGATACCCATACGCTGGCCGCGACAGCAACTGATAAACGTGTTGAGTGCACGCACACCCAAATCAACCTTTTCACCAACCCGCTGCCGGTTGTGGGCAGGCGGCGGACCTGAGCGCAAAAGCTTCGGTCTTGTACCACTACGAATTGGCCCCTTACCGTCGATTGGCTCCCCGAGTGCGTTTACAACACGCCCTAGCCACGCATTAGACGGACACACCATAGGATCTGACTGTGTAACGGTTGCCTTGCAGCCAACACCAACACCTTCCAGCACACCGTAAGGCATGGCAAGGGCGGTATCGTGCCTAAAACCAATGATCTCGATAGGGACACGCCTGTAGCTTCGCGTTTCCACCTCAAGCCTTGATCCAATTGAGATATGCTGGCCAATGCCCGACACCTCCACCAAAAGTCCGCGCACACCGGAAACCCGCCCATAGCGTCGTTCTGTTCGTATTCTGTCAATTTCTTGAATAAGACTATGCACAACTACCCCTGAAGCACGCTATTGAAGCTAATGCCTGAATCGCTCATTATTTTAGAATCAGCCCGACTAACATACCCGCTACATTAGACTAGCTGTTTTAAAGATTCGTAAAAGGTCAGGCAATTTAGGTCAAACCAATTACGTTAAAATTTAATTTTTCTTTTAAAATATGTTAACCTTAGTTAATATTAACTATGCAGACACGCGTTTATAGCTGGTTTTTTTAATTGTGTTAGCCGGCTGTGTTGAACTAGCTAAGTAAATAGCTTCTGCAAAATTACATCTATTATGGGGGATGGAATATGCGTGTTCTTTTAATTGAAGATGATCCAACAGTTTCCCGCAGCATCGAGCTTATGCTTGGTTCTGAAGGGTTTAATGTATATAGCACAGACTTGGGTGAAGAAGGTCTCGACCTTGGAAAGCTGTATGACTATGACATTATCCTACTAGACCTTAACCTACCTGATATGCACGGTTATGATGTTCTAAAAAAACTACGCACAGCGAAGGTGAATACACCTATCTTAATTCTTTCCGGCCTTACTGAAATGGAAAACAAGGTCAAAGGCCTTGGTTTTGGTGCCGACGACTACCTCACCAAACCTTTTCACAAAGAAGAGCTTGTTGCCCGTATTCATGCGATTGTCCGCCGCTCTAAGGGGCATTCACAGTCGATCATCAAAACAGGGAAACTTGCCGTTAATCTTGATACAAAAACGGTTGAGGTTGCGAACCAGCGTGTCCACTTAACCGGCAAAGAGTATGCAATGCTAGAACTTTTATCCCTTAGAAAAGGGAGTACTTTGACAAAGGAAATGTTCCTGAATCACCTGTACGGCGGTATAGATGAACCAGAATTGAAAATTATTGACGTTTTCATCTGCAAGCTCAGGAAAAAACTGGCGACCGCCTCGGACGGTGACAACTATATTGAAACAGTATGGGGTCGTGGCTATGTACTGAGAAGCCCGTCGGATGATAATATTGCCGCGGCAAGCTAAGCCTTTTCATTTTGTGACACAGTAAAAAAGCAGCAATTATCTTGCTGCTTTTTTATATCTACCGCAGCATAAAGGGCCTTATCAATCAAACCCAAAAGGCTGTTCAACCCCACAGTTAGAAGACACATACAAACCACGCTGACCGCGCACAGGTTTGAAAGCTTCTGTGATGCCCAGCACTGTCTCAGCAGCACCAAGAAAAAGCGCACCATCTTTTGCAAGAGTTTTGCTCATACGCTCCAGAACCGCAGATTTCGTCTGTTGATCAAAATAAATAAGCACATTACGGCAATAAATAACGTCAAATGTCCCTAGCGGTGCAAAGTTATCTAACAGATTAAAAGGCCGATATGAAACCATACTACGGATATCATTACTTAACCGCCATACATCGCCGTCTTGTGTGAAATATTTAATAAGCAGTTGGATAGGTAACCCGCGCTGCACTTCAAACTGGCTATATTCACCGGCCTTTGCCTTGTCCAACACTTTTGTGCAAATATCAGTGCCAACTATTTCAATATTCCAGTCACGCCACTTTGCCCAGTTTTCACGCAGAATAATGGCCAGAGAATAAGGCTCTTGCCCAGTAGAGGCTGCCGCACACCAAATACGCAAGCGCTTCTGGGTATCCCGTGCTTTTGCTATCGCAGGTGCCACATGGTTTTTAAACAGATCAAAGGGCGTATTATCCCGAAAAAAGAAGGACTCGTTTGTTGTCATGGCTTCCATGACATCTTTCACAAGCCCTAGATCTGCCCGCATACGCAGTTGTTGCACAAGTGTATCAAGTGTATCCATACCGCGTTTGCGGGCAAGCGGGGTTAACCGGCTTTCCAGCAGATACACTTTGTCTGGCGTCAGCATCAGCCCAGACTTTTCTTTCAGCAACTTTGCGAGGAAATCAAAATCTTCTGTTCTCATCCGTTTCCTCCTTGCAATCTTTTGGACACAGCGGCCCCAAGATCATTTATTGGCAATACAGCAGCGCATAAACCAGCCGTGGCAACCGCCCCAGGCATTCCCCATACAACACTGCTGGCCTCATCCTGCGCATAAAGGGTGCTACCAGAACGTACCAGTTCCCGCGCCCCGCGCAGACCATCATGCCCCATACCGGTTAGCATAACAGCCATAACTTTATCGCCGTAAACAGTTGCAGCGCTTCTAAATAAAGGGTCTACCGCTGGTTTACAAAAATTCTCAGGTGGGTCGTCCGTCAAACGGGCCTTTTTCTTGCCGTCTGAACTTTCAATCTCAAGATGCTTACCGCCTGGGGCTACATATATTTGGCCCGGCAACAATGTTTCACCATCAACCGCCTCAGCAGCTTCCCATCCTGTTGCATGCTGCAGATGCTTTGCCAGAATTGCTGTAAAATTAGCAGGCATGTGCTGCGTAATCAGAATAGGCATATTAGGTGCTTTTTCAAAGCCTTGAAAAAACTTTAGCAAAGCCTGAGGTCCCCCCGTCGAAGACCCTACCAGCAGCACGGCAGGCCTTACGTATGTTGCGGGCCTAAGCTGGATATTTTTCTGCTGCGGTACAGTTGTCGGAATATCATCGTCAATAGCTCTTGGTCTTGCAACTACAGCGACTGGGGCAACAACACGCCGCGGTACCGACACAAAGCCTGCGGGCTGCGCACGTTCTGCAGGGCGCACGAACCCGGCTGGTTGAGCCGCCCCTACGGTAGTGGCAGCCGGTAACTTGTCCCCCCGCTTTTTACGGCGAACAGACGCCCACGCCTTTACTTTTTCAACAAGCTCGCGGCGAAAATCAATATTAGCATTAACAGAGCGTGCTGTTTCAGGCTTCGGAACATAATCAACGGCGCCCATTTGCAAAGCACGCAGGCTTATTTCTGCATTCTTGCGTGTCAGTGTAGATGCCATAACCACTTTTAAGTCTGGGTGTTTTTCTAACATAAGAGGCAAGGCTGTCATGCCATCCATTTCAGGCATTTCAATATCAAGCACAACAACTTCAATATCATTGGTGTCAAGATTACGCAGCGCAATTTGGCCATTATGGGCGGTTGTTACCACTTCAATATCAGAATCTTCAGAAAGATAACGGCATAAAAATCCCCTAATAATGGCGCTGTCATCAACAACCATAACGCGGAAAGGACCACCGGTATCTACCGATTTTTCAGGTTTATTCACTGTTAAAATCACTCAAAAAATATGGCTAAATCAAGCCGACTTGTGAAAACTTGGCTTCAATTATTTCGCGGTCAAAAGGCTTCATGATATACTCATTTGCCCCAGCCTCAATCGCAGTACGAATATGAGACATATCGTTTTCTGTTGTGCAAAAGACTACAATGGGCTGTTCAATACCCTCTCGTGATCTAATTGCTTTCAAAAACTCCAGACCATCCATAACCGGCATATTCCAATCCAGTAGAATCACGTCAGGCATGTTTCTGTCGCATGCGTCAAGCGCATCCTGCCCATCAACCGCTTCTTCGATTTCAAAGCTTAATTCCTCAAGGATGCGCCGTGCAACCTTACGGATAACCTTTGAATCGTCCACTACCAAGCATAACTTCATTTGCAGACCTCTCCCAATTCCTTCTACCGGTTCAATGGCTATACTATACTGCCAGCACCAGTTATGCAGCCTTGCCGTTACTTTCAAATGCTAATAATCTGTTTACGTCAAGAATAGGTAGCAATTCCCCTTCAAGACGGTAAATCCCCCGGCTCACTTCCCGCCAACGTGGGTCAAGTGTCACTGGGTTTTTTTCGAACAACTGGTCATCCAGTGACAAAACTTCCCCAACTGCGTCGATCTGTAGGCTGTATGGCTCCTCATTATGCTCTACAACCACAGACATGCTTTGCTTACCTTTTTCAAGTGGCGGCAGCCCTAGCCTGCACCTTAAATCAATCGCGGTAACAATACGACCACGTAAATTCAGTACCCCGGCCACCCAGTTTGGGGCGAGCGGGATTTTTGTAATCTGCTGTGCATTTAAAACATCATGCACACCAAGAACCGGGATACCAAGTGTCTGGCCACCAACCTTGATGGTGACATAATCTTTGCTGCCAGTTCCAACAACACTTAGATCATCGCGCACAACGAGGTTATTCATGCTGCATCTCCTTTGATCTTAAGCTGTTGAGCAAGGCTTCTGAGCAGTGTGGCCTTATCATATTTGGCGATATAATCATCAAAGCCTGCCTCATGACCGCGCCGGATATCGCGCTCTGTTGCCATAGCAGAAAGGGCAACAAGCGGAATTTTATTCCAGTTATCGCTTGCTTTTATAGCCTGAGCAAACTCGAAACCATCCATTTTAGGCATATCAATATCTGAAACAATCACATCAAAACTATAGCCTTCATCCATGAGTTTCAAAGCAGCGGCAGCACTAGACACAGAAGTAACATCATAGCCCGCCACACCCAAAACAGGGTTAAGCATATTCCTGAAAAAATCACTGTCATCAACAAACAAGAGGCTCACACCCTTTTCCGGAGCGCCGTCATCTCGCTGCGCACCGCTTTTTAGCCAGTCACTAAAGGCAAGGCCAAGATAGTAGGAAACATCAATCACTTCCGTTGTTTTACCGTCAATAACCGCTGAGCCAACAACACCGTCTCTGCTCGATGCCAGTTTTACATCCAGATGTTCTTCAACAATGTCTTTAATTTCATCGACGGCCAGCCCCATGGTATATTCACGGTCGGTAAACACTAGAACCGGCTGCCTGCCACTTTCCTGAAGTTTCATACCCTGATCAGCGAGAATAAGCGGCATCAGCGAGCCACGGTATTGCACCATATGCCTGCCGTCAGAAATTTCAACGCTGGCAATATCAATTTCCTCAAGCCGCGCAACTAAACCTAAAGGCACAGCTTTCGGGTTTTTATTGCCCGCCGCAAAGACCAGCATACTTTCAGTTGTGCCTTTTGCCGCTTTTCTAATTTGTTCTTTCTCTGCTTCGGCTTCTGCCTCGTGGTCACTAACCCCGTTATTGGCAAGGGAAGCAATACCATTTGGATCCAAAATCATAATCACACTACCATCACCCAGAATGGTATTTCCTGAATAGATTTGAAGGTCCTTCAAGATAGGGGCAACTGGTTTTACAACGATCTCTTCTGTATCAAAAACCTGATCGACAACGATACCAAAAGTAAAAGGGCCAACCTGTGTAACAACAATAAAGTCATCCACATTTTCGCGTGCATCAATTTCTGCGCGGGTCATGAACCCCAGAACCTCATTCAAATACACAAGCGGCAACAGCCTGTTCCGCAAGCGCAGAACAGGTGTATCCTTAATGTTTTCAATTTTGTGTTCTGATTTGGCAGAGGCCCGCACAAGCTCTAAAACACTGATCTGAGGAATAGCATAACGTTCGTCGGCGGCTTTCACAATCAAGCCCGCCACAATCGCAAGTGTTAGTGGTATTTTAATAGAGAAAGACGTTCCCTTGCCTTCAATGGACACCATATCAATGGTGCCGCCAATTTTTTCAATGTTAGAGCGGACAACGTCCATACCAACACCGCGCCCAGAAACGCTGGTAACCTTTTCAGCCGTAGAAAACCCCGGGTGGAAAATAAACTTCTGAACCTGCGTATCAGACATGTCTTCAAGCTCGGCCTTGGTCGCAAGGCCTTTCTCCAGAATTTTACTAGAGAGCTTAGAAACAGAAATACCGCGGCCATCATCCTTGATTTCAATGATAATATGGCCGCCCTCATGGTACGCATTCAATACAATTGTGCCATGCGCAGGCTTGCCCAGTGCAATACGCTCTGCCGGTGTTTCTGTACCGTGGTCCGCCGAGTTACGCACCATATGCGTTAGCGGATCTTTAATCAGCTCTAAGACCTGCCGGTCAAGTTCGGTTTCTGCACCGATCATTTCCAGCTCGATTTTCTTATCAAGCTCGACTGTCAAATCCCGTACAATCCGAGGCAGCTTCGCCCATGCGTTCCCAATCGGCTGCATGCGCGTTTTCATAACATTTTCCTGAAGCTCGGTTGTGCACTGGCTTAGGCGCTGCAACGGCACGGCAAGTTCGGAATTATCAATATCGCGGGTAATTTGTAAAAGCTGGTTACGTGTCAGCACCAGTTCCGACACCATGTTCATCAGGTCTTCCAGCAAATCCACGCTTACTCTGATAGACTGGCTAACACGCTTACTTTCCTGCCCAGACGTGTCTTGCTGGTTAGCGGCACCGGCCTTTGCTTCTTGCCCAGCTTTATTAGCTGGCGCTTTTGCCAGCACTTTAGAGGCGGTAATAACAGCCTCGCGAACAAGTTCAAACGTCATTACGGCTTCATCAACAGCATCCTCTGACACTTTGCATTCAGCAAGCACATCCTTAACAACGGTCAAAAGCTGGTCAAATTGCCTATCGCCAAACCCTGTCACAGTCACAAGCTGGCGACCAACAGTATCTGCTGTATCGAGGTCATCTTTAAACAAGGCAATCATCAGCCCCATGAAGCGACCCTTGCGCTGATCTAGCGTAGAGTTTTCAAAAAACTTTGCCAAATTTGCGTCGTTGGAAAGGCGCGAAGCAATCAAGTGTGAAGCAACAGCGATCGAATCTTCACCGCCAACACGATCAAATAGTGATTTTTGGGTAGACTTTGCAGATGACTTTGATGGCTCAGGCTTTTCGTCAGCGCCTTCATCCGGCCCTGGTGCCGCATTAAAAACAGCTTCCAGTTCCTCAAGGGAAACTTCGCCAGCCTTCAACGGACGTCCTAGAACCGGGTCAATAATTTCGCCTTCAACGGTATTTGGTTCAGGCTCATCAGGGGCGCTTATCTCACCCTCGGCAATAGCATCTAACCGACTAATAAGATCGCTATCATCCCCGTCTGGCTCTTCTTCCGTTGCTTCAAGCCCTGCCAGAATTTCCTTAATACAATCAAGGCTTTCCAGAATAACGGTTACAGCATGCTCTGAAACCAGTAACTCGCCGTCCCTAAACTTCCCCAGAACGTTTTCTGAAGCATGCGCAACAGATTCAAGCCTCGGCAGGCCTAAAAATCCGCACGTTCCTTTAATTGTGTGAACCAAACGGAATATATTATCGAGAACCTCTTTATTGTTTGGGTCCTGCTCCAGCTTAACAAGCTCAACATCAACAACGTCAATGCTCTCGCCTGTTTCCGTTAAAAATTCATTTAATAAATCATCCATGTCCGTCATCCATGCAAGGAAAAGCGTGTGTACGTATAAGATATTGATGTACAAATAATGTCACGAAGCCAGCCTAAGGTAAAAAGAGTTAAGAACGTGTAAAACCTATCGTAATTATTAATTATAATGCTTTTTTAAGTAAGCTTGCATGCACTGCAATTTGCTCGCCTTCTGTAAAATCAAGTTCCAGATGCCCACCTAATTCACGCACAAGAAGCGATGCAAGATGTGCAGGAGCGGTTCTTGGTTCCAGTTCATCCATAGCATTTCCTGCTGTCAGTGTGGCTCTGATATTTTCAGGAAAAATAATACGTGCACCACTCGCAAGCACCGATATATTAATGGCCTCATCTGCTTCATCTAGTTGAACCGTAATTTTGCCGCCCCGGATAAGTGTTTCAGAAACCACAAGACACAGGTTTAAAAGCAGCTTCACAACGCTTTTGCTCGCACTTGGTACAGATACCTGCCAATCCATTTCAATGCGGCTGCCACTTATCAGGGCGCGTGTAGCTTTTTCAGCTTCGCGCATATCAAGCTGTGCGGAAAAGCCCCCAGCCGCCCCAAAGGCAAGCCTGAAAAACTGTAATTTATTAACTGTCTGTCTTGTCGATTTATCAATAAGATCAAGCACAGCATCGCGCATTGCGGGATCTTTTTCTTCTGCCAGAATTTCAAGCCCGTTATTAATCGCTCCCACAGGGCTAACAAGATCATGACACAATCGCGAACATAACAGCGAAGCAAAATCCAGATCAGACATCTTTTCTCCCCCTATGCACCGCCAGTATACCATCTAAATGAAATACGACAGGTTTCTCATGACAGGCAGTTATTTAATACCTATAAAGCAATAACAACTGCTCTGACACGCTACTTTAACCAAGGAATGCATCAGGGCCAAGCAACAAAACCAGTATAGTTAATTTTTTGGGGTAGTTATGACACCTGATCTGCATAGAATAACCGAGCCACTGATTAAGACCATGCTACACGCAGGCAGTGTAGTGATGAAAGTTTTTCATTCAAACTTTGAAGTTTACGGCAAAGCAGATACATCGCCTGTCACCGAAGCAGACCGGCGCGGCGAAGAAATCATAACAAAAGCACTTCATAAAATTGCCCCTGACATCCCTGTTGTTGGCGAAGAAGCAAAATCAGAAGGCCAGTGCCCTGATATCTCTGGTGGTATATTTTGGCTTGTTGACCCCCTGGACGGTACAAAAGAGTTTGTTAAAAAAGGCTCTGATTTTACCGTTAATATTGGCCTAATCAAAGACGGCCACCCCATTATGGGGCTAGTTCTTGCCCCTGCCATGAATAAACTTTACTGGGGCATTGTAGGCTCGGGTGCATGGGTCGCTGATGTTGAAGATAATAGTATCATAAATACAAAATCCATATCCACCCGCACCGCCAACCCGGATAAGCTTGTTATAGTCGCCAGCAAATCACATCGCTCCTCTGAGTTGGAAGCCTATCTCGAGAATTTTCCCGGTGCAGACAATGTTTCAATTGGCTCCAGCCTGAAACTCTGTCTGTTAGCAACCGGCGAAGCAGACCTTTACCCTCGTCTAGGCCCAACATGTGAATGGGATACAGCGGCGGCACATGCTGTTCTTCTGGCGGCTGGCGGTTCTGTTGAAGTGGTAGGTGGAGCACCGCTCACCTATGCAAAAGACCTAACCACCTTTTTAAACCCATGGTTTCTGTGCCGGGCTGATACAACATTTCAAGTGCCTACACTGCAAGCAACGGTGTAACCATAAATGCCGGCAGGCCACACGGCCTGCCGCAAATAGAATAGCCTAACTGCTTTTATGGTCTTCCTTCAGGTCAGCAATCTGTTCTTTATGCTCTTGTTCCATTTCCTTGCGCTGTTTTCTGTGCTCCATCGCAAGCTTGGACCGATCTGCGTCGGTTGATGCATTTGTCATGTCATTACTTTGCTCTTCAATCATGGCGTCCCATTCCTGTTGCTGACGCTTAATCAAAGCCGCTAGTTCCCGCGCATACTCACGGTCTGCCTGCTGGTTATACTGGGCCAACATCAATTTGGGCGCATCTGCCAACACCGCAGAACCAGCACCCAAAGAAAAAATCATTACTGTTGCACTAACTGTATGTTTAAAAAAATGTTTCATGGCTTATCCTCCACTACATTTGCCCCTCAAGAAGTAGAGTACCCGCCTTAATTGTGATTTCTGTGTCTAAACTATGGTAATAGTGTGGCTCGCAAATTAAGCGTCATATTGCTGTATTAAATCCGGCCATTTCGCGGTATTCTCTGTGTCTGTCATGAACAAAAGGATATATAGATGGCCATCTTGTTTCTTGGAATAGCCCTGTTTTTTGGGCTACATATGATACCCTATTTTGGGCAAGCACTCCGCACTAACCTTATCGGCAAAATTGGCGCATTACCCTATAAAGGCCTGTTTGCCCTTGCCTCCCTCTGCAGCTTTGTTGTTATCGTGATGGGCTGGCAATCTGTTGATGTAATCCAAATATACTCGCCGCCAGTTTGGGGGAAGCATGTTACTTTCCTGTTCGTGCTTATTGGCATCATACTTTTTATTGCAAGCAACGCCCCCACAAACATTAGGCGTATCCTGCGGCACCCACAGCTTATAGGGGTAACCATCTGGGGTATTGGCCACCTGTTTGCAAACGGCGAGAACCGCTCAGTTCTGCTGTTTGGGGGCTTTATTATTTTCAGCCTTGTCAGCATATGGGCCACCAACCGGCGCGACGGCGTGTGGGTGAAACGCGATAAAGTGTCCCCGATCAGCGATATTATTACTGTGCTGATAGGTATCGGCGTTTATGGAATATTCTTTACTTTCCACCAAAACATAATTGGTGTGCCGGTCATGTAATCTAAAGCAGTTCCAGAATATGAGCTGGATCTGCTAAAATTCCAGCGGCGATGATATCCGCCATATTGTCGCCGCTAAAATACCATTCAGACGCTATTTTACCGCCTGCCCACATTTGAATATGCAGCCCGTCAACCGTATGCGGCAAGCCCTCTGCCCCACTATACGAAACAAAGTTCTTGAAAACGCAAAATTCGCTGAACGTATCAACAAATAAACCTGAAATAGTGCATGTAAGCTGCGTTACTGATTGCATAAAAGGCATTTGACGCGCCATGCAATCATGCAGGCCTTCACCGAATACGGCACCGTTTGCATACATAACGCCGTAATCAGCCAGAAACTGGTCCATCGCTTCCAGTATCTGGCCTTGTTCTAAAAGCGCTATATGCCTTTCAATATCAGCCTGTAACGACACTTAAACCTGCTATTTTGACGTAACTGGTAGAGGCGGCGACCATGCTGGGTCACTGGCATCAAACGGTGTTGAGACCTTGCGTTCATTATAGCCTGTCAGGTCCACCGACCATAGGCTAGGTCTGCCAGAAGCGCTTGAACCATCATAAGGGTTTGTCCTAAAGAACATTAACACGCGCCCATTAGGTGACCATGTTGGCCCCTCATCCTGAAAAGCGTCTGTCAACAAGCGTTCTCCCTTGCCCTCGGGGTTCATAACACCAATTCTAAACTTGCTGTCCCCAATTTTAGTGAACGCAATCAGGTCGCCGCGCGGTGACCAAACCGGTGTTGCATAGCGCCCTTTACCAAAAGATATCCGGTGTACATTGCGACCATCTGAATCCATAACATACAGTTGCTGGCTGCCACCACGATCAGAATTGAACGTAATTTTTCTGCCGTCTGGCGAATAGGAAGGCGATGTATCAATGCCCGGATTATCCGTCAGCCTGGTCATTTTACGGCTTCTCAGGTCCATAACATAAACATCTGTATTGCCGTTTTCAGCAAGGGACATAACCACCTTGTTGCCGTCCGGTGAAAAACGCGGAGCAAAGGTCATATTCGGGAAATCACCCAACACCTCAAACCTGTTTGACAGAATGTTAAACAGATACACCCTTGGTTTATCGTTAAAATAGCTAAGGAATGTAATTTCCTGACGATTTGGGCTAAATCGCGGCGTTAAAACAAGGTAGCTACCGTCTGTCAGAAGTTGCTGGTTTGCGCCGTCCTGATCCATAATTGCCAAGCGCTTTTTACGGTTCAGCGGGTCGCCCTGCTCGGCAATATAAACAATGCGGGTGTCAAAATAACCTTCTTCACCAGTAAGGCGGCTATATATCCGGTCAGAGATTACATGGGCAATACGGCGCCAATTGGAAACCGGGGTATTATAGCCAACACCTTCCATTTGCACTTCGGCAACCACATCCCACAGTCGAAACTCAACCCGAAGGTTACCGTTTGGTTGAATTTGAAGGCGCCCCGTTACCAAACCCTGTACTGCAAGGGGCCGCCACGAAGCAAAATTAGGTGCCACAACATCAGCCGTAATACGTTCAATAAACGCATTTTCATCAACCGCTCTAAAAAGCCCGGTTGAAACAAGGTTACTGGTTATGACCTGTGAAATACTGACACCAATATCTGACAAAGTACCTGTCGGCGTTTCAACATCCTGAACCGGCACAAAGTCAGGTATCGCAATTGGCACGGGGTCTATAGTACCGCGGTTTACATCAACCCGCAGCTGCGCATGTGCCATACTTGCCCCAACAAGGCACATAAGAATAACACCTAGAATACGATTTACAGACTTCCTAATCATAGCCATGTTTACCCTCCGGCGAATTCAGCGCCGTTAAAGTTAAAGTCAATATATTTTTGCCCCGCACCAATATACTGCGAAGCTTCTTCAAATGGTTCGCATATACGCACCGCTCTGCGGGCGCTTTCTGCAAATACACGGTAAAAAGCCCGGTCTGGATCGTCCAGATTACCAGCATCAACAAACTCTGGCGGCCGTGAAAGTGTGCCGTCAGGTCTAAGCCAAATACGCACCGTTACCTGCATTTTTTCAACATCTTTTGCCCCACGAGGAAAAGTCCAGCATCCAGCAAGTTTCTGGCTTAAAGCATCGCGCAGCGACGCTGTTGCAACAGTTCCCCGCAGTGACTGCGCCAATGCCGTTGGTTTTTCTTCAGGCTTTTTCGCCTTTTGTTTTTCCTCGCGCTCTTTATCTGCCTGATCCATTTGGCGCTGCTCTTCCTCGATCGACTTATCAATCAACGATGATATCCGGCTAATTTTAAGCCGCGAAGGGGCCTTCGGCTTTGTGCGTGGCACCACATTGCTTGCAAGCTTGCGTGCCTCGGAAATTTCAGGCTTTGGCTGTAGTTTTGGTTTCGGTTCTGGTGCCACTTCTTTCTTTGGCGGTGTTTTGTCAGGCAGCGGTACAGCTTCAGCTACTGGCGCAGGCGCTTGCTCTGCAGCAGCATAGTTTTTCTCTGGCTCTTCTTCCTGCGGTTTCTGTTCCACAACTTCCTCTGGCGCTGTTTGCCGTGTTTGGTCTGCAATTTGTACAAACTCAATTGCAATAGGCGGCGGCGGTGTGGGGCGCGGGCGTGATAGCTCAGGCAAGCCCAACAAAGCCACCAAGACCACCCCTACATGCAGAAGTGCCGATAAAATCCAGCCCAAATTACCACCAGACACTTGGTGTTACTCCACAACCTGTTACTATTTTTGTTCCGCCACAAGCGCCACTTTCGTGAAACCACCAGCATTTATGGCACCGATCACCTGCATAACTTGCCCGTAATCCAGCCGTGTATCGCCCCGCACATATATGCGGGTATCTTTATCATTACCTGCAATTGCCGTTAGGCGCGGTACCAGTTCATCAAGTGTTATTTCAGTTTCCACAATAAATATGGCACCTTCATGATTAATAGTAATCTCAAGCGGCTTATTATCCTGCGGCAGAGGTTTTGCTTGCGCTTTGGGTAAATCCACCTGAACACCAGCGGTAAGCAGTGGTGCCGCCACCATAAAAACAATCAGCAGTACCAGCATAACATCCACAAAGGGGGTTACGTTAATTTCTGCCATCGGCTTATAACGCCCACGCCTGCCGGCCGTGCCGCGCCCTGTGCCGCTTGTAACTGTCGCGCCCATTAGTGCCCCCTCTCGTCAAGCTGACGGGAAAGAATGGCCGCAAATTCATCAGAAAAGCCTTCAATACGGCTGGCGTAACGGCCAATATCTGTTGAAAGCTTGTTGTACCAAATAACAGATGGAATTGCCGCGACAAGCCCAAGCGCCGTTGCCAGCAGAGCTTCGGCAATACCCGGGGCCACAGTTGCCAGCGACGTGTCAGACGCAAGCGCAATAGATGTAAAACTATTCATGATACCCCAAACGGTACCAAAGAGACCGACAAAAGGCGATGCGGAACCAATCGTTGCAAGGTAACCAACCTGACCTTCAAGTTGGTCCATCTCACGGCTTGTGGTTACATGCATAACCTTTGTAATACGGTCTTGTACGGTTACCTTATCAACACCACCGCTTGTACGGCTACTTAGGCTGCGCTGCCATTCCCGCATCGCTGCCACAAAAACCGCTGCAAGCGGGTGGTTTGGCGCATTTTTAAGCCGTGTATAGAGGTCATCAATGCTGCTGCCAGACCAGAAAATTTCTTCAAACTCATCGGCTTTATTTCTGGCGGCACGCACACGCATCCATGTATTAAAAATAATCGACCAGCCCCAAACACTGGCTGTAATCAATAGCAGCATCACAATCTGCACGACTATATCAGCCTGAAAAAACATGCCCATGATCGAAAAATCAGGTACACTACCGCCCAGTTCAACTGCCTCAACGGCTACGTTTTGCATTCAAGTCTCCCCGCGTTTAACGCGTCATCTACTCGTTTAAATGACCGGCTTCGTGTGCCTCTGTCATCCATTGTTTCCAACAATCTCTTGCTTTCGGGTGCCAGCGGCGTGGTTTGCCGTCAACCCCAACAATTGCAACCAGAATATCAGCACTGGCAATCAGTGTATCACCGCGTGTAATCCACTGCTTTGCTTCAATAGCAGCAGCGCGTACTTTTGTGACCATACTATGGCCAATCAGCAAATCATTTATTTTTGATTGCTGATGATACGCAATATTCAGCTTGCTCACTACATAGGTAAGCGGACCACCTTCATCGTCAGGGATATTGAAAAGCACATCCACATCGGCCTCAGACCCCCGGATGCTTTCGCTGCGTACCCGTTCAAAAAAGCTAACATAGCGGCCATGGTAGGTCATGCCGCCCACGTCTGTGTCTTCATAATATATGCGAATGGGAAACCGAAAGATGCCCCCGTTCCATTCACCTGTGGGTGGTACCATTGTCATTATTTATCCCCCAGAAGGTCTATCTGGCCATTACTTATGCTGCGCGGCGGTGTAAGCCCCAAATGCTTCCAGCCATCGGGCGATAGCATGCGCCCGCGCGGTGTGCGCTGCACAAGGCCTATTTGCATCAGATACGGTTCAATAATATCCTCGATCGCATCACGCGGTTCCGATAGCGCCGCCGCCAGTGTTTCCACGCCCACCGGGCCGCCTGTGTATGTTTCCCCAATACAGGAAAGATAGCGCCGATCCATAATATCAAGGCCCAAATTATCCACCTGCAGGCGGGTAAGGGCAGCATCAGCAATTTTGGCATCCACCCTTTCATCTGCCGCCACAAGGGCAAAATCGCGCACACGCCGTAGCAAGCGCCCCGCAATACGCGGCGTACCGCGCGACCGGGCTGCCACTTCGCGGGCGCCTTCGTCTGTTATAGGAAGCCCTAAAAGACGGGATGCCCGGCGCACAACTTCGGTCAGTTCGCTCACCTTATAAAATTCAAGCCGGGTTGGAATACCAAACCGGTCCCGAAGCGGCTTTGTAATAAGGCCAGAACGTGTGGTTGCGCCCACAAGGGTAAAGCGCGGCAGGTCAATGCGCACACTGCGCGCCGCCGGGCCTTCACCAATAATCAGATCAAGCTGGAAATCTTCCATCGCAGGATACAGAATTTCCTCCACAGCCGGGTTAAGTCTGTGGATTTCGTCAATAAACAAAACATCGCGGTCTTGCAGGTTGGTGAGCAGTGCCGCCAAATCCCCCGCTTTGGAAATAACCGGACCTGATGTCGCCCGGAAATTCACCCCAAGTTCGCGGGCCACAATCTGCGCAAGCGTTGTTTTACCAAGGCCAGGCGGCCCATAAAACAACACATGGTCCATTGCCTCCGCGCGGGTGCGCGCTGCTTCAATAAACACCTGCAAGTTGCCGCGTGCCTGTTCCTGCCCAATAAACTCTGACAAAACCTGCGGCCTAAGGCCTGCATCAAGTGTATCACCTGAAGCCTCATTCCCGCTTACAATTCTGTCTTCTGCTTCCGTCATGCCAAACTACTTAAATGCTTGAGGGCTGCTGGCACCAATTTGCCAACCGTCGCATCCTCACCCAGCTCACTTGCGGCTTTTGCAGCCGCGCCGTGCGCCTCCACCGGCTTATAGCCAAGGTTGACCAGTGCTGAAATTGCGTCTGCCACCGCGCCGCTTTCAGCAGGGGCCACTTGTGCCGCACCAGACGCAGGCATTTGCACACCTTGTGGCTTTAAGGCAAAGGCCGTTACCTTGTCTTTCAGTTCTGTCACGATACGGGTTGCAACCTTTGGTCCCACACCTTTGGCACGCGACACAACGGTTTTGTCCTGCGCTGCAATCGCGTTTTGCAAATCATTCGGCGACAGTGCAGACAGGATAGCAAGCCCGACTTTTGCCCCAACCCCCTGCACACTGGTAAGCAACCGGAACATATCCTGCTCAGAGGCGGTCAGAAAGCCATAAAGCGTGATCGCATCTTCCCGTACAACAGTTTCAATATAAAGGCTTACGGCCTCGCCGACAGACGGCAAGCCAGAAAGACTGCGGCTGCTGGCATGCACCAGATAGCCAACACCCACCACATCAAGAATGGCCCAATCATCGCCCGTGCTATCCACAAGCCCTTTTAATTTGGCAATCACCGCGGTACTCCCTTCATGCCAAGGCCCATATTGGCGTTTGCCTGCACATGATGCGCATGACAAATAGCAACTGCAAGAGCATCTGCGGCATCAGGGCCATTTATTTTCACACCGGGTAATAATATCTGCACCATGGCATCAACCTGTTCCTTGGCGGCATGACCCGCCCCCACCACAGATTTTTTAACATGGTTTGGGGTATATTCAGCAACCAATAGCCCAGCCTGCGATGGTACAAGCAGCGCAATACCGCGCGCCTGCCCAAGCTTTAAGGTACTGGTAGGGTTTTTGTTCACGAAGGTTTCTTCTACCGCACAGGAATATGGCTGCCATTCAGCAAGCACTTCTGTTAAGCCGTCATAAAGCTCAACAAGGCGCTCTGCGAGTGACTTTTTGCTATCAGACTTCACCACACCGTTTGCCACATGCGTAAGGCGGTTGCCGTGGCTTTCCACAACACCCCACCCTGTTTTTTGTAGTCCTGGATCAAGCCCTAAAAGACGCATGAAAACCTTGATACTCCCCCGAATAGTGCAGGTTAATCTGCTGCCAGCTGCTCCAGAACATCTGCCGGAATGTCATAGTTACCAAACACAGTCTGCACGTCATCATGATCTTCCAGCGCATCAATAAGGCGCATCATTTTTTCGGCACCTTCTTTATCAAGCGCAATCGGCTCTTTTGGTTTCCAGATCAGGTTTGCGCTTTCTGGCTCTTGGCCCAGCGCCTCAGTAAGCGCAGACACAACAGCATGCAAATCGCCCGCTTCTGTATAGACAACATGGCTTTCATCGTCAGATTCAACTTCCTCAGCACCAGCTTCTAAAGCGGCCTCGAAAACAGCGTCTGCATCTGCAACACTAACCGGAAAAACAACCTCGCCCACACGGTCAAACATAAAACCAACCGAGCCACTTTCGCCCAAATTACCACCAGCCTTATTAAAGATCGTGCGCACATCAGAAGCTGTGCGGTTACGGTTATCTGTCAGCGCTTCAACGATAACGCCGACACCGCCAGAACCATAGCCTTCATAGCGCATTTCGTCGTAGTTCTCAGCGTCGCCGCCTTCGGCTTTTGCAATTGCCCGCTCGATATTGTCTTTTGGCATAGACTGGGCACGCGCTGTAGCAATCGCCAGCCTTAGGCGTGGGTTGCTATCAACATCACCGCCACCCATTTTGGCGGCAACGGTAATTTCGCGGCTGAATTTCGAGAACATTTTAGAGCGCTTCTTATCCTGCGCACCCTTACGGTACATAATATTTTTAAACTTGGAATGTCCAGCCATGGGTATCCTCTGTCACTGTATCACTTAAAGTTGGCATGGGGCACAGTATGTGCCCTAAGTTGGCCCCCTTATTAGCAGATTTAGCGCCCTTGAACAGGGGAAATCTTGGCCTTGCCTGTGTTTACTTCATACTTTAGCCTGCAACGCGCGCTTGAAAGGATATGATCATGACTTTACACAAAGGCGGTTGCTACTGCGGCACCATTGAGATTGGCTTTTATGTTGATGATACCTTAAGCTTGGTACCCCGTGCCTGCGACTGTGATTTCTGCGAAAAACACGGCGCTGAATGGGTATCTGCCGCCACGGGTTCCCTTGATATAACGATTAAGGATAAAGCCAACCTTCAGCTCTTTAAACAGGGCAGCGAAACAGCTGACCTGTGGATATGCAAAAATTGTGGCGTGGTAGCCTGCGTTACATATAACACCGGCGACAAGCTGGTCGGCGCTGTTAACCGCCGCGCGCTTGATGATTGCTCAATTTTTACAAGCGCACAAACCATTAGCCCCAAAAGCCTGAGCACGAGCGAGAAAAAAGCCCGCTGGAGCGAGCTTTGGATTCAAAAAGTTCAGGTGAACGGCGTTACCCCTTAAAGCTCTCGGCCATTTCCTCAAGCTCAAGCCAGCGCATCTCTTTGGCTTCCACCATCTCGCGGGCTTTTATCACTTTGTCGGTCAGCTCCTGAAACCGCTGCGGGTTTTTGCCGTATAGGTCGGGGTCTGAAAGTTTGGCTTCCATCTCTGCGATCTGCATGGTCAGGGTTTCCACCTCAGCAGGCAGGTTATCAAGGTCGCGCTGGTCTTTATACGATAGCTTGCCCGATTTTTTCTTCTGCCCACTATTAATAGACACTACCGTTGCCTTAGGTTTTGTATCTTTTTGCACTTCATCAGAAGGCGCTGCCTTGGCGGCGCGTTTTTTCTGGGCTTTATAATCACTGTAGCCACCGGCATATTCCGTGATCGTGCCATCGCCCTCTAGCACGATGGAGCTGGATACCACACGGTCAATAAAATCCCGGTCGTGCGATACCAGAATGATAGTGCCTTTATAATCTGCCAGCACTTCTTGCAGCAGGTCGAGCGTATCCATATCAAGATCGTTTGTTGGCTCATCAAGCACAATCAGGTTTGAAGGTTTCGCGAAATTCGCGGCTATTAAAAGCCGGTTACGCTCCCCGCCGGACAGGCTGGAAACAGGTGTGCGCGCCACGCTTGGGTCGAACAGGAAATCTTTCATGTAAGACATCACGTGTTTTTTCTCGTCGCCTATATGAACCCAGTCACCTTCGCCGCCCGTTAGCACATCCATGACAGTCATAGTGTCCTTGAGGTCAGCACGTTTTTGGTCAATCATAATCGAGGCTAGGTTGGTGCCGGTAATCAGCGTACCTTCATCCGGCTCAATTTCGCCCATCAATACCTTCAACAACGTGGATTTACCTGCCCCGTTCGGGCCGATTATGCCAATGCGGTCGCCGCGTGCAATTTTGGTTGAAAAGTTTGAAAACAGCGTTCGTCCACCATATGACTTACTAATGCCTTTGGCCTCTATCACCCGTGCGCCAGAACGCTCACCGCCAGCAACCGAAATATTCACGCTGCCTTCTGCCTTCACGACAGAGCGCCGCTCCTGCCGCAAATCCTGCAAACGCCGCATACGGCCCTGATTACGCGTACGGCGGGCGCTAATACCTTCCACTGACCAGCGGGTTTCTTCCTTGATCAGCTTGTCCATTTTCTTGAGGGCGTCGGCTTCTTCTTCGTAAACTTTTTCCTGCCACAGTTCAAACTGGTCAAACTTGCCTTCCATGCGGCGAATGCGGCCCCGGTCAAGCCACAGGCTAGCGCTGGACAAACGGTTCAGAAAAGCCCTGTCGTGGCTGATCAGCACCATCGCACCGCGCCAACTGGCAAGGTAGCCTTCTAACCACTCGATGGTCGCAATATCCATATGGTTTGTAGGCTCATCAAGCAGTAGTAATTCAGGCTCGCCGATCAGGGCGCGGGCCAACGCTGCACGCCGCATTTCCCCACCAGAGGCGCTCATGGGGTTTGCTTCCGCTTTAATTTTCAGGTCTTCGACCAACACATCTACACGGTATGTTTCATCGGCTTCTGCTTCAGGCAGACCAGCAGCGATATAATCATAAAGGGTAGCAAAACCACTTGGGTCTGGTTCCTGCGGCAGGTAGGCAACCTTGGCACCCGGCTGTACCCAGCGTTCACCGCCGTCAGGTTGAATAAGGCCCGCGATCACTTTCATCAAGGTTGATTTACCTGCGCCGTTACGGCCAATCAGGCACAGCCTGTCGCTCATACCGATATGCATTTCAAGCTTATCGAGAACCGGAGCAGAACCCCAATGCAGTTCAATATCACGTAAACTCAAAATCGGCGGCGCCATGGCGTCAATCACTCCTGGAAACGGGGGCACTATGTTCTACGCATCATGCACCCTTTTATTGCCCGCGCCTTATACCCATGTTTATAGTGTGGTGACAAGCGGGGACATGGCACCAAAAGCGCTTAACCCCACTTTTTCACACTGCAATTGGCATACGGGGGACAAAATGAGCAGCACACCATTTGAAAACAGCACCATGCCTGAGGCCAGCCTTAACCCTTGTAGCGACCTGCTTTTTGAAAAGCTCGATCCCGGATATAAAACCAGCCTCCTTATCCCTTGGGTGTTTATCTGCGGTATTGCCGGGTTAACAAGCTCTACTGCTGTGTTTTTCGCGAGCGGTATTATTATATTTCTGGACTACCTATGGGCATTCCCTGCCTTTGTAGCGTTTATAGCAACAGGCTTTATAGTGACGCCCGTTATTGCTGGCGCACGCGGGGTAGCCCTCCGCGAGCACGACATTCATTTCCGTTCTGGTGTTATATGGCAAAAAGTTATTTCGCTTCCCTTTAACCGCATTCAGCATGTGGAAATGGAAAGTGGCCCGCTTGAGCGAATGCTGAAACTTACGACCCTTAAAATATATACCGCAGGCGGCGGTAGCACTGATATGAGCATTCCCGGCCTGTCATTTGGCAGGGCCTCAAAACTGCGCAGTTATATTTTGCAAAAAGCCGGCATTGCAGACAGCACAGGCGCGGTAGATGACTGAACCGCAGCAACCCAAAACCATAAAGGACCTGCAAACCGATAAATGGCACCAGCTATCACCCATCGCCATTTTGCACTTTGCCATAAAATTTCTGTTCCAGAGCTTTCAGCAAGGATTGCAAAGCCTGCTACCGGCGCTCGCGGTAGCTGTCACTTTTCTGCATAATCAACTATTTCTCGTTATAGTACTGCTGCTGGTACTTGGCCTGTTACTTACCGCTGCGGCCTTTATGGGATATTTAAAGTTTCGCTACCGGCTAAGCAGCGACAGTGTCCTTATCCAGCGCGGGGTGCTGACACGCAAGCGGCTTTCTATCAGCTTTGATCGCATCCAGAATATTACTATCAGAGAGCCGATCTATTTTCGGCCTTTCGGGCTGGTTGCCCTCTCCATTGAAAGTGCGGGATCCTCCGCCGAGGAAGTGAGCCTCGCGGGCATAGAAAAACAGCTTGCAGAAGAAATTCGGCGTTTGGTTCTGCGTGCTAAAACCACAGCGCCAGACAAGGCACATTTCAGGCACACTAATGGCACAAATTCCGACCAAAATGGCACAGAGTGCAAAGATGTGCCAACGCCTGTGCCAACGGAGGCTAAAACCCTGCTACGCCAACCTATTAGCGAGCTGATACGCTATGGCCTTTCAAATAATAACATCTGGATTTTTGCAAGCTTAATCATCGCCGCAATCGCCCAAGTCAACTGGAAAGACTATGCTTTCACCGATACTGTAGCAGCCACGATTATAGACATGACCGGTGGTGACAAGCTGATTATAGGGCTATTATTTTCTACAGGTATCATCACTTTTATCCTCAGCCTGATGATGATCTCTGCCATTGGCGCTATTGTACTTTATTATGATTACCACTTAACAAGTGATAAACGCCAACTGCACCAAAGCAAGGGCTTGTTTGAACGGCAGGAAACCAGTTTATCAAAAAGCAAAATACAGTGCCTCAGGCTCAATAAACCATGGCCAGCAAGGCTTTTTAACCGGCACCATATCACTATAAAACAGATTGGATTCAATGAAAAATCGGCGGCAGCCAACACGAAAAAGGCCTTTATCATTCCCAGCTGCCCTGACGCATTTACCAAACAGCTGTCAGAAGAACTATACCCTTCCTTTAACTGGAACGTTGCACAGCTTCAGTCTATCAGTTCGTATTATACACGCAGGATTGTCGTCTGGTTCATTGTCCCGCTTTCCTTGATCACTGCGCTTTGCCTAAGCTTCTCGGTCGGCAATGATGGCATGCTAGCGCTCTTAGCGCCGTTTTTCGCTTGGCCTATAATAGCCCGCAGAACAAGTATGTACGGATATTACACCGATACCCAACACGCCCTGATACGCACAGGGTTCATTGGTCACAAACTTACAGTATTCCCACTATATAAGGCGCAGGTTGTTGAGGTAAAACAATCACCCGGCCAGCGCCGCAAACAGTTAGCCACACTTACCATCAAACTGGCAGGAACAACGCTCAAGCTACCTTATATTCCCATGGAAGATGCAAAAAGCTGGCGCGATACTATTTTATACTGCGTTGAAACCAGCAAGAAACCCTGGATGTAAGCATCGCACCGTCTTTAGCTTAGCCCGCCCAACACACAGTTGAGCAGCATTAGCCACGCATATTAACAGAGCCTGCATGCCATGCTCTGCAAGCATAGCTCCTATTCGAAAAATGAGCCTTTTAGCATTCCTAATATATTGTATTGTACTCTTAGTTAATAATGATTATTAATTGCAAATACAGGAAAGGACTTTTTAATGCGCCGCCACATCATATTAGCATGCGCTGCAGTTTGCACCCTTGTCTCACTTCAACCTGCATTTTCTGCGCCCCAAGAGGGTCTAAACAACTGGGCCGCACAGGTTCAAAAGGAAATTGCCAGTAACAAGCATTATCCTGCACGTGCTATTAAGAATGGCATAGAGGGTAAAGTTATGGTGCGCGTTACTGTCATGAAAACCGGGCAGATCAAAAGTGTTCAAATGGTATCCGCCTCTGGGAACCATCTATTAGATTCAGAAGCTATGAGGCTTGCTGCCACCTTGACAGGCTTACCTTCCTTACCTGAGGGTTTGCAAGAGCATACATTTGAACTTCCTATTTCCTTTATATTACAAGGAGATAAAGAAACAAAAAACAACATCTAAAGCATGCACTGCTTGGATGTTGCAACTGAGGCCTTGCCAAACGGTCAGATGTGTGATTTTCCCCGATGCCTCTTGGTATCCCTCCCCAATCGCGCTCATTGCCTTTACCGCAAGGTCTCAGTTACCCCAAACAGCATGAACCATAGTCTTATTCATACCGCAACCGCATGATTACTGAAAATATGAATACGTGTGAACACTTTACATAGCCATGCATAAAGTGCGTAGCACCTATGCGTTTATTAACTTTGCTGATCAAAGAATGGGCAGTGTACATTTTTAATGCAGGCATGATGTAGGTATGTGTTCTGCAACGAAAAGCAACCCCCCAATCGGAGATTTGAAGATGTTCCCCACTTCTATCAAAAAAACACTCCTCGGAACTGCCCTATTATCAGGACTTTTCCTTGCCACCCCTTTGGCTTCTGCTCAAGCGTCTGACACCTATGATGCATGGGCTGCTAAAGTTCGCTCCAAAATCGCGTCGCAGCAATCCTATCCCCAGATTGCACTCGACAAGAAATTACAAGGTCAGGTTCTGTTACTTGTGCAGATGACGGCAAAAGGCCAACTCAAAGGTGCAACAATTATTGAAACATCTGGTCATGAATTGCTGGATATGGCAGCGTTGAAACAGGTTATTAACCTGAAAAGCCTGCCTGCTGTGCCAGAAGGACTGGAGTTTGACTCTCTCTTGGTGCCTGTATCTTTTACACTTTAAAACCAGGTTTTCATGAGACCAAAACATGAAGGGCGCTGCTTATAGCAACGCCCTTTTTGCTATTCCAGCACTTTAGCTATGCGCTTTTTGCAACCCTGATAGGCGTGATAAATTTATTATTCACATAGCTGTGACAAAGTTGAAACCAAAGAAAACTATAGTCTGCGCAGGTCAACTAAGGAACCCATTGCTATTTTCAGGAGCTAAATATGTTTCGCACTTCTTTCATCTCAACTCTTGTTGCCGCTAGTTTTGCCCTGCTACCACTTGGCACTGCACAAGCAACTGATACCATGACAGAATGGTCTGCCAAGGTTCGTAATGAAATCGTTGAAAATAATTATTACCCACAATCAGCTATCAACCGCGGGATTGAGGGCAAAGTAAAGGTTCGCTTTGAAGTTTCAGGTAGCGGCCTTGTAAAGGGTGTTCAGATTACAGAAACATCTGGCAGTGACATCTTGGATGCAGAGGCGATGCGCCTTGCGCTGCGCGTTGCAAAGCTGCCTTCGTTGCCAGAAGGGCTTAATCAGCATTCATTTGTTGTGCCGATCACTTTCAAACTGGCAGAAGCAAGCAAACAGGGCGAAAAAACAAAAGCTGTTGCTGAAAACATGGATTTAAAAATCCGTCTTGGCTAACAGTTTACTATCCTATGGCTAGAAAACGAAAACGGGGCATTTGCCCCGTTTTTTATTATTTTCACCATAGGCTTCAGGCCATTAATTGATCTTTAATGGGTAGCCTACGAATGCGCTTACCTGTTGCCGCAAAAATAGCATTTGTGAGAGCAGGAGCCACAGGCGGTACACCCGGTTCACCCACACCGCCGGGGGCAGCATTACTTTCCATGATATATACGTCAACATCAGGGCTTTCGCTCATTCTGCACACCTGATAGCTGTCGAAGTTACTTTGCATAATCTGCCCGGCTTCGGCTGTAATTTCGCTGTGAAGCGCGATCGACATACCAAACAGCACCGCGCCCTCCATCTGCGCTTTCACCCTGTCTGGGTTCACCGCCGTACCGCAGTCTACTGCAATCCATGCTTTTGGTACCTTAATGGTGCCATTCTCCAATACCTCTACTTCAACCGCACAGGCTACATAAGTAACAAAACTACGATGCACGCTAATGCCAATACCCTTACCTTTTGGCATGTCCTTGCCGTAGCCGGACATTTCCACAGCTTTTCTGAGGACCGATTTCAACCGGGCGGTATCATAGGGCATTTCATCTAGCGACATATGATAGTTATGAAACTCAGCACCGTCATCTGCTGGGTTAACGTGCCTGTCGCTGCCAATCATCTCAAGCCATAGGTCTGCGGTATTTTGCCCCTCACCTTGCGCTATCTCGTCAACAAAGGAACCAACAGCAAAAGCTTGCTGAATATTACAAACAGACCGTAGCCAACCAATACGCACATGAGCCTCGGCTGCCCCTGAATCAACCTGCAAATTCGGGATTTCAAAGGGCATATCTATAAGCCCCATGCCAAGCTCATTTCCTTGCGGGCCAGACGCACCTTCTTTAAAGGTCGACAATATTGGCGGATAGGCTGCTTTGTGTTTCCAAGCCGTTACTTTACCATCTGCGCCAACCGCCGCCTCTGCACGCTGGGCAGATACCGTATGATAGTAGCCATGCTGAATATCGTCTTCCCGTGTCCACACCATTTTAACAGGGCGACCAGCTTTTTTTGCGAGAACCGCAGCTTCAACAGCAAAATCAGGCTTTGACTTACGCCCAAAGGCGCCGCCGAGAAGCGTTGCCTCAACATATATTTCTTCAGGCTTTTTATTAAAAAACGGCGCCACAGTTTCCTGAACTGATTGCGGATCCTGACAGCATACCCACATGCTCAGGTTTTCGCCCTGCCATTCCGCTGTCGCGGCAGGAGGTTCCATGGGTGCATGGCTTAAATGCGGTACGTAATAGTCTGCCTGATACACCTTTTTTGACGATGCAATTACATCTTCCGCATCGCCCCGCTGCAAATGCGTTGTGCCAACACCGTCGATCGCCTGCCATAAAGTTTTTTCATACTCAACAGAATCGTACCCTGCATTCGGCCCACCTTCAAATGTTGCCGCTAATGCCGTGCGGCCCTTGATGGCAGACCATGTGTTTGTTGCAACAACGGCAACACCGCCAAGCGGCTTGAACATAGCCGGAAATTCAAGGCTAGGCAGTTCCACCACATCAACAACACCCTTAATGGCCATTGCGGCATCACGGTTATAGGCCTTTAACTTACCACCAACAACAGGAGGACGCGCAGCAACCGCAAACAGCATATTGTCACGCTTTACATCCTGACCAAAAACGCTGCTGCCCGTTACAAAGTCATTCATATAAATATTGCGTTTGGGCTTGCCTATATAGGCATGGTCTTTGGGAGCTTTTAATGTAACCTTGCTGCTATCAGGCACGGGCAGTTTTGATGCAGCATCCACAAACACTGAGAAATCTTCTGACTGGCCTGTTAGGTTATTTATAATCCGATGCTTTTGGGCGGTAACATCGCCCAATGCAACACCCCATTTTGCTGCGGCTGCTTGCTCTAGCATCAAGCGGGCCGCAGCACCAGCACGGCGAAATGTATCGTAGAACATACGAATTGAGGTTGAACCATCGGTATTCTGGTCACCAAATTTTTTATCGCCGTAAGCGGCTTCAAAAACCAGCCTGTCCCAATCTGCTTCCAGTTCGTCAGCAATAACTTGCGGCAGCCCGGTGCGGCTGCCTTGCCCCATTTCAACACGGTGAATATAAATATGCACTGTACCATCAAGGCCAATTGTCAGGTACGCTGAGCCAAATTCACGGGGGTGGCCTTTCATGGCCGCAAAAAGGTTTTTACTTACTAAAGGCAGCGCAAGAACAAGGCCCGTACCAACACCTAAACCTTTTACAACATCCCTGCGGGACACATTGCTTATGGAGGTATTCATGCTGCCCCTCCTGCTACTTGACGAATGGCATTTTTAATACGCTGATAGGTACCACAGCGACAAATATTACCTTCCATCGCAGTGTCTATTTCTTCGTCTGTTGGCGTTGGGTTTTCGGCAAGTAGTGAAGCCGCCTGCATAAGTTGACCTGATTGACAGTACCCACACTGCGGCACGTTATTATCGACCCATGCCTGCTGTAAAGCATGCAATTTATCTTTATCAGCAAGACCTTCAATGGTCGTCACATCAAGACCTTCAATGTCTTCCATAAATGTCTGGCACGATCTTACAGCAAAGCCGTCCACATGAACCGTGCAAGCCCCGCACAGACCAGCGCCGCAACCAAACTTTGTTCCCGTCATACCCTCAATGTCGCGTATGTACCAAAGAAGAGGCATATCGCCTTCCCCATCATACGATACGGTCCGGCCATTCACTCTGAATTCCATTGATCTGCTCCAGTAAATTTTCCTGACTTTGGCTAACTATACAGATGCAAATGCCAGAGTCGAAACAACTTATCTTTACTACACGAAAAATTTATATATTTTCAGACAGGCGACAGTAACCGCTATTTAAGGCTGAGGCCGCTGGAAAACCCATTCATCCTTTGTGCTTTTATCAGCCTGATATTTGTAACCATCAATAGAAAAATCTTTTAATTTCTCAGGGTCTGTAATGCGGTTATCGACAGTATAACGCGCCATCATTCCCCGTGCTTTTTTTGCCAAAAACGAAATAACCCTAGCCTTATCATCACGCACTTCCTGAAACACAGGTGTTACAATCCGTGCTTTTAGCGCCTTCTTATCAACAGCTTTAAAATACTCGCCCGAGGCAAGATTAATCAGTACTGGGTCCTCCCCTCCTGAGAAGGCTTTATTCAATTCTTTCGAAATTCTGTCCCCCCAAAAGCTATACAGAGTAGCCCCTCGCTCTGAGGCAAACTTTACGCCCATCTCCAGACGGTAAGCCTGCATTAAATCCAGGGGCCTTAAAACGCCGTACAGACCTGATAAAATTCTGATGTGGTTATTTGCAAAAGACCGGGCTTCATCATCAAGCGTTTCTGCATTTAACCCTACATATACATCACCCTTAAAGGCATCAAGTGCAGGCCGGGCATTTGCTGGTGTAAAGGGCGTTTTAAAAGCCTTGAAGCGGGCAACATTCAGCTCTGCCAAATTATCTGAAATACCCATCATTGCTTTCAGGTCTTCAACCTTAAGCGTTTTGGCCTGCTTGATAAGCGTTTTGGTTTCAGTCATTAAGGCAGGTATGCTGTTATCAGCGCGCAAATTTTCACTTTCAAAATCTAGTTTTTTTGCTGGCGACAGAACAATCAGCATTATTTTCTCCTGAATTTGGCAGACTTTATGTGCATGCCTGTGACTAGCACAGCGCATTTGATAAACCAAGACGATATGAAGGCTTGAAAGCTAAGCGTCTACTGTTTGAATAACCCGTGATGCCGGTAGATACAGGGTAAAGGTTGTTCCTTTATCTACTTCACTTTCAAGCTCAATACGGCCTTCATGCATATCTACAAACACCTTCACTATTGAAAGCCCCAAGCCCGTTCCCTCGTGGCTGCGGCTAAGTGCAGATGCTGCCCGCATGAACGGTGTGAAAATCAGATCCTGATCAGATTCAGGGATCCCAATGCCATGATCACTTACACGTATGGCCATTTCTTTTTCAGGAGTTTGCCACGCTTTGACACTAACATTGGAACCGCCACCGGGAGTGAATTTAACTGCATTGGAAAGCAGGTTTAGAACCGATTGCTTCATGCGCAGACGGTCACCCTTAATTTTGGGCAAACCTTCTTTAAGGTCAAGCTCAATACTAAAGCCTTTTTGCGCGGCCTGACCATTGACAAGGGCTTGGCTTTCAACAATAAGCTTTTCGAGATCAACGGTTTCTTCTTCCATTTTAAACTGACCAGCTTCAATTTTTGCAAGGTCAAGCACCTCACCCAGAACATCTGAAAGATGTTGGCTGGAAGAGCGAATATCATCAATATACTCGCGGTATTTATTATTGCTAATCGGGCCAAACATCTGGTCTGACATAATACTGGAAAAACCAATAATCGCATTAAGCGGGGTTCTAAGTTCATGGCTAACATTTGCCAGAAACACACTTTTCGCTCGGTTTGCTGCCTCGGCCTGCTCTTTGGTGATGATAAGCTCAACAGAGGTTTTTTTAGTGCGTTCAATTTCCTGCTCTAATTCCCAAGACCGCTTTCTAAGAGTTTCCTCTGAGGCTGAAAGTGCTTTATTTGTCGATCTGAGATTATCAAGCAGGACCTGAATAGCATCAAACGATAGGTTCATCTGCGTCGCCAACAAGCCCAACTCATCTTTTTTATGACGTTTATTGACGATGATACGCTGTTCATGCGGGTGCTCTGGGTTAATGCTCGCAATCTTGTCAACAATCTGCGTGAGCGGTTTTGTCAAGCCTTGATGAAACGCAAAATACAGCAGCATGACAAGTAGCAGGTTACGTACAAGACCAGACATAAAAGTGGTAATTGCCCGCGCAAAAAAGGGTTCCAGTCCAACAGCCCGGTCAACAACAACTCGCAACGTGCCCGGGCGCTCTGCCATTGTTTCAGGAAGTTCCAGCTCGCGGCTATGGATGGAAATATCATCAATAATCAGCCGTGCAAAATCCAGCCCGCCACCTTTTTCCGTCGCCGTGTTTTTAACATTGCCCGCCAGCACAGAACCATGATCATCAAGAATGGCCGCTTCTGCTATATAAGGGTACGCTAACAAGCCCGAAACAACCTCAGCAGCATAATCTGAATCAAGAATAAGAACAGCGCGGGTAGCGGCATTTTCTGCTACCTCAAGGCTTTTATCTACCTTCTGGTTAAGGATTCCATCTTCTTCAAGATAATCAAGATAAACTTGCCCGGCAGATAAAACGAGACCCACAACAAACGCAATTAATACGGCTGTCCAAGCTAACTTGAAAGAAATTCGATCAGACCAATGTAGCTTCACAAACCACTCCCCAAAACACCTTAGCCTTTACCTGTACCAACCCTGTAGCGTAAGTTGTATGATACAAAACCCACTTGCGAAAAGGTTTTTTCAACCCCAAGTACATAATATATCGGATTTTATTAAATTACGCTACCATGTACCTGTATTTTCCATCGACACCCAAGGTTCCGCTTTCTCTAAAGCCTCGCCTTTTTGCAGTAATTCTATAGAAATATTATCTGGGCTACGAACAAATGCCATCTTACCATCGCGGGGTGGGCGGTTGATAATTACACCCTTATCCTGCAAGGCCTTACAGGTTTTGTAAATATTATCCACTTCATAAGCAAGGTGGCCAAAATTGCGCCCACTATCATATTTCTCTGGCTCCCAGTTATAGGTAAGTTCAACCTGGGCAGCTTCATCACCGGGGGCTGCTAAAAAAATAAGCGTAAATTTGCCTTGCGGCACCTCTTTGCGGCTGAGTTCAACCAAACCGAGCTTATTACAGTAAAAATCAAGCGATGCGTCTAGGTCTGTAACACGCACCATGGTATGGAGATATTTCATATAGTCCTCATTTGAATATTTTAGTTACCATGTCTTCCAGAAACAATTTATCCGTCTCGTCAAATGCCGCATAAAGTGTTGAATCAATATCAAGCACGGCAATAAGTTTTTTGTCTGCATTCCACACGGGAACAACAATTTCAGAATTACTGCGGCTATCGCAGGTGATATGGTTAGAAATGGCATGCACATCATCCACAATCTGCGTTAGCCCACTAGCCGCAGCCGTACCGCATACGCCGCGCCCAAAAGCTATACGCAGGCATCCTAATGTACCCTGATAAGGCCCAACAACCAGTTCAGTCTCGCGCGCGGGGTCTACGCAGTAAAACCCTGTCCAGAAAAACCTGTCACCAAAGGCCTCAGAAAGCATGCAGCTTACCGTCGCCATTTTTGCTGTTGTATTTGGTTCACCCTCCAGGAGCGTTTCAACCGCCATTAGCAAGGGTTTATAAATATCTGTTTTTTCTTTCCGGTTCATCATCCACCGCGCTGCTCAGCCAGCAGTTTAAGGCTATCCAGCCCCATATCGAAGTGCAATCTGCCATTCTCTTTCTCTGCGCCCAAGCGCTGATAAAATGCTTCGGCTTCGCCATTAGTAGTCAGGGCGGACCATTCCATAGCACAGCAACCGGTTTTCAGGGCATAGTCAGCAAGATGTGCCATCATAAAGCGCCCATAACCAGAACCCTGTACTGTCTTTGTTACCAAAACATCTTCAATGTATAAAATCGGCTTAGCCCTAAAACTCGAAAACATTTTACACACCAGTGCATAGGCAACAGGCTTATCATTACCGTATCCGACAAAGCTTTTTGCAATAGCCGCATCACCAAAAAGCAGGGCTGCCAAAGCTTGTGGCGTTGCTGTCACGGCATTTGGCCGCCCCTCATGGTCCGCCAGTTCTTTAACAAGTTGAAATATAACATCTATATCTTTTGGTTGTGCTTCCTCAAATCGGAATGAACTCACGCGTTTATCTCCAGCAATTTAAAAATATTTCCTCTGCGCCAGCAGATCAAACTAATAGATAATTAGCAAGTCGATATCTACTCATACGAATCAACACCCCGACGAATACCATTCCTGTCTTTATGGTCAATATTGATTCGAAATGCATATATCCAACGATTATTGAATGCCTCAAAGCCGGGAATAGAGCTTTTGCTATAGGATACCTCCTGCCTAGTACTACAAAATCAAAAAAATCAACGATCCCTAGAATTAAGTAATTTATTTTAAATCTGTTTTTTATCTTAAAAATCAAATTGTTATACAATTGTACAACAATAAAGTTGATGAATTTTAATCATGAAATCATCCATATATTGCACCAAAAACAAGGTAATAGACTGTCACTCATTAGCACCAACTGTTACACTTAAGTCACATCCTCGGTAAAATAGTACCAACACTACCGCTAAACTTAGGAACTAATTCTAGCCTGCTCAGTCTATTTATTAATAACTGGTTGTCGGCACAAACGTCGCGGCCAGTATAACTGCGACAACTTCCTTGGGAGGACACTTATGAATAGTAGCGAGAAACTCAAGACGTTTTTGCGTCTTGGTACTGCGTCTTCATTGATGCTCGCCATTGGTGCAATTTCAGCACCGCTCGCAGTGGCACAAGATTCTGATACAGATGAAGATATGAGTGAAGTTGAAGAAGTGGTGGTTACGGGTTCCCGTATCCGTCGTTCTAAAGTTTCAAGCAGCGCACCTGTTGACGTAATTCGTACAGATAAAGCACAACTAGAAGGTATTGTTGATGTTGGAGCACTTCTGCGCACCTCAACAGTTGCTTCCGGTTCGCAGCAGGTAACGGCTGCAACAAGCGCTGAATTTGTACAAAGCGGCGGACTTGGTGCACAAACCATTTCCCTTCGCGGCCTTGGTGCAAACCGTACACTGGTACTTCTGAATGGCCGCCGCGCTGGACCAGCCGGTGTTCGCGGTGAAGTATCATCCTTCGATCTGAACGTAATTCCTATCTCTGCCATTGAGCGTGTTGAAGTTCTTAAAGACGGCGCGTCATCAGTATATGGTTCAGATGCGGTTGCTGGCGTGATCAACCTGATCACCAAAAAAGAAGATGGCGGCTCTATTGAAGCCTTCTATTCCCAGCCACAGCGTTCAGGCGGTGAAGAACTACGGATTAACGCTACATACGGCCAAGTTTTTGACCGTGGTAACTTCCGTATCACAGCGGATTACTACCGCCAGAGCGAACTCGCACGTGGTGACCGTTCGTATTTCCAGTGCGGTGAAGGTAACTTCTACGACCCAGACACTGGCGAACGTGCGGACGCGATTGACCCACGTACTGGTGACTATGCCTGTCAGGACCTTCTTTGGGGCCATGTTTGGGTATATGACTATGCCGCAGACCCAAACCTTGAAAGTGCAAGAACAACGCTTATCCAGTATGACCGTAACGGTGATCTGGGCAACTATATCCCAGGTATTGCACCGGGTAATTTTGGTGCACCAGACGGTTGGTATCAGGTAAACTATGATAAGCTTTCTGCCGGTGTTGCAGACTATGACCACCCATACCAGAATGAAATTGCTCTCATCCCTAAAGTTGAGACATTCACAGGCCTGATGGAAGGTGAATATGAGATCACAGATAGCATCACAGCTTATGCTGAAGTGCTCGTAAACCGCCGCAAAACGTATGCGAATGGCTACCGCCAGTATTGGAGCTACATTTACAACTCCAACAATCTTATTTTTGATGCTGGTGATGTAGGTGAAGGCAATGCGAACCCATTGGCAGATGGCTGGACAGGTGAAAACTGGCTAAGCCCAACACCAATCACTGATTGGTTTGATAGTGCTGTTGATATTGATTACATGCGTGTTGTAACAGGTGTCAAAGGCGACTTCGGTGACATGCTGCCGGGCTGGGACTGGGATGTTTCTGCACAGTTTAGCCGTTCAGACGCTGACTATTATAACCAGCAAATCCTGAACGATTCTATCGACATGACAATGTTCCGCACTAGTCTCTGCGGTGCAGATGAAGTAACACCAATTTCTGGCAAACAGTGTGTGGATGTTGACTGGCTCGACCCAGACTTCCTAGCGGGTGATGTTTCTGATGCTGAGCGCGAGTTCATGTTTGACGAAGAAACCGGCACAACACTGTATAAACAGATGACCATTGATGCCAGCATGACAGGTAGCCTGTTTGAGCTGCCAGCCGGTTCAGTTGGTGCTGCCTTTGGTTTCCAGTTTCAGGACGAATCCCTGAACGATACACCAGGTGACATCACGTATGCAGGGTATAGCTTCAATGGTGGTGAGACTATCCGCTACCTTGGTAACAACCCATCTGATGTTGCTGAACTGCAGCGCCTTCAAGGGCTTGCAGCGTCTGACCCTACAAATAACTCGCTGGATCTTGTTAGTAATGCATGGAGCGTATCAAGTGCTGGCCCAACTTTTGGTAGCCAGAAAACTTGGGCCATATTCGGTGAGCTTGAAGTACCTTTGATTGCGGACAAGCCTTTTATTCAGGACCTTTCCTTGAATATTTCTGGTCGTTATACGTCTGTAAAAGCATCACAAGGTGATGTTTCGTTCGCGTCAGACACAGACAAAACCTATAAAATTGGTTTGAACTGGCAAGTAACACCTGAAATTCGTTTCAGGGCTACAAAAAGCACATCGTTCCGGGCACCTGCTCTGTACGAATCGTTCCTTGCGGGCCAAACTGCTTCACTACGTCAAAGTGCGGCTGACCCTTGCTTAAACTGGGGCCAAGCTATTAATGAAGGCGCCATTAGCCAGCAAATTGCTGATAACTGCGCCGCAGCCGGTATCCCTGATGATTTATCATCCGCGATCTCTGCAACCATCATTACGCAGGGCGGCGGTGAAGCTCTGGAGCCAGAAACAGCCTCGTCTAAAACACTGGGTATGGTCTGGACACCAGACTGGGCAGACCTAACACTGACTGTTGATTATTTTGACATTACAGTGAAAGGCCAGATTGCTCAGGTTGGTGCACAGAATATTTCGAAGCTTTGTTTTGAAGCAGAGAATATGGCAACTGAGCCTCTATGTGATCTGATCACACGGTCAGACGGCACAACTGGTTTGCCTGAGTACCAAATCATATCTATTGAAGATAACTACATCAACATCGCGACACAGGAAAGCCGCGGTATGGATGTACACCTGACGTATCGTACAGATACCAAACTTGGGTACTTTACACTTGATACACAGCACACATTCCAGTTCCATGATGTAACAGAGGTTCTACCTGGTTCCTTCATCGATGAAAATGGTGAAGCAGGTGAGCCTAAATACACAGGCCGCGTTGACCTGACACTTGAGCGCGACAAATGGGACTTCTTCTACGGCGTTACCTTCATTGGTGCGACATCAAACGTAGAAAGCTGGGGTGGTACAACCTCAACTTACTTCGGTGAAACCATTGAAGTACCACTGGAAATTCCATTCTGGCATTACCACAATGCTTCTGTGACCTATAAGGTCAACGAAGATGTGTCTGTACTGCTTGGTGTAAGCAACCTTTGGGATCGCAAACCACCACGGGTTTGGAACAACAACTCTGAAATGTACAATGTGGGCGATTCAGCCTTCTATAGCCAATATGATTGGTATGGTCGTCGTTTCTTCCTGAACGTGAAGTACGGCTTCTAGAAACATATTCAGAGATATCTAGCATTCTGTGCGTCGGCTTAGGCCGGCGCACTTTTCTTTAGGAAACAGCCCTAAAATATTGTTACACTACAGACAGTAACGACCTACTGTCAGGGGAGAAGTTCATGCCGCGCATTCTGGCAAAGTCCGACAATTTGAATGAACTGAACAAAAATTTTGAGCAAACACCGCTTCAAGAGCCTGTATTTCTGAATAGCGTCCCCAAAAGTGGCACACACCTGATCCGCAATATCATGCGCATGTTTGTCCCTGTTCAGCAGCAATATCATGATGCCTTCATTCAAATCCCCTTACTATCGCAGCACCTTGCAGCCTATGCGCCCTCCAGCCCAAAGCTAAGCTGGGGCCACCTGCTGTTCTCTGACGATTCGGCTATTGCCCTGAAACCAGTGAACCATATTTTGCTGGTACGCGACCCCTATACATGGGTTTTGGCACGGGCTAGGTTTTTCCTCTCTGATACGTTTCAAGGCAACCTCGAGCATCTTAAAGGAGGTAATGTATCTACAGAAGAGATCCTGAACATGATGATTTTTGGTATCCATAACAAAGTGCCTACGATGCTAGAAATTTACACCCACAACTGCCTGTCATGGCTTGGCACCAAGGTAGAGCTGATCAGGTATGAAGACCTATTGCACGCCGTTAAAAACCTTGAAACCGAGGAAGCAGAAGATTTTTTTGCCGAACTTCTTGGCAAATGTGGCATTGAGGAAATGCCCCATGACTGGCAAGAGCGTGTGCGTATAGGGTCAGACCGCAACCAAAGCGGCACTGCTCGTGAAAACTTGGCGGGTAACACAGAAGAACTGCCCAATGAGCTACCTGAAATGCAAAAGAAACTGGTCAATTTTGCAGCACCCGGCCTCAGAGATATTCTGGGTTATGCCTGAAAGTAGCCGCACGACAAAAACCCAAGCCTTTAAGAAAAACGGTATTATCTATCAGGCTTCACGGTCTTATAAATATGTGCTTGATGCAGCCCTTTCTGCGCTTAGTGCGCGGCGGGTTGGCTATAATGGCCCTATTTGTCTTTTTACAAACCTTGATCTACCCATGCCGCCGCCAGAGCTTATCTCTGAAATTATTCAATCAGGCCCTGTCAAAAAATATGCCTCAAAATGGGTTACTGGCAAATTTCCAAAGCTGCAGGCTTTGCAAAACAGCCCTTACAGTCGCACGCTCTATATTGATACAGACACCCGCATTTTAAATGCTGGCATTAAAGACTTCCCACGTCTGCTATTCAGTGCAGACCTTCTAATGGTGCGCGTATCACCGCATAACAGCTTCTGCGCTAAAGCCCTTAATACAGATATTTATAATGCGGGCGTTATTGCCTTTAAACAAACGCCTACTGTTATGGATCTGTTTTCTCAGTGGGAAGCACATACACATAAGCATCACAAACTGCTCGAAGATACCAATCTTCCGTCCCCTGAAATACTGGCAGGTATTAGTGACCCTAAAAAAAGGCAAAAGCTTCTCAAAATGGACCAGCTAGGGCTTTATGAACTGTTAAACCCCCAGCTCAATCAAACGGGGGTAAGTTTTCAGGAAATGGGCGCTGTTTGGAACTACCGTGAGCGCACGACAGTTGCCTTAAAGGAAACAATTATCCACCACCATAACCGGTACCGGAAAAACCAAACTGCTGAAGCCCAACAGGCGATTCAGGCCTTACAAGCAGAAAAACACGATGCTATAGCGCTCTGGCTTCAAAAGGTTTTAGACTTATGGCAACGGGAAAAGCTGAGCTAAAAAATCGCTCAGCTTTTTAGCTCTATATAATTTCGTCTTCGTCAAACAAGGGGTCGTCGTCCAGCTGTGCGGAAAGGCTATCAACAGTTGCTTCTGCCTCATCTTTTGCCTTTACACTGGCAATATGAAACAAGCCATCGCCTTCATTCACAACCGGCAAGTTTGTGCGCCCGATAACCAGCCCTCCGTCTTCCGCGCATATTTCGGCGTCAACCTCCCCAAATGGGTCTGATACAACACCGAGCAATTCGCCAGCTTTCACTTCTTCGCCAATTTGTTTAAAAGTGCGCAGCAACCCGCCCGCTGGTGCCCTTACCCACTGGCTGGACTTTGACCAAATAGGGCTGGCTTTGGGTTTAGTAATGCCTTTAGCAGACACCATGCCCAATTTGTTCATAATGCGTAGAATACCGGTAACCCCGGCCCTAACGGCAAACTCATCAAAGCGCAACCCTTCGCCTGCCTCATAAAGCAAAACATCAATATTTTTTTCACCCGCTGCTTTCCTAAGCGATCCTTCTCTAAGAGCGGAACGCAGCACAAGCGGCGCACCAAAAGCTTCGGCCAGAGCCAATGTTTCAGGCTTCTTTGATGAAACCCGTATTTGTGGCAAGTTTGCACGGTGGATAGCGGCTGAGTGCAGATCAATTCCAAAATCGGAACGAATAACAATTTCCCGCATAAATATATGAGCAAGACGCGATGCAAGTGACCCTTTTGGGCTGCCCGGAAAAGACCTGTTCAGGTCGCGGCGGTCAGGCAAATAACGTGACCGGTTCATAAATCCAAATGAGTTAACAATAGGCACAGCAAGCAGGGTGCCTTTCAAGCGGTCAAGGCTGGGGGCACGTAGCAAACGCCGCACTATCTCAACACCGATCACTTCGTCACCGTGAACAGCAGCACTTACAAACATGGTCGGGCCGGGCCGTCTACCGTGCACCACCTGCACAGCCAATGAAACCGGCGTGTGGTCAGACGTTACGCTTACCGGCAGGCTTACAGTTTCCCGTGTACCCGGGGCAATACGACGCGTCCCAATACTGAACGAAGCCCGATCTGGCATTAGCCTTTTCCCTTGGTTTTGGTTTTGCCCGGCTGGGCTTTTTTCTCTAGCAATTCTATAATTTGCCCCGCTACATCAATGCCTGTTGCTGTTTCAATGCCCTCAAGGCCGGGGGATGAGTTTACTTCCATGACCACTGGGCCGTGGTTCGCCCTCAGCATGTCAACACCGCAGACATTAAGACCCATAGCCTTGGCGGCACGAATGGCAGTAGAACGCTCTTCTGGCCGTATTTTTACAGCGTGTGCAGTGCCACCCTGATGCAAGTTTGAGCGAAAATCACCTTCAGCCCCTTTACGCTGCATTGCTGCCACAACCTTGCCGCCGACAACCAGCGCCCGAATATCGGTGCCATTCGATTCCTTAATAAACTCCTGAACCAGAATATTCACCCCGGCGCCCCTGAATGCCTCAATCACCGATTTTGCAGACCTATCTGTATCAGCAAGTACCACACCAATGCCCTGCGTACCTTCAAGCAGCTTGATAACAAGCGGCGCGCCCCCTGACAGCTTCAGTATTTCTTTTGTCTGCTTTGGGTCGTGGGCAAAAGTAGTAACCGGCAAGCCAACACCGTCTCGCGCCAAAATCTGCATAGAGCGGAGTTTGTCGCGCGACCGGCCTATAGCCACAGATTCGTTCAAAGGGTACACCCCCATCATTTCAAACTGCCTGAGAACCGCAAGGCCGTAGAAGGTAACAGATGCACCAATGCGCGGAATGACAGCATCATAAAGCGGCAACTTTTCACCGTTATAATAAATTTCCGGCCTTCTGGAGGCAATATTCATATAGCAGCGCAGCGTGTTAATAATATCAAGCGTATGGCCACGCTCTTCGGCTGCTTCTTGCAAGCGTTTATGCGAATAAAGGTTAGGGTTGCGGGCCAGCATGGCGATTTTCATCTGTTATACCTCAATAGTTTTTGTAAGTACCGCCTCAGATGCCGGTACTGGTGGGCCCACTAAAAATGATTTTCCAGGATCAACCATAATATGCCTGCCCCGGATTGATGTACGCCCGAGGATTAGGTCAAATCCCATATTTTCACGGTCAGCAAGAGACACTTCAATGTGCCAGCGCCTTTTGCCCATCACGAGCAATGTCTCAATCACATAGCGCTCTTCAGGCACACCGCTGGTGTTTTTAATGGCACGCACATCGCAAAGCGGAAAACAGCACTGCCGTTTCAGCTTCCCGATCGGTACACAAAACTCAACCCAAGGTGCGCCGTTTATTGTAACAGGCTTTATATGTGTTGCATGCAGGGCTGATGTGCGGGCTCCGGTGTCGATCTTCGCACGGATTACAGGTATATTCAAATCTGGAAAAGCAATATGTTCACGCCACCCAATGACAGTGACCTTGCTCTTCACATCTTTTTTTATCTGTCTAACCACCAACTGCCCTTTTATGTCACATATATAGGTTACATGCTTTTTGTTAAGTATCTCTATTCAGGAGACAAAACTATTTGCAATCAAAAAGTAGCCTATCCCAAAAATGTAATAATTGTTAGGAATTTGACCGCAGTGATCAGCCAATCAGCGGCGCTTGCTTCCCTACCTTACTTCTCATAGACTGCACACGAAGGAGACTGTTCATGGTCGAAAAGCGTACAGAATCAGATACAATGGGTACCATTGACGTGCCGACCAACAGTTATTGGGGTGCACAAACACAGCGCTCCCACGAGAATTTTCGTATTGGTATAGAACATATGCCAGAAGCGCTTATAAGAGCGCTCGCTATTCAGAAAAAAGCTGCTGCTGAAACCAATATAGCGCTTCAGCAATTGGATAAGACCATTGGTAATGCGATCATTGATGCAGCAAACAGTATTATTGCGGGTCAAATGCTAGATCAGTTTCCTTTGGTTGTGTGGCAAACTGGATCGGGCACCCAGACAAACATGAACATGAATGAAGTGCTCTCTAACCGTGCCATTGAATTACTGGGCGGCAAAAGGGGCAGCAAAAGCCCTGTTCATCCCAATGACCATGTGAACATGAGCCAAAGCTCAAACGACAGTTTCCCAACGGCTATGTCGATTGCGATAGCCCTTGAAATAACGCAAAACCTTATTCCTGCTGTGCAAACGCTGTACAAAGCACTGGAAACAAAAACAGCTGAATTTGCAGATATTATCAAGATAGGCCGCACCCATACACAAGATGCAACACCCATTACACTTGGGCAAGAATTTTCTGGTTATGCCCGGCAGATAGAGCTTGGCCTTGACCGCCTAACCGACTGCCTTCCAAGAGCCATGGAACTGGCACAGGGTGGCACAGCAGTAGGCACAGGCCTCAATGCGCACCCTGACTTTGCCGCAGAATTTACCAACCATGTTTGTGCCATCACAGGCCTACCCTTCACCAGTGCAAAAAACAAGTTTGAAGCTATAGCAGCCCATGATGCCGCAGCCGAAGTATCTGGTGTTCTTAATGTTCTCGCCGTCAGCCTTATGAAAATCGCAAACGACATCAGGTTTTTGGCAAGTGGCCCCAGAAGCGGTCTCGGCGAACTGGTACTACCCGCAAATGAGCCCGGTTCATCCATTATGCCCGGTAAAGTGAACCCGACACAGTGTGAAGCACTCACACAGGTTTGTGCACAGGTAATGGGCAACCATGTAACCGTTACAATTGCTTGTTCAAATGGTCACTTTGAACTGAATGCTTTCAAGCCGGTGATTATATATAATCTGCTGCAATCCATACGCCTGCTTACCGATGCCAGCCACAGTTTTACTGATAAATGCTTAATGGGCATTACAGCTAACAGAAACCGCATTGCTGAATTAATGGAACAGTCTCTAATGCTGGTAACAGCCCTTAACCCCCATATTGGCTATGACAAAGCAGCGATCATTGCTAAAAAAGCCCATGCTGAAGATATAACGCTCAAAGAGGCGGCTATAAAGTCAGGGCTTGTAAGCGAGGAAGATTTTAAAAACTGGGTTAAGCCTGCAAGTATGGTTGGTAAAAAGGCCTAGATTTTAAGTGGCATCTTCAACAGCGATATGAATACCCATTTCCTGCGCCAACACCTTCATATCATAATCCGGCAGATCGCAAGATAATACCCCCACATCGCGGTAACGCCATGTCTCAACTAGTTTTTCCATCAGGTCTTTACCGTCAAAGTGGCCCGCGAGTTTGCGCATTAAATTTGGCTGAATTTCTACATACCCACCACGCACGCAGCCAAGCGCCTCGGTTTCTAGAACAGCGTCCCCAAACCTGTCGATCCATAAGGGGTGCCCCAGATCAGCAAGCCGCCCGAGCGCATGCCAGTGTATGCCACCACGCTTTACAGGCGGTACACCTTTTATGCGAAAGCCCACAAACACAGGGCGTTCATTATATTTTTCCATGATCTTTGCCAGCCCTTCAAAAAAACCTTCCTGAATAAGTGTCGAGCGGCAAAGTTCGTAATAATCTGGCACTTCTCTTTCTATCTGTTTTTTCCTGACCCGCATTCGAATAAGGTCATCAAGCTGTGCCAAATCATGCACTAAACAGAGGTCAGGGTGGTCTGCCATAACCAGAATTTCATCTGGCTGGCATATTTTGCCCTCAAGATTAATTTTACCTTGCTGCAAATGTGCAAGGGATGTGCTTTTAACAGTATCAAGTATCACCCTAGGACTTACCCGGTACTCATATTTAGAGAGAGCCTGCTCAATAAGCTTACGGTTATGTTGAATACCATCCAGAACACCACTTAGGCATGTAAGGGGTTGGCCTGTGTCTACCTCACCCAGAAAAATTGCCCGCGAATGCGCTAGTGCTCGCTGCAACTCAGCGGTATCTAGTGTTCGGTTATCCATATTCATACGGGCGGTTTTGGCCGTTAATACGGCAGGGTCTATTTTAAGGCTAGCCGCAACCGCAAGCATTTCTGTAGCATAGGCTTTTTCGTCAAATGTGCCATCTACAAGTAAGCCGTAACTCGCCTCATCCATAATACCAAGAGTTGCCCCAATGGCGCGTGCCTTCAGGCCTTTTTCAATTTCCTGGCGAGCAGCATATTTGGCTGTATCAGATAGTGTGCTACCTTCTCGTAAGGCATCAACACTTACCATAGCCAAGCCAATTTCACCTTCATAAGGTGAATTTAACAAGCCCTCTACAAAGTTAAAAAAGCTGTAAAGGTCTGTCGACGTATCTGCTACTTCAAAGGAGCCTTCATGCTTACCGGGGCGGAAAAAATCCAGCCTGCGTTCTGCATAGCCAAGGCGTTTCATTTTCATATCAAAGTTAATGAAGCCACCCGTTTTAAGGCGCAGAGGCACACGCGGAAATACCACCCCCTCAAGAAGAGCATCGTCACATTCAAGCAATTTATCAAGCCTGCCGTGGGCGTCGGCGGGAAACAAAAAGCTAAGCGGCCTTCTGAAAAGGTCGACATCCTGCCATTTCATTAAGCTTTTAAAGCGGGGGTCAGCCTTATCTATCAGGCTATTTTTCACCAAAAACAGGCTGAACTCTTCCTTTTCCACCAGATTTCCTCGCCGAATAAATGATCTGCCAATCACGGCCTTATGGCCTAGGGCACAAGCCCTATATAGGGCTTATCAAAGGAGGCTTAAATCCAGGTAAATTATTAGTTCAAATTAGAGTTATATTCTGGTGCAGCGCCGTCGCCGCTCAAGGGGGTAGGGGAAGAAACTGCACTTTGGCCAGCGCGTATTTTTTCTGCAATCACTTCAACATCGGCCTTCACTTTTTCTGCATCCAGTGTTTTAACAACGCCGTGCCGCATTAACACTTGTCCATCTACAATGGTTGTAACCACATCCTGTGATGTTGCCGCATACACCAAATGAGAAACAACATCATAAAGTGGGCTTAGGCGCGGGCTATCAAGCGATACCTGTATCATATCAGCCTGCATTCCTACTTTTATGCTGCCAATGGTGTCTGCTTTGTCTATCGCCTTTGCCCCGCCGCTAGTCGCAAGGCCTAAAGCATCAATGGCAGGCATTAATGTTGGATCAAGGTTAACCCCTTTATGGATAAGGGCGGCAAGCCGTATTTCTTCCCACATATCCAAGTCGTTATTCGATGCGGCACCGTCGGTACCCAAACCAACCTTAACACCGGCTTTCAGCATTTGTGGCACAGGGGAAACCCCAGCAGCGGTTTTCAGGTTTGATGTAGGATTATGAATAACCCCCACCTGTGAGCGCGCTAACATGGCAATATCTGTTGGTGTGGGCCACACAACATGAGCGGCAATCGTTGGCTGGTTCAACATACCAACGCGGGATAAAAGCTGCACCGATGTTGTACCATACTGCTCTGATATGGTGCTCACCTCGGCCTTATCCTCTGCCAAGTGAATAGAGATGGGTACATCAAGCTCTCGTGCCGCAGTGAACGCTGCCTTCAAATGATCAAACGAAACAGTATAGGGCGCATGCGGGGCAAGAGCAGGGCTTATACGGCTATTTTTACCATGCCAACGCCTTGCAAAATCAACGCCCGCCTGAAAGCTGTCATCCCAGCCTGTAAAGCCCGGGCTTGGGTAATCTATCATTGGGGCAGCAATAATTGCCCTAAGACCACATTCTTCAACAACGCTTGCAATAACATCCGGGTAAAAATACATATCCACAAAAGTGGTCGTGCCACCTCTGATCATCTCGTAGCAAGCAAGGGATGCCCCTGCCCTGATCAGGTCTTCATCAACATAGCGACCTTCTGCGGGGAAAATATAATTTTGCAACCATGTCATTAAATCAAGGTCATCCGCAAGCCCACGGAATAAAACCATAGCAGAGTGTGTATGGCCGTTAATAAGCCCCGGCAACAGGGCCATATTGTCATCATCAATTATTTCAGCAGCATCATATGATTTGAGAATTTCATCCCGCAGGCCCACTGCCATAATAACACCGTTTGAGATGGCAACAGCACCGTCTTTTAAAACACTGTTACCTTCATCCATGGTTATTACATATTTAGCGGTTACAATGGTGTCGGCCATTTTAGGGGTAGTTTCCTCTGCCACAGCCAAACCTGAAACACAGGCTATGAGGGCACAGCACATGCTAACCCACCGTATTTTCATCCCTAATTCCCGCATCATATTTTTATCGCCCCTGATAGTTTCTTTTTTACTAGCATTAATTTCTTGAGTTTTGTCAAACTGAACACAGCTTCGTCTATATAAAAACGAATTTCAATCCCTGCCCTTATATCCAAGCTTTACTCTTGCCAAGCCATTACAGCTTGCTGATAGTGTTTTAGTACGGGAAGGGGAAAATGATGACATATGATCTGATAGTCCAAGGCGGCACCCTTTATGATGGCAACGGCGCCGCACCTTATAGAGCCGATATCGGCATTAAAAACGGTATTATAACCACAATTGAAACATCAATAGATGCAGCAGCACATAAGCTTATTGATGCAAAGGGCATGATAGTTACCCCCGGTTTTGTAGATATTCACACCCACTATGACGGGCAGGTGTCGTGGGATGCAAACCTGCAACCTAGTGTTAATCACGGCGTAACAACTGCGGTGATGGGCAGTTGCGGCGTTGGCTTTGCGCCCGTAAGAAAAGCAGACCACGCCAAACTGGTCCGCCTTATGGAAGGTGTGGAGGATATTCCCGGCACAGCACTTACTGAAGGCCTTACATGGAACTGGGAAAGCTTTCCCGATTATATGAATGCGATTGATTTCCCCCATACAATTGATTTTGCAGCACAGATTGTACACGACCCGTTGCGGGTTTATGTGATGGGTGACAGGGCTGTTTATAATGAACCCGCCACAGACGCAGATATCGCCGCCATGCAAAAACTGACCCGCGAAGCCTTAGAGGCTGGCGCGGTTGGCTTTTCAACGGGCCGGTCAGATGTACATAGAAGTGCTGACGGCCAGTGGACGCCATCCTCTGAAGCTGGCAAGCAGGAGCTTGCGGGCATTGCCGAGGCCTTAAAAGGGCTTGATCACGGCGTTCTGCAAGCCGTAAATGATTTTGACCTTGAGCGCGGTGACCCTGAGGCTTTTGACAGAGAGTTTGATCTTCTCGAAGCTTTTGCCAGCGCAGCAGGCGGCAAGCCTTTTTCGCTTTCCTTAATGCAGCGGGACTTTGCCCCAAAACAGTGGCAAAAAATTATCGCCCGGGCAGAAAAAGCAACTGATAAAGGCATTAATATGCGCCTACAGGTAGCACCGCGCGGCATTGGTGTTATTTTAGGGCTGCAATGCACATTTCACCCCTTTATAGGCTTTCCCAGTTACAAGAAAATTGCCCACCTGTCCCTTACCGAGCGGGTTAACATTATGAAAGATGCGACCTTCAAGGCCCGACTGCTCTCTGAAACATCAGAAAAGGTGGCAGGCGACGGTACACCTATCCCGCCACTTGCAGATCTTTTATTGGCGCAGATTGCTTTTGTATCCTGCAAAATGTTCAAACTCGGCGAAAACCCTGACTATGAACAACCAATAGAGCATTCTATTTACAAGATGGCAGAACGTGAAGGTATAAGCCCGCTTGAGAAAATCTATGATATTTTGCTCGAAAAAGACGGGCGTGAATTTATCTATTTCCCCATCTATAACTATACCAACATGAACTATGACGCTGTGTCTGAAATGATGCAGCACCCGCTATCACTTATGGGCCTGACAGACGGCGGGGCCCATGTAGGCACCATTTGTGATGCCAGCTTCCCAACCTACCTGCTTTCCTATTGGGCAAGAGACAGAAAAACCGGAGAAATACCTCTTGCTAGAGCCGTTCAAATGCTGACAGCCGACGTTGCTGACTATATTGGCTTTCATGACCGGGGGCGGCTTGAGGTAGGTAAAAAGGCCAATATTAATGTGATTGATCATGCTGCACTGCGCCTATATGCGCCGCGCATGGTGCAAGACCTGCCAGCAGGCGGCCAACGGTTACTACAAGATGCAAAAGGCTACCGGGCTGTAATTGTGAATGGTACGCCTGTTATTGAAAATGACATGTTAACAGGCGCTCTTCCCGGCCGACTGGTCAGGCTCGGCAAGCACGCTGCATAAGGACATATATGAACCAAATACTGGCTGACTTCAGCATAGGTGCTATTGCAGGCATGACCATCGCCATCTTTTTTGCAGCTATCCTAAGGGCCTTTACCGGCTTTGGTTTTGCGCTTGCCGCCTTGCCGGTTTTAAGCCTGTTTTTCCTGCCGGGCACAAGTGTTAGCCTAGTAACCTTGCTTACCCTTATTGTCTCTGTTGCTACCATCCGCAGCTATTGGGGGCTTGCATCACTAAAGCCCATTGGGGTTATGCTTGTTTTCTCGGCAGTGGGGACCATGATCGGCGTTTATGTTTTAACCCTTATTTCAGCCGATACCTTCCGCTTGGTGCTTGGCATCACCGTTATGCTCGCCTGCCTTTTGCTCGCAAAGTTTAAACCCCACGAAGCACGGAAAGAAGGCGGCCCAAATGCATGGGGCGCAGGGCTGCTTTCTGGTGTTTTAAACGGCGCTATTGCCATACCCGGCCCACCTGCCATTATTTATGCCATGGCTGTGTTCCCTGAAGCCAGCAAAAGCCGAGCTTTTCTAATGGTTTTCTTTTTGTTTTCAGCAGCATTTGCAACGCTTGGATTTACGTACGAAGGCCTTATCGGTACCAGAGAGCTTATACTAACAGCGCTTTCCCTACCTGCATTACTAGCAGGCGATAAACTTGGGTCATTCCTGTTTAAAAAATATGGCAGTGCCACCTACCGGAAAATTGGTCTTATTGCCTTATTTATCATCGGCATTGTTGCTGTAATTGGAGCTACCACCTAATGCCCGTCATACGGTTCAGCTTTTTTTACATAACCCAGAAAGCTACTTTCAGGGAGAAGCCCCACACGGGCACTATCAAGGCTGCCGGGGTGGCCTAAAAGCATATAACCGTCGAGGATGCCTTCAATTTCTTTAAAACGAGTTTTATAGGCCCCTAATAAAAGGTAGGGCTTCGAAAAGGGGGTCATTACCATCACATCGTTAATATAAAAATGCCCGTCATCTTCCACCCTCAGTATATCGCCCGGCAGGCCCCATAGTTGTTTTACCACAGCGTTTGGTGTTTCAGGGTGTGTGAAAAGAATATAATCATAGCGCGAAGGTGTGTCACAGCCAAAACTGTAAACCGTAATGTTCTGCTTGTCCCAGAGCAGGCCCTGCATGGAATTACCGCTGATTGTTGTTTCTGTTGTTGTGCACGTATCCTCCTCAGGAAAGAGCATAAGCGCCGCAAATAGAAATGCAGTAATCACGTATTATAACCTTATGTTTGCATAAAATATATCTATACCATAAAATCATGAAGCAGATCATGCAACCTGCATGTGCAGCACTCTCAATGAGGACAACCATGAAACCGACGCGCTTGATACTCTGCCTTTTATGCCTTTTCACTATATGGGGGCCAGTGCATGCACAAAGCGATGCTACAGAAAGAAAGCGCCCTAGCCCTCTTGATGCACGGGGTGGTATTCCTATCCCTAAAAACCTAAATGACCTGAAAAACATTTCGCTCACATACTGGCTAAAATTCAGGAAAACGAACCAACAACTATATAATTATATTAACGAAGCTGCAGAGTTCCACGCCTACCTGAATGTTTGCAAACGGCATGAACTGCACATTAGCATGGACCTGATCGTCCGGCAGGCAAACATAAACCTACAAGCAGCTATTCCCGCTCACTATGACGAGCCTGAGTTTGGCTTGCTTGATCCACTCTCAAAAGAAGATCAGCAAGCCTATCTTGATGATATGTCCAGCGACCTATACGCTTTTGAATATGGCTACCGAGTAGCTTTACTGGACGAAAAGGTCGCAAAAGCCGATGAAACAAGCAAAGTATTCTGTGAGACTATCCAGGAAGAATATTATAAAAAATATGTTGCCCTTCTGGCAACAGCCCGCAGAAATCTGGCTAACAAGCAATAAAAACGGGCTCAAAATCATTGAATGCCCCGTTTTTGCCCTTATGTTCTGGCTTAAGCAACTGGCATAATTGACCAAACGCAAATATAAACACCGATAAATGCCTTAATAAAGCATGGCTGGAAACGACAGACCGGAGCAGTTGATGCCCACAACAGACTTGATTGAAGACTTCCCACTAAGGGAAGCGCGTAGAATTGTAAAAGATCTGCAAGCCCCTAACCCTTTGGTTTACTGGGCCGATTTTCTTGCCTCTAATATAATTGGCTGGTCTGCTGTTGCCATTGCTACCTTCAGTCCACTTCTGTCTGTACTACAGATTGTTGCCGTTGTTGTTGCGACCATAGCCCTGTACCGCGCGGTTATTTTCATCCACGAGCTGTCGCACCTAAAGCGTGATAGTTTCAAACTGTTTAGATTTGTCTGGAATGTGACATGTGGCATTCCTCTTATGGTCCCATCGTTTACCTATGCAGGCGTGCACATTGACCACCATAAGCCGCAAATATATGGCACTCATGAAGACGGCGAATATTTACCAATTGGCATTGAAAGCCCTTGGAAACTACCGCTATACTTGATCATTTCGCTGGTACCACCCTTGGTTTTTGCCTTCCGTTTCATTGTGCTAACACCGCTTTCATACCTGCATCCCAAACTTCGGGCCCTTGTATGGCGGCACGTGTCGTCGCTTACAGTTGACCTTGCTTACAAGCGGCCAGAGGCGACAAAGCAGAATGACCGCACGTGGCTATTGCAGGAATGGGGTGCATTTTTTTACGGCGTTGCTTTGCTTGCCGCTGTTTATTTTGGCTTGGTGCCCCTTGCCTTTCTGGGTGTTTGGTATGCTGTAACTGTTTTAATATTTATGCTCAATGCGGTGCGCACACTGGTCGCCCATGCTTATAAAAACCCCGGAGACAACCGTATGAGCCGTGCACAAGAATTTTACGATTCCATTGATGTGCCAGGTAATGCGCTCATTACGCCTATGTGGGCACCAGTGGGCTTACGCTTTCATGCAACGCACCATCTATTTCCGTCCATGCCCTACCATAACCTTGGTGCCGCACGGCGGAAATTAATTGCTGAACTGGCTGATAATGAACCCTACCTGCGCTCGACCCGCAAAAACCTGCGCCATGCGCTGGTTCGCCTGTGGCGCGAAGCAAAAGCCGCACAGCAAGCAGAAAAACAAAAAACTACAGCAAAAGAGCAAACCGTCTAAAGCTTTACAAAAGCTTCTGCCTTTTCCTCTTCAGTTAACTCTTCCAGCTTTTCGGCGGCTTCCGTTGCCTGCTGCTGCCTATGCCACATTGCGTGGTAAGCCCCGCCTTTTTCCAGCAAAACATCATGGGTGCCGTGCTCAATAATAGCACCTTTATCAAGTACTAAAATCTCGTTTGCGTTCACCACTGTTGACAGTCGGTGTGCAATCACGAGTGTTGTACGGCCTTTTGATATTTGTTCCAAAGCCTTTTGAATCCCGCGCTCTGTATGGCTATCAAGTGCGGATGTTGCTTCATCAAGCAAGAGAATTTCAGGGTTTTTCAAAATTGTTCGTGCAATTGCCACGCGCTGTTTTTCACCGCCAGAAAGCTTAAGCCCACGCTCCCCGACTTCCGTTTCATAACCTTCAGGCAGGCCCAGAATAAAATCATGAATTTGCGCCAAGCGCGCCGCTTCTTCAACTTCAGCATCTGTTGCATCAGGGCGACCATAGCGAATATTATAGCGGATATTATCGTTAAAAAGCACTGTATCTTGCGGCACAACCCCCACATGTGACCTAATACTTTGCTGCGTAACAGCGGCTATATTTTGGCCATCTATCTCTACACTGCCCCCGGTTATATCGTAAAAGCGGAACAGGATACGCGAGATGGTTGATTTCCCAGCGCCGCTTGCACCGACAATAGCCGTGGTGGTGCCAGCTGGCACTTCAAAGCTAATCCCTTTCAGGATTTGCCGCGCCGGATTGTAATGAAAACTCACATCCTTGAAAGATACAGTTCCACCTTTGATTTTAAGCGGTTCGGCATTCAGCTCATCTTTCACATCCGGGTTGGTTTTAATAACATCAAACATTTTTTCCATGTCTGTAAGCGACTGTTTAATTTCGCGGTACACAAAACCCAGAAAATTTAAAGGCATGTAAATTTGGATAAGCAGGCTATTTACCAGCACAAATTCACCAATAGTAAAGCGGCCATCCACCACACCTTGTGCTGCCATATACAAAACAACTACAAGACCAAGTGAAATAATAATACCCTGCCCCACATTTAAAAGGGTAAGGGAAACCTGACTTTTAACCGAAGCAGATTCGTACCGTTCAAGCGCCTCATCATAGCGCCTGCTTTCGTGCTCTTCGTTTGTGAAATACTTAACCGTTTCAAAATTAAGTAAGCTATCAATTGCTTTGGTATTGGCTTTTGTATCCTGCGCGTTCATTTCGCGCCGAAATTTAAGCCGCCAATCCGTAACAGCAACTGTAAAGTATATATAACTCACCAAGGCAACAAACGTGATAAGCGCATAATAAAAACCAAAATTACGCCAAAAAATACCAGTGATCAGCACTATTTCCAGAAGTGTTGGCAAGATATTAAACAGCATGAAACGTAGTAAAAAATCTATGCCGCGAGTGCCGCGTTCAATAACCCGGCTTAGGCCACCGGTTTTGCGCTCCATATGGAACTTGAGGGAAAGCTGATGTAAGTGCCGAAAGGTACTCAGGGCAATCTGCCTCAAGGCATGCTGACCAACCTTCACAAAAACAGCGTCGCGCAGTTCGCCGAAAACCAACGTCATGACCCGGGCTATCCCATAGCCAATAATAAGCCCCGTTGGCACAGCAGCCACAATAACCGCCATATCAGGCTTGGTGCCACTGGTTAAAATATCAACCGCATCTTTAAACAGGAATGGTACATAAACCCCAATCACTTTAGATAGAACCAACAATGCCATAGCAAGCAATACACGAATGCGCAGGTCCCACCGGCCTTTCACCCACAAATACGGAGCTAAGCTTTTAACAGTTTGCCAGTGATTTTCTTTCTCATCTGTTTTTGAATCGGTATAACTTGGGGGAACCATAAATTTTCCTGCTGATGTAGCATAAGTGCATACTGCTAACCTAAACTGCAAAACCTCAATGCAACAGTTAAAAAAACTGAATACTCAGCTTACAAGATATTATGCCAAACTGTGTGAAACTTTTTGTTTAAGCACCGGCAAAACTTCGTCTGTAAACCAAGGGTTTTTTGCGAGCCAAATATTATTTCTGGGGCTTGGGTGTGGCAGTGGCATTATATTTTTGCTGCCATAGCACCGCCAGTTACGTACTGTTTCTGTTAGGCTTGCTTTCGATCTTTCGCCTAAATGCCATGCCAGAGCATATTGACCAATAACAAGGGTAAGGCCTATATCAGGCATATTGTTTAGCATTTTTTGCCGCCACTTAGGCGCACACTCCTGCCTTGGTGGCAGATCCCCCGACTTACCTGTACCCGGAAAACAAAAGCCCATCGGCAGGATCGCTACTTTTTCAGGGTTATAAAAATCATCAAGGCCAATACCCATCCAGCTGCGCAAACGTTCGCCGCTTGCATCATCAAAAGGGATGCCTGTTTCATGCACCTTACGACCGGGGGCTTGCCCTGCGATCAATATTTTTGATGCTGGGCTAGACTGAAAAACCGGGCGAGGCGTATGGGGTAAGTGCTCGCTGCACAAAGTGCACGCCTGTATCTCGTGGCTTAGTGCAGCGAATTTTTGCATGACGACAATACCTTACTTAAGCATCCAGCACCTGATGAGCCGCTTTCAGGGCGCCAGTAACATCTGTTTTATACTGGTGGCGGTTAAGCGCATCGGCAAGCGCTGTGATACACAGCTCCACATTCTCGCGCCGTGCACTGGCTCCCATAAGGCCAATACGCCATACATTGCCCGCCATTGGGCCAAGACCTGCGCCAATTTCAAGGCTGTGCGCCTTAAGTAAATGCGCGCGGACAGAGGCCTCATCAACACCTTCTGGCACCACAACAGCGTTTAGTTGTGGTAGGCGGCAGCTTTTATCAACCAGAAATTTCAGACCCATACTTTCAAGGCCTGCAACAAGTGCTTCATGCATATGCTTGTGGCGAGCGATTGCACTACCCAGCCCTTCTTCAAACAAGATAACAAGGGATTCGTGTAGCCCGTAAAGCGCATTCACCGGTGCCGTGTGGTGGTAGCTGCGCCCTCCTTCACCGTTCCAATAATTCATAACAAGGCTAAGATCCAGAAACCAGCTGCGTACAGGTGTTTTGCGGGCTTTTATTTTATCTAGTGCTTTTTCTGACAAGCTTACTGGCGACAAGCCCGGCGTACAGGAAAGGCATTTTTGTGACCCAGAATAAACCGCATCAACGCCCCATTCATCAATAAGCACAGGCACACCACCAAGGCTGGTAACAGCATCCATAATGGTCAGGCAGTTATGCTTCTGTGCAAGTGCGCAAATAGCAGCAGCATCTGCCAAAGCGCCGGTCGACGTTTCTGCATGTACAAATGCTACGATTTTTGCCTCAGGGTTGGCATTAAGTACAGTCTCGATGACAGCCACATCTGGCGCTTTACCCCATTCAACATCCACCAGCACAGCGATGCCGCCCGCCCTAACAACATTTTCGCGCATGCGGTCACCGAAAACACCATTGCGCACAACAATAACTGTGTCGCCTTCTTCAACCAAATTAAGAAAGCATGTTTCCATACCAGCGGAACCAGGGGCAGACACAGGGAAAGTAAGCCGATTCTTCGTTTGAAACAGGTCTTTGAGGCCTTCTTTTACTTCTTCCATCATCCGCTGAAAATCAGGGTCTAAATGGCCCAGTGTTGGACGCGCCATGGCCCCCAAAACGCGGGCAGACACATCGGACGGGCCGGGGCCCATAAGAGTTCTTTTTTCAGGGATAAATGATTTCACGGCAAGGCTCCTACATTTTTTATGAATAGTTTGTAGCTGATATAGCCGGGTACTGCTTTTTGTAAACCCTTTTGGCAAAATCATATACGCAGGCTAAAGTGGTATGGGTGCTGTGCGGCTGCTGTTTTTTACTGTCTGGTAAAAGACCATTTTGTTCGTCTTAACCATTAGGTATTGTCTACTTAGGAATTGCTGCTGTCATGAATAAAACTTTATTTTCAATCCACAAATGGTCAGGTATTTGCCTTTTCATCCTGTTTTTCCTGCAAGGCGCAACAGGCTTTATAATGACGAACAAAGATACACTGACACCTTGGTCGTTTGGGACAGCTATTCATAACACTGACAATAGCCCTATAAGTCTAGACACAACGCTTGAGGCTGTGAAAGCGCTGTATCCCGATTATAGTTTAGAACGCATTATTTACCCCTTGGCACAAGATGTACCGCTAATTGTAAGAATGACACCAAACGATGGTTTTTGGCTTGCTATTGTGTATTTAGACAGGGAAACAGGCAGGCCAATTTCCCACGGCATGGTCTGGCAGTATCCTGCACAGTTCTCTGAACGTATTCATGTTTCCTTACTGGCCGGCACCACAGGACATTTTATTCTTTTAGTGGAAGGAATACTTCTAACCTTTATGGCTGTTAGCGGGCTTATTCTCTGGTGGCCAAAGAAAAACCGCTTTGCCCGTGCCCTTAGAATAACTTTTGATAAAGGCATAAAACGCACAGTACGGGATATTCATGTTGTTCCTGCAGTTGTTACAGCCCCGTTCATGATCATTCTGGCTGTTGCAGGGTCCCTTATTATCGCAGAGCCACTTGTTGCTCCTATCGTCAACATCTTTGCCCCTGTTGGCCCCCCTTTGAACATTGAATTTGAAGAAATCGAGCGCCCAGAAACCCTAACGCCTTGGCAAACCAGTAAAGATATGATCGCTGACCACTTTGACGACGGTACTATCACACAGCTACGGTTTATGGGCGATCGCATGCTCGGCGCCGTGCTGCATGCCAGCAAGCCCTTAAACCCAAGGGCACACCATATAGCAGGTGTTGACCGCTACAGTGGTACATTAATGGAACTGGAAAATGCCAGCGAAGAACTCGCCGGTGACCTGTTTATGGGCTGGTTCCTGCCCGTACATTCAGGCCAGATATACGGCCCCTTCCGGGTATTAATTCTCAGTATTCTTGGAATACTTCTTTGTGGCCTCGCCGTTACAGGTATTGTTATGTGGCTACAACGCAGGCCTAAAAAGCGCGCCCGTAAAATAGTAGCAGAAAATACTTAAAGGGATATGCAGGCGTGCGCTGTTTAAAAACACAAACCAGATTATTACGCTTCCTGACCGTAAGTGCTGTATTGTTATCGGTTACCTGTAACCCGAGCCACGCCTCAGATCCTGTTTACGGCGGCGATATAAAGGTTGCCATTAACTCAGATATTCGTAGCACAAACCCTGGTGTTAAACGCGACGGTAATACAGATACTGTTCTCTATCATGTGGCAGAAGGTCTTGTCGCTTTTAATGAGAGCTTGCAGCCCGCCCCTATGCTGGCTGAAACAGTAACCGAAAGCGAAGACGGCAAACGCTATGACTTTACCCTAAGAAAAGGTGTAAAGTTTCATAACGGGTCAGAAATGACCAGCGCCGACGTTTTATGGTCATGGGAAAGGCTGCTGGCACCAGAAACAGGTTTTAGGTGTCTTAGTGACTTTAACGGCAACGCGCCCAATGGCTTAAAAATTGAAAAAATTGTTGCGAATGGCCCATACAGTGTCAGTTTTTACCTGAACAAGGCCAGTTCTCTGTTTCTAAACCGCATGTCCAGTTTTCAGTGCCTTGCTGCGATCTTGCACCCTGACAGTGTTGATGAAAACGGCGCTTGGGTTGCACCTATTGGCACAGGCCCCTACACGCTGGAAAAATGGGTGCGCGGCCAATATGTGTCCCTTTCCCGGTTTTCAGACTATAGCAGCAGAACCGACCCTGAGAGCGGCTTAACTGGCGAGAAGAAATCTTACTTTGACCGCATTATTTTTCAGATCGTACCCGACCGAATTGCGGGCAAGTCGTCCGTATATGCTGGCAATATAGATTTGGTGTATGCCCTGCCTCTTAGCGCAGCAAAAGAAGTTGAACGACGAGCAGAGCATCAGAAAGATGTAAAAGTATATCATCAGAATACGTTCGATTGGACTAACCTTCTTATCCAGACACAAGATCCGCTTTTATCTGATGTGCGAATGCGGCGGGCTTTAGCCCATGCTATTTCGCAGGATATGCTCAGCACCTTTACAAGCTTTGGCTATGCACCGCCAAATAGCTCCGCAGTACAAAGCCTGTCACCCTACCGTGCCTTGATGCCTGATGTCTGGCCAGAGTATAACCCCGAGAAAGCAAGGGCACTGGCCGCTGAAGCAGGCTATAAGGGCGAGGTATTAACCATTCAGGCAAACCGTAAGTACAGCTATATGTTCGATAATGCTGTCGCCATACAAGCCATGTTAAATGCCGCAGGCTTTAATGTTAAAATTGATGTGTTTGACTGGGCAACCCAACTTACAAATTTTTTCAAGGGCGATTTCCAGCTTTCTTCGTTTGGTTATTCTGCCCGCAGCCACCCCGCTTTGGTATATGATAACATTATAGGGCACAAAGACCAGCGCCCCAGTGCGCAGTGGGACAACCCGGAAGCCTTTACCTTGTTAGAAAAGCTAGAAAGTGCCAAAGAGGGGCCTGAAATGCTGGATGTTCTTACTCGCCTGCATGTGCTTATGGCTGAACAGGTGCCGGTTATAGGCCTTTATAACGACCACGTTGTTGACCTTTCCGCCGCAGATATAGAGGGTTATAAACCTTGGCCCTTTGGCAGGCCTCGCCTTTGGGGTGTATGGCGCAGTAAAGAAGGAGAGGCACAAAAATGATGTATGCCTTAAAACGCCTGATCGCGAGCTTGCCGACCTTATTAATCCTGTCAGTTTTTGTATTTGCCCTTATCCGCATGGTGCCCGGCGACCCGGCAGCGGTGCTAGTGGGTGACATAGAGAACAGCGCCGAACTGGAGCGTGTCCGCGAAGAAATGGGCCTTAATAAGCCGCTGCCGGTTCAGTATCTGATATGGCTTGAAAATGTTGCTGCTGGCAACCTTGGTACATCCTTTATGACCGACCAGCCCGTTACCGATGCCATTATAAAACATTTTGCGATTACCGCGCAGATTGTCAGTATTGCATTTCTTATTGCAGGATGCATTTCCATTCCAGCCGGTGTTTATGCGGCTCGCTATCAGAATACCCAAGTTGACACCATCATTACAGGCGCTGCCACTTTTTTCCTATCTGTGCCCAGCTTCTGGGTAGGTATGATACTAATTCTTATCTTTGCAGCGACCCTTGGCTGGATGCCCGCACTGGGTTTTGTACCCTTTACCAATAACCCGCTTGAATGGGCACGCCATATTAGCTTGCCTGTACTTGCTCTTGTATTTGTGGAAACCGCTATCCTCACAAGGCTAATGCGCGCAAGCACTCTTGAAGTATTATCACAGGATTATATCTCCTATGCCCGCGCGAAAGGCTTGCCTGAAAAAACAATCATCATTCGACATGCGCTCAAGAATGCCTTGTCCCCTACCATTACCATGCTGGGGCTTATTTTTGGTTCGCTCCTGAGTGGTACAGCCGTAATTGAAACCATCTTTGGCCTACCCGGCTTAGGCCGGCTACTGGTCGATGCCATTTATGCCCGCGATTATCCGGTTATTCAGGGCACGCTATTATTTATTGTACTGATTTACATGGCTGTTAACCTGATTGTCGACCTTATCTACCCGCTTCTTGACCCACGAGTAAAAATGCAATGAGCCTGATATCCACCATAAAAAGCCAAAAAAAATACCGCTTTAGCGCTATTGGCCTGATCTGCATTATTAGCCTTTCAATAGTGGGCGTATTAATAACACCTTATGACCCGCTAACCCTAAATGTAGACGCCCGCTTGCTAGCGCCCTCTGCGACACACCCATTTGGGACAGACCATTTTGGCCGTGACCTGTTAAGTCGTATGATGGTAGGTATTGCTGTTAGCCTTAAAGTAAGCTTTTTCACTGTCCTGTTCGCAACCATAGTAGGTGCCCTACTCGGCGCTGTTGCAGGCTATTTTCGCGGCATACCCGACAGGCTGATTTCAGGCATAACAGATGCCTTTCTCGCCATGCCTGGCATCCTGCTGGCTCTTGCCCTCATTTCCGTGTTCGGCGCCAGCACAACTGGCCTCGTGGTTGCGCTTGGTATTGCCTACACACCCAATGTAACCCGCGTTATCAGGGGGGCTGTGTTATCCCTTAGGGAAAGCGAATTTGTTGAGGCCGCACGCCTGATGGGCCGTAGCCATCTAAAAATTATTCTGCTGCATATTCTGCCTAACACCATCGGCGCTATTACCGTGCTGACAAGCAGCTTTTTTGCTCAGGCCCTGCTATCTGAGAGCGCGCTTAGTTTCTTGGGCCTTGGTGTGCCGCCACCGTATCCAAGCCTTGGCGGTATTCTAGCTGAAAGCCGCCGGTTTATGGACATGGCACCATGGCTCGCTGTGTTTCCCGGTGTGCTGATTGTGTGCACATTACTGTGCATAAACTGGCTGGGTGATGCTTTCAGAGACCATTTCGACCCACGTCAAAACTAAGCCCATAAAAAAGCCCGGCCAAACAAGGACCGGGCTTTTACAGTTTCCGTCAGAATATATTATTCGCGTAATAACTGCCCCATTAGACGGGCTGTTTCAAAGCAGGCAGTACGCGCATCGTCTATCGCGTGGGATGCCTCCAGAAAACCATGATTAAGGCTTGGATAGTGTTTATACACCACCTTAATGCCTGCATCCTTCAGCTTATCAGCAAACACGCGGCCTTGATCGCGGATAGGATCAAACCCCGCAGTTGCAACAAGCGTTATAGGTTGCTCGGCAAAGTCCACTGAACGAACAAGGTTTAACCATGGATGGTCCTTATCTTCAGGGCGTTTTAAAAACATTTCTGTTGCTGTTTTCATGAAATGCTTATCAAGGCCAAAACCATCGCCGAACAATTCGTATGATGGATACTCCATATAATAGGCATCGGTGAAAGGATAATATAACAGCTGGGCTTTTGGCCTGTGACCGCCTGTTTTAGCTTCCATATCAGCAATAGAAATAGCTAGGTTACCACCCGCGCTATCACCTGCAACGCCAATTTGACCTGGGTTTATACCAAGCTTTTTAGCATTCTCTACAACCCATTCATAAGCTGTAAAGGCATCAAAGTGCGCCGCAGGGAAAGGGTAATCTGGTGCCAGGTTATAATTTACCGAAATTACAATCATGTCGCCCTCTTTTGCCAGAATTTTGGCTTGGGGTTCAACAGATTCAATTGTCGACATTAAAAAGCCGCCGCCATGAAAATAGAGCAAGCCCGGCTTTGGCTCTTTCATGGTATCTGGGTTCTCAGGCCAGTAAACTTTCACTCGCAGATCACCGTATGGGCCAGTGATAGTGACATTTTCTGTCTTTGCCATAGGGCCGACATCTTCAGCCATCTTCACCCAGTTTTCTTCGGCAGCATCAAGAAGCCATTTTTTGCCTTCTGGCGTGGCAAAGGTTTCAAACAGCCATTTGTTATAATCGATGTTTTTTTTCTTGCGCGACTTTGTCCGTTCCTGAAACTCATACTGTAGCTTGGGATGCAAGGTTTGGCCATCTATCACCACCGCTGGCTCTTCAAGCTTTTCAATAAAATAGGCATTAGGCTGTTCGAAATAAGCGCGTTCTTTTTTTGCCTTTTCTGAAAGCGTATCAACAAAGGATGGATCATCAGCACGCGCTGGGGCTGAAAGCAGTAAAACAGCCGTTAAACCAGCCAGTTTTATACATGTAAGAAAGTTATAGTGCACTGTCGTATCTCCCATTTATGCAAACTCTACATAAGGGAGGACGGAATTCCAGCATAATTGCCGGAATTCTTATCTCTTAAAGTACCTTTATGTGTAATAAGCTGAGTTTGGCGCCCATTTATGTTTCCAAGGCTTTGCCTGCTCAAGCTCATATGCAAGTTCAAAGAGGGTGCGCTCACCCCCAAGACGCGCACCAAAATGGCTGCCAATAGGCAAACCCTTTTCATTCCAGTTTAGCGGCACAGACATAGCCGGTTGGCCGCTACCGTTATATAAAGGCGTGTACCCCACATAATTCATCACATCTTCCATTAGGTAGTCACCCGGCTTTGTGGGGGCATGCTGCCCAAGCGGCAAGGGCGAACTTGTTAGAACAGGCGATAAAATAACATCATACTGACCAAAAAGGGTTTCCATTTCGGTCTGTACACTCTCCATAAAAGCAAGCGCTGGCTTAAAATCATCTGCACCCGTATTTTTAAAATAATCAGCAAGATACAGTGTCCACGGCTCCAACACTTCAGGGGCTGCAGCACCAGCCTTATCAACAAGCCCGGCTGGCACACGCGACCACATCGCCGTAAAATACCGGCTAAAGAGCTTGGTATCAAAAGGCAAGGCCACCTCTTCCACCGCATGCCCAAGCTGGCGGCACAAGGCTGCTGTTTCCGTAATTGCTGAGGCTACATCATCATCAGGCATATTGCCTTTAAGGTTCGCTAATTGCAGGCCAATTTTAAGTCGCTTTTTTGCAGGGCCTGTTACAAAGCCAACAGGCGGCAAGGCCGCATCTGCCCCTTGCCATTCGGTTACAGCATAAAGAGCAGCGCTATCACGAACAGTGCGGGTAAGGTGACCTTTTACTGCAAGGCCGTTTAAGGCTAACCTGCCCGGCCACACATTACGCCGACGGCTTACTTTTACACCAAACAGGCCGCAGCATGATGCGGGAATACGAACCGAACCACCACCGTCACTGCCTTGTGCTGCCGGTACCATGCCGGCTGCCACGGCGGCCGCTGCCCCGCCTGACGACCCCCCAGCAGAATATTTCAGGTTCCAAGGGTTTGCTGTCGGGCCAAAAGCTAGTGGTTCTGTTGTACCCAGCAGACCAAATTCTGGTGTATTGGTTTTACCAAAAATATTAAGCCCAGCTTGCTCAGCCGCTGCCGCAAATACATGGGTGTCCGCTGATATATTCCCCATCATCATACGGGATCCAAAAGCTGTACGCCCCCCTTTATAGTCCATCAGGTCTTTTAAAAGATATGGCACTCCTTGAAACGGGCCGGTTGGTAAATGGTCCGCGCGGTCAAGTGCTGCCTCAAACATAGGTGTTATCACAGCATTAATAGAAGGATTCAGGCGCTTTATGCGAGCGATGGCTTCTTCTGCCAAATAACGGGCTGATACCTCGCCAGAGCGCACCATCTCTGCTTGCTTCACGGCATCAGCATCAAGCAACGTTTTATCACCTGCGAATACGGCTTTTGGTATTGCGCCCAAAGCTGCCGTTGCACACAGTGTTGAAACAGAGTTTTTAAGAAAATGCCGCCGGTTCATAGTTGCCATTCATACAATCCTTCAAAAAAATACCTAATTGATAACGAGTTAAGTAAGTATTTACCTGATAACTCATCTAATAATGTAGTTTGCCTGTTGCCTGTAAAATTTCACTGCGCAGAACTGCGTTAAAGTCTGCAGGGCGTTCCATCATCAGAAAATGGCCAACACCATCAAGGCGGAGAATGCGCACACCAGCATGTAGTGCACTAAGCCCCTCTATATCTACAGGCTTTACATTAGAGTTTATAAAAACAAGCGGCATCGCCTGTAGTGCCTTTATCGCAGACACCTGATCGTAACCATAGAGAGACAAAACCATTTCTACTGCGCTGTCTGGGTCGCCCTTTTCCATAACCCGAACAACACGATCAACAAGCGCTGGGTCAGCCGTCTCGTGAAAATAACCACCTCGCACCATTTGGTGCATCATGGTTTTAAAGTTCTGACGCATTGAAGCAGCCATACCGTTAATCGTAGCCTCATCGAGCACCATATTAGGGCGTTTCATGGTATCAACACCAACCACAGCCTCTATACGTCCCTGAAGCCCTGAGGCCGCCTCAACAACAACAGGCCCTCCCATCGAGTGACCTACTAGAATAATGTTTTGCAGATCAAGCTTGTTAGCGAGAGTGATAATATCCTTCCCGTATGCTTCGATCGTCCAACCCTTACGAGTTTTGCTCGACTTTCCATGCCCTGGCAGGTCTAGGGTGATAACCTGAAAACCGTTAGAAAACTCTTCTATTTGTGCATTCCAAAAGGTTTCATCGCACATCCAGCCATGAACAAAGAGAATAGTCTCCTCACCACTGCCATATATTTTATAATGCAGCGTTTCACCGTCAAAGCTTTCTATGTATTGGCTTTCAGATGCTATGGCCGCAGGCATGCTGCTTAGAATAGCAACCCAAACAGCCATAAGCTTTAGGAACTGTTGCATTAAGTATTTTCCCCATGGTTGATGGCAAAGGGTTGTTTTCCCAATAACCAGCCTAGCCCCAAAATGAAATATACAATATTTGCTGTAATGATGGGTATAAACCCACCATAAAACACTAAAGGCTTTATTTTATATGCACTGACAAGCTGATACCAGATATACCAGTAAGCTGGCACAAGTACAAAACCACCCGCAAACCGCACCATTGATACAAACCCGTAAAAGAAATCTGTTGTGTAAACAGAGAGAGTCCCCAAAGCCATCAACAGACCTGCGATAGCAGGTAACCCGGCCTTTCGACCAAGATCATAATATTGCAACACAGGGAAAAAAGCATACAAGCTCACCTTTTCACCGCGATATTTTGCAGCCCCCACCAGAAAAAGCGCAAGACAGATATAGCTCACACAGTGGTATATCAGCACTTCCTTGGCCCAAAGCCTACTCATTGCAAGTTCCAGCATTTACCCCTCCAAAAGAAAAGGCCTGCGCTTCCTTTTTTGAAAACGCAGGCCATATTTTAACAAGCTCCGAAACGCCTAGAACTCTATTTTATACCGAACTGAGCCAATTGCACCAGGTGCTGCAGTGGCACAGAATGTATCAAATATTGGGCTGTCAGAACAATTCATAAGCGTAACAAGCGGGAAATACTGTTTGTTAAGCAGGTTTTCTACACCCAGATTGATCGTACCACCAAGGAACGGCCCAGACACCAAAAGGTCGAATAAAGTATAGCCCTCAACATCGCGCTGTGACGTATTGAAAGGTGCGGTAAACCGGCTTTCATCAAACAGAGTGTTTGACTGTAGTCGTGCAGACCAACCTTCAAAGAAGTCAACCTCAACATACGTGGTCAACATCGGAGGTGGCACACGGCTGAAATCAAGCGGGCCTTCAAACACCCCGTCACTATCAGCATCGGTTTTACTGTCCTGAATAGAGAAACTACCACCAACACGCAGTTTATCTGTAACATTCACATCTGCTGTCAGTTCCAAGCCCCAAATACGCTCTGGTGCCCGTACTGTTTCAAATGTTACAGGGTCGAAACTAGCACCCAGATCACTTGTGCTGTAGAAAGCCGCAATGCTTGCTGACACAACTTCGCCAGAATAGCGTAAACCACCTTCATAGCTGTCAACTGCCACAGCTTCCGTAAACTTGCCTAAGTCTGCCACATAATATGTAACAGGAACCGGACTGAAACCAGAAGGCCGCAAGCCGCCAATAGTGCGCAGAACGTTCCCGACAGAGAAGCCACTTGACCAGCTAGCAAACACATTCAGATTGTCGGTAAAGTCATAAACAATACCAAAATTGCCTGAAAGATTGCTGTAATTGAGATCAGCGCCCACAATTGGGTGGGTAATAGCTGTATACCAGTCGATAGCTTCAAAATCAGGAATAGTTAGCTTGAAGTCATCATACCTAAGGCCGCCACGAATATGGAGGTCATCGGTGATATCAAGCTGTGCCTGACCAAAGAATGAGAGACTATTCTGTTTACCAGCAGAGCGGATCCGCCCATCGAGCAAACGCTCTTCCGTTTCATCTTTCAGATAATCCACACCCCACAGCACAAACCCGTCAATACCCCCCATTGTAACCGGTGTATTCACATCAAGGCGCAAGCCTTTCTTTTCTGCACTGGTGCTTAACTGGCTACCTTCTGGCGGAAAGCCAGCAACACCGGGCCCTAAGTAGTCTAGGTGCCGCCATACATAATAAGAATCTTGGTAGAATGTCTGTAGTTTAACGGAGCTACCGGCAACATCATCCAGAATAAGACTAGCCGCTATTACTTTATTATCATTCTCTGGGTCTTGCACGCCTACAAAGTCAAAGGCATATGGCCCAAGCACAATATTGTTTTGGCTTTTAATTTCGCCCACAGATTTCACACCTGCGGCAAAGCTACCTTGCCCAACAGTATAATCTGTATCTACTTCAGCATCAAAATAAACACCCATCAGCTCAAGGCGAACCGTTGGTGTGAAATCGTAGCCAACCTTTGCAAACAGGCTCCATTCGTCCATATCCGCGATACCGGTTTGACCTGCAGGGTCTGGCGGTATCAGGTCGCCGTCACCGTCAAAATATAGCCCGCGTGACTGGTATGTAATATTTGCAACAATATCAAACTTGCCTTCTTTTGCTGAAATACCCTGCGTGCCAGTATAGCTAAAGCTGCGGTCATCAATGTTGGAAAGAGATGTAGAAAAACCAATCTCGGTGAAGAAATTATAGCCTTCCTCGGCTGGGCGCTTGGTAATATAGTTGATTACACCGCCAGAGCCACCTTGCCCGTATATCGATGTCGAGCCACGAATGACCTCAACACGTTCCAGAACATTCGGGTGAATAATACGCATATCCCGGCCACCACCACGAAGGGCTGCTGATTGCGGAATCCCATCAAGAAAGAAAGCTGGCTTTCTACCCCGAATTGTTTGCGCAAAGTTATTCCCGTCATTACTTGATGGTGCCATGCCCGGAACTGATTTTGCCAGAATTGCACCCAGATCACTCGATATGCCTGATTGCTTTTGAATTTCCGCCAAGCTCAGAATTGTAACTGAACCGGGGATAGATGTAACATCAGCAGGCAAACGTGAACCAGATGCCGTAATAACAATTTCCTCGAATTCGCCGCTATTACTATCTGACTGTGCAGATACGTTTTGTGACAATGCCGCCAGGCTACACCCTGTGAGCAATCCCGCAAAACGAACGGCTTTCTTAGTATTCAAACCCATTCTTTTTCTCCCTGTATTAGGACTTTGAGTTCCCTGTAAGTCACCTTTGAAAGCGAACTTCATTTTGTATGACGTAACCCGCAAAAAATCCCGTAACCTAGTTAGCAATAGTTTAAGCAGCTTCCAGAGCCACAGAGTCCCGGCAGTGCTTCATTGCCTTACTGATATTTTTTTCTACCGTACTAAGGCACACGCCTTCGCTTTCGGCGATTTCGCTATTTTTGTAGCCATGCAAACGGCTTAACCAAAAAATCCTTTGGCAAGGTTCTGGCAAAACCGCTACTGCATCGCAAGTTTCTTGCAATCTATTTTTCGTTGCCAGATCCTCTTCCATATCAGAACCTGACGATAACACTTCGGCCATCTCTGTTAGCTCAATAACTTCCTTTGGTGCAAACTTGGCCCTGACACTACGAATATGATCAATAACAATGTTGCGGGCTATCCTGAACAGATAGGCTCCAACTTCTTGTACAAGGCCTTTTTGGTCAGCCTGATAAAACCGGATAAACGTATCCTGTGTTAGATCTTGAGCCATTTCATAACACCGGACCTTCGACAAAATAAACCTGAGTACTCTGGGGCCGTATTCGGCATAGGCTGCTTCCAGCCTGTCATTATATGGTTGCATGGTCTCCCCCCGGAGCTGCTTATGCGCCCATTGGCGCTTGATTTCATCTTCTGTAAAATAATCTAAAAAATAGTTACCAATTTTACAACTTATTTTTACAACAAAATTAACTCATTGTTTTTAAATATATTTTTTAAACTTTGCAGAAAATATCATTGGCAAAATATGCTGAAACTAGCACGACTCGTTAGCGTTACGCGCTAAACACACTTGTGGAGATAAGGTTTTTCAGTGGTGCTGCGTCCTTATGAAGAGATGTAGTATGCTGCCATAAACATGATAAAGGACCCGCTCATGATATATGACAAAACGATCAGCCTAGTGGTTGCGACACTATTAAGCTTCACGCTTGCCGCTTGCTCGGATACAGAAAACAGGGGCGACCAAGCCTCGCAGCTTGTTGAGCAAGGTATGGCGCCCGCTTCAGGGCCTTTAACCAAAAGAACGCCAACGGCTGACGAACAAAAGTATGTTGACTTCCGCACCCAGCCAAATAGCGCTTTTGAAGCACTTCTAACAGACCCCCCCGTTGTGATAGACGGCCAAACCCTGCACCCCAAACTGCAGTGGGAATATGAAAAAGATAAAAAGGAGCCTGAGAAAGACCGTCGTGCTTCTCTTATCAAAACCATGAATGATGAAGCGGCAAAAAACCGGCTGCGCGGAATTGTGGATATTTACTGGGATATAACTACAAAAGAAACGCCTCCAATGGCTGCCGTTTACGATATGGCGATTGAAGGGCCAGACCACACAAGTCTACCTATCCGCATTTATGTGCCTGATGTCGACACGGGCGAAGAAAAACTGCCCGTCCTAGTTTATTACCACGGCGGTGGTTACCTGTTTGGCAGCATTCAGGCCCTTGATGGTGCTGTACGCCTTATTGCAACCGAGGCAAAGGTTATTGCTGTCTCTGTTGACTACAGACTCGCGCCTGAAAACCCGTACCCTGCTTTCAGCCTTGATGCCCAAGCCGCTTTTAACTGGACAGTGGACAATATTGCAGAATACGGCGGCGACCCCAATAATGTGTCTGTGGGCGGCGACAGCGCCGGTGGCTTCCTCTCTGTTAGCACAACAATACGCCAGCTTGAAAGTGGTGGTCAGGTGCCTGCAGCCCATCTCCTGTATTACCCTGCTCTCGATAAAAACTATGAAGACTATCCTTCATACGATTTGTTCAAAAAAGGCTTTGGGTTGGACGAAGGCTTTATGCTTGCTGCAACCGAAATGGCGTTTCAAAACGTAGATGCAAATGACCCACTGATATCTATGAATAAATACGCACATATGGATAAAATGCCCCCGTCCATAATAGCGTCCGCAGGGTTTGACCCAATCCGTGATCACGGTAAGGTATTTGCTGAAAAAGTAACATCTGCAGGCGGCGGTGCGGTCGATTATAAAAACTATCCCTCCCTCACGCACGGTTTTCTGGAGGCATCCGGCACGATTGATGATGCAGAAGAAGCCTGCCTTGAAACCGCAAGAAAATTCGGTGAGCTTGTTCGCCGCTAATAAAAATAAGCGTTAAAAGAAAAAGCGACCACTTAGGTCGCTTTTTCATAACCAACTCTTCAGGATGTAAGCTTAACCTTGTTCTGATTGAACAGCGTGTGCCGCCAACCGATTCCTTAAAGCAACAGCATTGTCTGTTTCTATTGCTTCAATAATCTCAAAATGTTCCTTATTGCTTTTTTGCAGCCCGTCAAATGTCATATAACGGACCTCAGGCCCACTAGCACAACATTCCCGCAAATGACGCACTGTACGTGCAATAAGCTTGTTCCCGCACATGCTGATAATTTTGTCATGGAAACGATAGTTTTCAATCCGAAGTTCAGCCTGACTACCTTGTCGTATAAGGCTTTCAAAGCGTTTGGCAATTTCACGTGTCTCTACCATGTCCTGCACTGTTGCATTTTCAATAATGCTATCGGCCGCTGCGGTTTCAAGCGCTGCTATCATCTCTGCAATTTCATCAAGCTCCTCGGTGGACCGCGTAAAAACACGGAAGCCCCGGTTTTTCACATATTCCACAACACCGCGTTCAGCAAGGCTACTCAGGGCGCTCCGCACATCAGAGCGGCTGGCACCATACTGGCTTTCAAGATCAGCCTGCTTCAACCACTGCCCTGACGGGTGATGCCCTTCGAGGATTTTGGCTCTAATATTTTCAAACAGTGCCTGAGATTTTGGCCTTGTATGTATCTCATGTATCAAACTATTGGCCCCTGACCTATTTTCAAATTACACTCTAGTGCACGTGATGCTAGACGGAATATAGTTTGCTATGCCGTAATGCTCAATATCCTGTTTGATAATGAGCTTAAGGTTTTTTACCGTAGTTCATCTGGTTAAGCCTACAGTCTTTCGTCATAGAAGACAAAGGATAGCATATGACCACGCATTCAGAAAACATCGTTTCAGTCAAAGGTCTTTCCCTTGGCTTTATGAGCGGCAACACGCTGACGCCTGTTATTCAAAAAGCTTCGCTAGACTTGGTCTCTGGCCGTACAACAGCTTTAATCGGCGAATCTGGGTCAGGCAAAACACTACTTGCAAAAGCGCTGGTAAACCTTGTGCCCAAGTCATGTAAAATTACGGAGGGAGAAATCTGGTGGCACGGGGAAAACCTGTTATCAGAAAACGCTTCTATAAGTCGTGAACAGCTACGCGGTAAAAAAATCGCTTTTATTTTTCAAGAGCCGTTATCAAGCCTGAACCCGGCACTTAAAATCGGCATTCAGCTTACAGAAGGGTTATCCGAACATTCAGGCATAGACAAAAGTGCGGCGCATGCTGCGGCTATCGATATGTTGAACCGGGTAAAAATCAATAACCCTGACGTTATTATGAAGGCGTATCCGCACGAGCTTTCCGGCGGTATGCGCCAGCGTGTTATGATCGCATCCGCACTTATCATGCAGCCAGATGTTCTAATAGCGGACGAACCCACCACGGCCCTTGATATGGTTATTCGGGATGAAATCCTTGGGTTAATGACCCAACTTGCCACAGAAATGGGCGCCGCTGTGCTGATAATTTCACACGACCTGGGTGCTGTTGCAAGGCTCGCTGATACCATAAGCGTGATGCAGAAAGGCATGATCGTAGAAACCGGCACAAAAGATATTTTACTGTCTGCTGCCAAACACCCTTATACGCAAAAGCTCTTAAGCGCTATTCCACAGCCTGATGAAAGCATGGAATTTGACAATAAAAGCGTCCCAAAACCACTTCTAAGCGTTGAAAACCTAGAAGTTTCTTTCAAGAGCAAACGCATCCTGCCCTTTCTAAACACCGTCCATATGGCTGTTAAGGATGTGTCCTTCACCGTTGCTGCTGGTGAAACACTCGCAATTATTGGTGAATCTGGTTCAGGGAAAACCACCGTTGCACGCACGGTTGCTGGCCTGCAAGCCCAAACCGCTGGTACTGTTGCTTTTGATGGTGGCTATAGCAGCGCCTTTGAATATGCTAAAACCAGCAGACTACAATATATTTTCCAAGATCCAGCTGGCGCCTTAAACCCCCGTATTAGAATTGGAAAATCCATTGAAGAGAGCTTGCTCCCTTTAAGGATGACAGCACAAGAGCGACAAACACGCATTCAGGAAGCCCTTGAGCAGGTTGGCATGCCCGCCGATACTATTCTGCGCTTTCCGCATCAGCTTTCCGGGGGCCAGCGTCAGCGTGTGTGCATCGCACGAGCCATTGCCCCAAAACCAGACTTTATTATTGCAGACGAGCCGGTTTCAGCCCTTGATCTTACAATTCAGAAGCAGGTACTGGATCTATTTCTAACCCTAAAACAGGAAATGCAGTTTGCCTGCCTGTTTATTTCGCATGATCTTGGCGTTGTAGAGCATATCGCCGACAGGGTGGGTGTTTTACTGAACGGAAAACTGGTTGAAATTGGCCCATCAAGCCAAATCTTTAACGCGCCCAAGCACCCCTACACCCAGCAATTGCTGGCTGCAACACCGTACCTGAAAAAATCTAATAAAGGCTATGCACTGGCACGTCGCTACTGCATGACAGAAACCTAAAACCAGCAGGATAGATTATGACATCCAAAATCGAGCAAAAACAAAAGCTAAACGAAGTGTACCACTCAGGTGTTACCACCATATACAGCGCCCGTGCTGACCGCCGTTTTTGTTATACGCTTTATGTACCGCGACGCCTTGCCCAAATGGATCGTAGCAAGACCACTATTTTAGTTTCTGTGCATGGCACCCTAAGGATGCAATCCCAGTACCGCGACATGTTTGCAGAGTTTGCGGAATATAATAATTGTATCGTTCTGGCTCCCTTATTCCCCGCCAATGTACTTGGTGACGGTAATATGAGTGGGTACAAATTCATGCGCGAACAGGATATTCGCTATGACCTGATCGTGCTGGACATGGCCCGTGAAGTAGCCGAAAAATATAGCGTGTCAGATGAAAAGCTCTTTATGTTTGGCTTTTCAGGCGGCGGCCACTTTACCCACCGCTTTACCCTTTTACACCCAGACCGTATTAAAGCCGCCTCCGTTGGTGCGCCCGGTGTTGTAACACTCGCAGACCCGGATAAACCCTGGTGGGTGGGTACAAAAGGCGCTGAAGAAATAGTAGGCCAAGCTGTTGACCTGTCAAAACTGAAAGGCAAACCCATACACTTTGTTATTGGCGCCGCTGACCGCGAAACATGGGAAATCACCATTGAGGAAGGCGATAGCTGTTATATGCCCGGCATTAACGATAGCGGCGAAAGCCGACAAGAGCGTATTCGTAGCTTAAAAGCATCCTTTGCCCGCCACGGCGCTTTAACCAAACTGGATGCTGTCGACGATGTAACCCATGAAGTTGAACTGGTCATACATAAAACCCGCGAATTTTTTGCCGATGTTTTGAATGGCACCTATATCCCGGACGTATAAATCCCCCTTGATCACCAAAAAAGGCCCCCTAAGCTCAGGGGGCCTTTTTTGTAATGCGTTCTAGACCTTAATAATCAAGGCTATATTCTGTATAATTGACCTGCAGATAAGGGCTGGGTGCCACCCACATCTTACGGTCCATTGTATCCATAATGATGCTGGCAACAGTGCCAGAAAGATTTCCACCAGGACGTGCTTTTGGCGTGCGTAGTACAGCATCAGGCGTACCAAAAGTATCAGTAAAGGCTTCCTTAAAGGTATCAATCGTTATCTTGCCGTGATTTGCCATCATATGATCTAGAACCCGCTGGTCACGGTAAAGCGATTCTGGGCAACGCCGAAGGCCGATATCCAGTATTTTACTGCGCGCCACAGGGCATTTAAAATGGTTAGCATGCACCAAAAGGCCATTTTCAGGCTGCAGCCAGAAAGTTTCACCCGGTGTTGCTTCAAGAATACTACCAACACCTGCTGGGTGGCTAAGCGTTAGGCTATGCGAAAAAGAGATATCGCCGTTTAAAACGGCATCAAGCCCACCTGCAAAACTATTTGAAAGCAGCATGCGGCGACGAATAAGCGGGTTTGGCGTCCCAATATTACCACAGTCCTTATCGCATTGCAGGCCATTAACGGTAAGTGCAAGGCCGCTACCATTCATACCGTGCCGCGCAAGCTGCCCAGCTTCAACAAAGGTCAAAATATCAGGGCCATTATCATTTTCAATTCGCAGCACCACAGCACAGGCTGCACATTTTGGGTTCCAGTCCCAGTTTTGACCGTGAATTACATGACCATTTGCCGTTGCCGAAGGCAGGGCAAGCGCTGAGGTGCATTCCTCCTGCATATCAGTTTCAGACTTTTCGTCCAGTTCGTTATCACGCCAAAAAATAATCTCTGTGCGAGCATTTATCGCAATGATCGCTTCAACAGGCTGATTAGAGCCTTTAGCGATACCCTTAATTTCCGCCAGCATGTCAGCATCAAATTTTTCAACCGCGGGCAGGAAGCGTCCAGCAATTTTCATTGCTTGCGCCCAGTTTATACCAACACGGCCAAATGCCTCGCGGTAAATGTCAAGCGCTATAGCAATGCGATCTCCCGCTTGTTTGCCATAACTTATACCGCGTTCCTCAGGCCCACCCGAAACGTGGATCAGCGGTACGGGTGATGTTAAATCCAGTTCACTCATAAACAACCTGCTAGACTTCATTGGTAGCGACACAAAACATACCGCTGCTGCGAGTTCCCACAACGGGAAGACTCTCTTTCATCCTTTGGATGACGAAGCTGCAGAAAAAACCCGTAAAAAAAGAGGCCCAAAGGCCTCTTAATTATTCTATATTATCCTGTATTCGCCTTATGGCAGGGTAAAGGTTGTCCGTATACCAAAAGCAAGCGCATTCTTTGCACCCTCAAACGGGTTCACAATATACTGAACATCCGGCTGAATGCTGAACCAGTCATTCACATCAAGCTGATATGTTAGTTCAATTGCAATTTCCCTGTCAGGAGCAAAGGGCACCAGTTGCTGATACTCCTTTGATGTTTCAGCCCATGCAAAGGCCAAACCAACAGCATCAGCTTTTTCTGGGGCAAACACACCTTGCATGCGCACACCAGCAGAGTAAAAGGCTGAAAAAGCATTGATAGCACTATCTGCAACACCAACACGGCCGAAAATATACAGCCCATTTTCACCGTCAGCACCGCTTATCTGTGCTTCACCGCGCAGATAGTAACCGTCATTACTATCACTTACAGTCCCGGCATGGGTTTCAAAGTCTGCCGTGTAGCGCCAGTAACCAGCTAGCACCTTTGCCCTCGGCAGATGATATTCAAGCTCGCTAATACTAAAGGCACCATCACCGTTACCAAGCTTGATGGTGGTTTTCTTTAAGTGATCAGGATCACCCGGTACGCCGTCAATAAGGGCCGTCCGAATGATCAACTCGTCCGTAAGTGCTGCCTGAAACCGCACACCAAGTGCCGTTATCGGAAAAATGGAAGGGCCGTTCTCACCCGTTTGCCCAATATCACTACCAATACCGTGCGCACTGCCCAGAAACATGCCAGAGGAATCGAGCACGTCAAATTCGGCGTTTGTGTCTAGAAGGCCTGCTTTAATAGAGATGCTGTCTGTTAGATGTTGCTCAAGCCATACTTCATATGCGCGGGCAGCTCTCACCGGGGCCTCAATGTTGCTGATTACTTGCGCATCGCCCACATGATTACCTGCAAAGGATTGCCCGTTATTATAAAGACCAGACAGGTATATTGTCGTGCCTGTGCTTTCCCAGCTTTTCTCAAGGCCTGCATAAAGGTTGTCTAGATATTCAAACCCCTTGTCATTCCCGCCAGATGCAAGGCCCCAAACTTCAGCCGTATAGGCAAGCTCAAACGACAGGCTGTCATCATTAGCAAAAAGAGATTCAGGCATTGCAACAACGCCAGCAAGAGCATACAGCGACTGTTTGACACGTGCAGTATTCAACATACACACCTCCCAGCCCTTTTCCATGCCCGCAGATACGTCATTGATACTGTTATATGTGAAAAATAATATAGGGCAGCCACCAGCAAAGCTGGTGTCTTGCAGTTTTTCATTGTGTCACCTCTTGTAAAAGTGCCTGACAGCACACAAAATTTTACGGAATTCTCTCAAAACGCACTGTTTGGCCCTGGCGCTTAGAGAAAATGTCCGTAAATTGAAGACTACCCGTATTTATGTGTTCCTTCAAGTATTTGAAGGAACACAATTTGTTTATCCGAGGTATTTATTACCAGCGAACCTGCGCTCGCATACCGTATGCACGGCCACTTTCGGTTAAAGCACCTTTTGCAGAAAAATCTACAGCGTTTAACATGAAGCGAACCGCATCTGTTGGATACCAGTTAATACCCAGCGTCAGGTTATCACCGTATGTGCCTTGGCCAGCGTCAGAAAGATCAATCCGGCTATAGCGTGCAGCAAGTTCAAAAGCACCCATGCCACCTTCACCAACCGGATTAAACGGTTTTAGTTTACCGAAATAGCCTTTACCAGCACTGTAAGGCCTGCTTTCCCCTGTTAGGAAATAGCTAACCTGCCCAGAATAACCATCAAATGATTGATCCCCTGTTGAACTTGAAGTCTCTAGCACACTATATTCAAACTGGGCAGAAACAGGCCCTAAAACACCCGCGATCTCAGCGTTACCGTAACGATAGCTTTCTGCGATCAATGTGCCACTATCAAATGGCTTGAAGCTATCGTTCCTGATCTCAGGCCTATCACCCATACTAAGGACATCATCATCTTCATTACGGTAGTAAGCATCCAGACCAACGTGAAGAAGTTTACCCTCTTCCAGAATAGGTGCCCAAGTTACACGGCCATTAAAGCCCCAGCCATCTTTGTTAGCATCGCCGCTATTTGCACTACCGGCAAAAACACCAAACTGACCACTCCAGTTTGAGCCGCTTTGAAGCACAGAAACACCCATTTTACCGCCAGCGCCGACTTCAAAAATGTTAGAAACCATATGGCGTTCCATAAAGGTTACGTCCAAGTCGCTCGTTGCAGACTCAAGGGAGTGGTACACTTTATGGAAACCAAATGTAACCGCTGTATTAGGGCTAAACTTGTAGCGCAGATATGTATCATCAAGCTTTACAGAATCGCCGCCTGCAAAATCAGCCTCAATCTGATACTCAAAATTACCGGGAAGTGTTCCCTGAACACCAAGACGCGCCCGACGAAAGCTACTACCATCATTATAGGAGCGACCACCGTCATTTTGATCATAAAATACAGTGTCATATTCTATGCGACCACGCGGCTTGATTGTAAAACCTGTTTCTTTACTTTCTGTCGCTGAAGCCGGCGTTGCTGGAGCTGCTGACGAAGCACTCGCAACCGTGCGGGCTTCCCCTGAAACAGCAACTGCTTTTACGCTGCTTTTTTCTTCAAGTTGCGCCAGTCTTGCTTTCAGTTCGGCTAGTTCTGCCGCCTGCTGCATAACAATTTTGCGAAGTTCTAGGTCTGTTTCACTATCCGCCATTGCTGACGCTGAAATTGCCATTGCAAGGGGCATGGCTATGGCTGTTCTATACCGCATTGTACTATTATTACCTTTCACACTTTTCTGACGTTTTAATAAAAACTGGCTTACCTGAAGTCCCAGCAGATCAAAGCGCCTTCTTTTTCTTGATGTTGGTATTTATAGTGCTGCTGACTGACAACTACCTGATAATTGTAAAGTTCTTATGAAATTTTATAAAAATAGTGCATGTCTACAAACAGCATAAGAGAAGCTTCTTCTCTTAGTATACCTAACGAATATTATACGGAAAAACCTTATAAGACCTTCGAAAATGGGCCATAAATATTGCTTTTATAGCTCAACATCACCAAAAGTGAGATAATCCCACATACGCTCTATTATATGGCCATTTTCCGTGGCGCGGGCGAGACATTCTTCATGCGATAAAATAGGCGCATCACTCCCAGATCGAAGTGCTTCCATTTCCACACGACACATATCTTCAGCGTACCATGCCCACACAACAGCTCGTTCAATATCTGCCCCAGCTGTCACTAAGCCATTGCCGCGCATGATTACAGCTTTGCCGTCTGCCATAAGTTCCGCAACACCTTCAGCCTGTGGGTTTGAACGTACAAGTTGCACATCATCCCACATTGGAATAGCGGGGCTAAAATAACTACCAAATCCATGCCTTGGTTTTGCAATACCATGAAGCGCAGATAGCGCCATCACATTTTGCGGCATTGTACGGCAAACACTGTTCACATCCGGCCTGTTTCGATAAACATACTGGTGAATCCGAACCTCGCCCAAAACACCCTCGGGCAATTCACCCTGAACCGGCACAACCGTGCCGATATCAGACGGTGTAATCAGCCCCATTGGTTTTGCAGTGCAAACCAAAAAGTACTCAGCATCAAGACGCAGGCTACAGTGCCCATAAGCATGAACAAATCCGGCACGCGCCAACGCACGGGCTGCTATACGCACCTTTTTTTGCTGCTCAGATGATACTGTTACCATAATGATATTCTCTCTTTAGCGACGACATATAACCTTTTACGCGGCCTCTACCGTAAATCCAACACGACCAAGGCCTTCAAGTTCTGCCGCAACTGAAACGCCGGGCTTCAAGGCTTCCGCCGCAGTTGCACCACCAGTTAGTACAATCTGGCCCGCCTCAAGGCTTTCGCCGCGTTCTGCAAGCATCCGCGCCGCTGTAACCAAAGAACGCACTGGATTACCGAGCACAGCCGCTGTTGAGCCAATTTGCACGGGCTTGCCGTCGAATGACAGTATCATACCAAGGTTCGATGGGTCTTCCGGTTTTAAGCGCCAGTTACCCAGTACAAAACCAGAAGAAGAAGAATTATCAGCAACCACATCAATCAGGCTGAATTTGAAATTTTCATAGCGGCTATCAATGATCTCGATCGCGGGCGCTACAGCTTCCACTGCAGCATAAGCCTCCACCATACCAACGCGGCCAGAAAGCGGGCGTTTCAAAAGCAGGGCCAGTTCTGGCTCAACACGAGGGTGTACATAGTGTTTCACATTCATGAAACCACCGTCTTCAACCACCATACCATCAGTAAGCTTACCGTAGATCAGGTCATCAACGCCCATTTGAATTGCTTTGGCCCTGCTGGTGAAGCCCATTTTATAACCAATGTGCTTTTCACCGCGCGCGATGCGCCTACGAATACTGGCTTCCTGAATACTGTAAGCGTCAAAAAGGGAAAGCCCCTCTTTTTCAGCAAGCTGAGGAATAGCTTTTGCATTAAAAGCGGCGCTATCAACCACTTTTGCCAGTGCTTCAATATGTGCCATAATCAGTTTACTCCCTCTTTTTGTGCCTTCAAATCAAGGGCAACATCAATGATCATATCTTCCTGACCGCCAACCATCTTGCGGCGGCCCAGTTCCACCAGAATATCCCGTACATCAAGCCCGTAGGCTGCAGCAGCACTCTCTGAATGCCGCAGAAAGCTTGAGTACACCCCAGCATAGCCAAGGGATAGGCTCTCGCGGTCTACACGTACTGGGCGGTCTTGTAGGGGCCGTACGATATCGTCCGCTGCATCCATAAGTGGGAACAGGCTACAGCCATGATTAAACCCAAGCTGATCCGCTGCGGCAATAAACACTTCAAGGGGTGCATTACCAGCCCCAGCTCCCATACCTGTGAGCGACGCATCAACACGAGTTGCGCCGTTTTGCACAGCTACAATCGAGTTTGCAACGCCAAGGGAAAGGTTGTGGTGCGCGTGAATGCCCGTTGTTGTCTCTGGTTTCAAGACCTCATTAAAGGCCTGAAACCGTGCGGCGACACCGTCCATAAGCAAAGCACCGGCAGAATCTGTTACATAAACACACTGGGCACCATAACTTTCCATAAGTTTGGCCTGTTCAGCCAGCTTTTGAGGCTCCAGCATATGTGACATCATCAGGAAACCAGCCACATCCATACCCAGTTCACGGGCCTTTTCAATATGCTGTTTTGAGATATCTGCCTCTGAACAGTGCGTGGCAACACGAACAGAACGTGCCCCCGCATGGTACGCTTCTTTCAGGTCTTCAACGGTACCAATACCCGGTAACAACAGTGTTGCAACATTGGCATGTGTTAGCACATCAGATACAGCCTCAATCCACTCAAGGTCTGTATGCCGGCCAAAGCCATAATTAAAGCTACTACCAGATAGGCCGTCGCCGTGAGCCACTTCAATACTGTCAACCTTTGCAGTATCCAGTGCCTTGGCAATCGCCACAACATTTTCAATTGAATACTGGTGCCGGATCGCATGCATCCCATCACGCAGAGTAACATCCTGAATATAAAGTTTGTGGTCTATACTCATGCTGCCACTCCTTCACTGCGCCGTTTCACCAGTTCTTCCGCTGTTGCTAGCGCTGCTGATGTCATAATATCCAGATTGCCCGCATATTTAGGCAGATAGTGCCCCGCGCCTTCCACTTCCAAAAACACAGTGGTTTTCAGGCCAGTAAACTCGCCGTACCCCGGTATTTTAAGCGGATTATTATGACCAAAAACTTCAAACTGAACCTTTTGTTTCAGCCTGTAACCCGGCACATAACTTTGCACACGCGCCACCATGTTTTCGATAGACTTTTCAATATCCGCTTGTTCTGCCATATCGCTTAGGCACAATACCGTATCACGCATAATAAGCGGCGGTTCAGCAGGGTTTAACACGATAATGGCCTTCCCTTTGCCTGCGCCGCCAACTGTTTCGATCGCCCGTGAGGTTGTCTCGGTGAACTCATCAATATTGGCGCGCGTACCCGGCCCGGCTGACTTTGAAGAAATGGATGCTACAATTTCAGCATATTTAACATCTGCCACTTCTGACACCGCCGCCACCATTGGAATAGTTGCCTGACCACCACATGTCACCATGTTGATGTTAGAAGCTTCAAGGTGCTGTTTCATATTAACGGGTGGCACCACATAGGGGCCAATCGCCGCTGGCGTCAAATCAATCACTGTCCTCCCAAGGGACTGTAAAATTTTATCGTGGTGTTTGTGCGCGCCCGCTGATGTTGCATCAAAAACAATCTCAACATCTTTAAATTCTGGCATATTCACAAGGCCGTCTATGCCTTCTGCTGTTGTTGCCACGCCCATACGTGCTGCGCGCGCCAGTCCGTCGGATGCCGGGTCAATACCCACCATCACCTTACACTCAAGCAGTTCTGATTTACGCAGCAGCTTGATCATAAGGTCTGTACCAATATTGCCAGAACCAATAATAGCCACCCCTACTTTCATGAGGCTTCTCCAAAAACCGTGCGCACAGAACCAACGCCAGAAATCCGCGCTTCAAAGTTATCACCCGGATTAACGGCAACCATTGGCCCTAAAGCTCCGGTCATGACAAGATCACCCGCTTTAAGCGGTGTGCCCATTTGAACCATTTTATTGGCAAGCCATAAAGCAGCATTCAAAGGGGAGCCAAGGCATGCAGCGCCCGCGCCCATTGACACCGGTTCGCCGCGCCGCTCCATTACCATGCCACAAAGACGCATATCCACATCCTGCAATTTCACAGGGCTATGACCCAGCACGATCAGACCACAAGAGGCATTATCGGCAATTGTATCTGTGATTTTAATATCCCAGTTTTCAATACGGCTACCAACGATCTCAAGGGCTGGCAGGACATAATCAGTCGCACCGATCAGATCGACAATAGTTGGGTTTTCCGTGGTTAGGTCTTGCCCCAACACCAAGGCGATCTCAGCCTCCACTTTTGGCTGCATCACTGCACTAAAAGGGATTACGGCACTGTCTGGCACAACCATGTCCGCAAACAGAGCACCAAAATCGGGCTGATCAACACCAAGCTGCTTTTGGACAGCAACAGACGTAAGGCCAATTTTGCGCCCAACAAGACGACGACCAGATGCCAAGGCACGATCCACATTGATTTGCTGGATTGCATAAGCTGTGTCCAGATCCTCTACACCAATTTCACTGCGCAGCGGTGCGCAAGGCTTGCCTGATGTTTCTGCATCAAATAGCCTGTCAGCAAGGCTTTGAAGCGTATTCTTACTATCGGTCATGGAAATCCCCGTTTTCTATAGCTTTACGCAGATATTAACTGGTTCTGAATAAAAATTAATCGAATGGATGCCGCCTTCGCGGCCAATCCCTGACATTTTTGTACCACCAAACGGTGTTCTCAGGTCTCGTAGGAACCAGCAGTTAACCCAATTAATACCAGCTTCAATTTGGCCTGCCACACGGTGTGCACATGTCAGATTAGTGGTCCAAATAGAGGAGGCAAGGCCATATTCCGTATCATTGGCCATTGCCACCGCTTCTTCTTCTGTATCAAAAGGAGCAATGTGAGCTATTGGGCCAAAAATTTCTTCCTTCACACACCGGGCTGTTTCTGGCAGGCCGGTAATGATTGTTGGTTGAACATAATATCCATTATCACGCTCATCACCAAATTTTGGAACACCGCCACCCGTCACAACTGTAGCGCCTTCTTCAACAGCAAGCTTGTAATAGGAAAGCACTTTATCGCGGTGCTCGGCAGAAACAAGCGGCCCAAAGTTTGTCTCAGCATCTTGCGGTAAGCCAATATGCATGGCCTCGGCTTTTTCTTTCATTGCCTGTACAAACCGGTCAAAGATCGGGCGTTCAACATACACCCTTTCCGTAGCAAGACACACTTGCCCGGTATTAGCAAAAATCGCACGGCCAATACCTTCTACTGCGGCATCAAAATCTGCATCGGCAAAAACAATACCAGGGTTCTTGCCGCCCATCTCAAAGGAAAGTGCTTTAACGGTTTCCGATGCAGCCCTCATAATAGCTGAACCAGTACGTGTTTCCCCCGTGAAGGTGATAGCATCAACACCGGGATGGCTTGTCAAAAACTCTCCAGCGGAATCAGGGCCAAAGCCATGAACAAGGTTAAAGACACCATCTGGAATACCGGCTTCCTTGATTACTTCAGCAAGTAGTGTTGCTGTCGACGGAGTTTCTTCTGACGGTTTTACAATAATCGTATTACCGCAAGCCAGCGCAGGAGCAACCTTCCATGTCATAAGAAGTAATGGTAAATTCCACGGTGATATAATGGCAATAACACCAAGCGGCTTTCTAACAGAATAATTGATCGCCCCACGCCCATCTGGCGTATCCATTTCAAATGTCTCAGTCGAGACATTAGCGATACCATCAGCAAACACACGGAAGTTTGCCGCGCCGCGAGGAATATCAATATGACTTGCAAGACTCACAGGCTTACCTGTGTCGGCAACTTCTGCCGCCAAAAACTCATCAAAGCGGGCTTCAATAAGGTCGGCGACTTTCCCTAAAAGGGCGCGCCTCTTCTGCAATGGCATACTGCCCCATTCGCCCTTCAGGGCTGTACGTGCGGCACTTACTGCCCTGTCGACCAAAGCCTTATCAGCCTCAAATGCCTCAGCATGTGCGGTTCCTGTAACCGGGTTGTAAATATCAAATGTCGAACCTGTTGTAACAAACTCACCTGCAACAAAGTTTTTAAGCTGCTTTTTCATACAAGGCCCACTCTTACTTCTTATTCTGATTATTTTGAGATTTAGGAACACCGGCAGTTCCCCAATGACTTGCCGGAATTTCGTTAATCAATACCCGGATAGCTTCCCGCGAAGCCCCGATAGAATGCTCAACAGCATCTGTCACTTCTGCAATCAACCGGGCCTTTGCAGCATCATCGCGCCCTTCAAGTATTGATATATTTACGATGGGCATATTCTTCTCCAGTTCCCAAACATATTCCCCACTGCCATCACAGGGCCTTCATACAGGCTTTAAAACCATCAACGAGGCGACCCCTGCCTTAAAGCAGTCAATATTAAATCTGTATCCACTTTATTACGATTTTCGATTTTTTAGCAACCTTCAATAAACAATTTTATCTAACCACGCCCACACTTTTAAATGTTTGGCAAAATTAATGCCCAATCAGAAAAAAAGCGCAGTCAAGTCAGCTTATGATTGACTGCGCCGCAGTTGGGGACATTACTCATACTATCCAAACGAACCGCAACACTGCGGCACTACTCGTAACAAATTGAAATACTCATATTTCTGAAACAATGCGTCATCATACAAGTATCACACAAACCAAAGGCACTCACACAAAGCCAGCACCCCTGAAAAGCAGCAGAGAAAATATAAAATTTATATTTATTCACTGACACTTCAGCTTTATTAGCTTAATGCAGACATAAATGTCAATTAATTTCGAAATTTTTTGAATTTTGACCTAATGCACAAATGCATACGGCACAGAAACAGGTGCTTTGCTCCCAGCACATAAAGCCCCAGAAGGCTATGAAAAGCAGAATGATTATATTTAGGTGTTAAGGCTTAGTGTCTTTTTCACGGCGTCTGTGGTTCTGCGCAAATGAAGCTCTGTCAATTTACAGGCTTTCAAGACATTCCCTTGCATAACAGCTTCATAGATAGCTTCATGCTCATCATGAACACTGCGTTCGCTTTGAACATTCACTATAGAAATACGCCGATACCGTTCTGATTGCTGATACAGCGTCTGCAACATGCGAATCATCCAGGGGGAGCCACAACACGAAACCATTGTCTCATGGAATGTTCGGTTCGCTTCTTCCCATTCAGGCACTAAATCGCGGTGACGACCATCAAGCTTACTTTCAATACTGGAGAGCGCATCATAAGACTGCTTCAAGCGCTCGCGCCAAGCATCATCACCGTTTTCGATTGAAAGCTGTAAGGCTTCCGTTTCCAGAAGGCTGCGGACATAGGTAATATCTATCATTTCATCGAGTGAAAGTGGTGCAACCCAAAAGCCACGCTGGCCCTCTGTTATAACAAGCGCATCACCAATCAGGCGCGCAAGCGCTTCCCGAAGCGGGCTCATGCCAATATCATACTTCTGGCAAAGCACATTCAGGCGCAGCTTTTCACTCGCACCTAATTCACCCCGAATAATATCACGTCGTATTTTTTGGTATGCGAAATCAGCAAGTGTTTTGCTAACTTTTGTATCCAGCTTATTCATTCCCGATATCCACCCTGACAACTTCCCATCAATCAGACTAGCTTGATACCACCCATAGCACAAGCCCGGCGCAGGAGACAGGCCCTGCAAGCCTTATCTGCCAAGCCTTAGCAGAATCTCCAATTTCTGCGGCTGACTATAGGATGATAAATAAAAATGTCATTATAAAACACTGAAAATCAGGCTTTTAAGACGTGGCAGTGTGTGAATCTCATCACGGCAAAATCACTGAAAAACACAAGTTTGCCTTGCTCTCTCGAAATAAATATCGTAATTATTTCGAATATATGTTCGGATTATAGCGAATATCTGCTAATTTTCGGTTAAATTTCGCCTAAAACTCCCTTAGCTTTAATAAAATATCGAAATTATTAACAAAAACTAGCCACCCTGCACTACAACAACAAGGCCTGAACCATTCATGAAACGTTCCTTTTATACACGGTTCAATTGTTTTAGAACCATAGCAGTTATAGTGTTTTTAAGCTTGCTGGCAGTTTCAGCCTTTATTCTATTAAGGCCCCATCCGGTACAGTATGGCATCCCTACCAGCGAAAAGTCTTATCTCTCACCAGACCAAAATAGCGCTGACTGGCCCTTACACGATGGCCCATTCAATAGCACACGTTATTCAAGGTTAGACACCCTTAATACAGAGAGCATTACAGACCTTGGCCTTGCATGGGCATTTGGTGATTACTTGATACGAGGGCGTGTAGCTCGCGGCAATGAAACCACCCCGCTTGTAATAAATGACATTATGTATATTAGCGGCCCATGGAGCACGGTTTACGCGCTCAATGCCAAAACGGGATCCCTTATATGGGACTATGACCCTAATGTTGATGGCAACTGGATGCGCAACACTTGCTGTGACGCAGTTAACCGCGGAGTGGCTTTTGCAAATGGCAAGGTGTTCATAGGCACGCTTGATGGTTACCTTGACACGCTTGACGCCGCAACAGGTAAGCTTATACGCCGCACAGACACCTTGATTGACCGTACCCGCGCCTATTCAATTACCGGTGCGCCCCGTATTGCCGGTAATCTTGTCGTTATCGGAAACGGCGGCGCTGAAATGGGTGTCAGGGGCTATGTAACAGCCTATGACATAGAAACAGGCAAACAGGCTTGGCGTTTTTATACCGTACCCGGTGACCCAGCAAAGCCTGACGAAAACCCAGAACTGGCTGCAGCCCGCAAAACATGGGCTACAAATAGCCGGTGGGATATTGGCGGCGGCGGTACTGTTTGGGATTCAATGACTTATGACCCCGACCTGAACCTGCTTTATATAGGTGTTGGTAACGGCTCACCGTGGCCTGTATGGCTCAGAAGTCCCGGCGGCGGTGATAATCTCTATCTTTCATCTATTGTCGCCCTAGATGCCAGCACAGGCCGCATGAAATGGCATTACCAAACCACCCCCGCCGATAGCTGGGACTATACAGCCACCCAGAATATGATACTAGCCGATCTGGACATAAACGGCCGCGCCCGCAAGGTGATTATGCAGGCGCCCAAAAATGGTTTCTTTTATATTTTGGACCGCGAAACCGGTGAACTGCTGTCTGCTGAGAAATATACCCATGTTACTTGGGCTGACAAAATTGACATGGCGACCGGCAGGCCAGTGATGAACCCCACGGCAAATTACAGTCAGACCAGCCAAACCATATGGCCATCAACAGCAGGCGGCCATAATTGGCAGCCCATGGCCTACAGCCTGGACACAAAACTGGTATATATCCCCGTGCTTGAGTTACCCATGACATTTTCGCAAGAAAAACAACTAACCTATCAGGCTGCGACCGCGCTTGTCGGTGCCCAGGCAAGCCCGCCGCGTCCCGGCACACCAGCAGCCGAAGGGGTTTTTCAAAGCATCCTCACCGCGTGGGACCCTGTTGCCCAAAAAGCTGTATGGAAATCCGAGCCACGACCATGGTGGAGTGGAGGGGTGCTAACCACATCGGGCAACCTTGTCATTCAGGGAACGGCTGATGGCTACCTTATCGCCAGAAATGCGCAAACCGGCAAAATTATAAAAGAAATATTCCTTGGTGTTGGTATTATTGCCGCCCCTATAACCTATGAAATAGACGGTATACAGTATCTTGCCGTCGCAACCGGCTTTGGCGGCGGCATCAAGCGCTACCTGCCCGGCGTTGCAGCACTGGAATATGAAAACAAGACCCAGTTACTGGTGTTTAAGCTGGCTGGCGGTGACATACCCATTCCGCCCCGTTTGGTGCCGGATGCTATACAGCCCCTACCACCAATGCCAAAAGTAACAACAGAAACCCTTACTAAGGGCCGCGATCTATTCATGCTAAACTGTGGTAAATGTCATGCTTTCCGGGGTGCTGAAAACGGCTACCCCAATCTATGGAATATGGCCCCACACACCCTTGAAGCATTTGATGAAATTGTATTGAACGGCGCATATGCATACAGCGGTATGCCGCAGTTTAATGACATTATGTCAGCCGCTGATACTGCCGCATTGCGGGCTTTCATCATCAATGATCAACATAGTGTGCACCAAAGCGCACCGCAGCCACATTAAAAAACAACCTCAATGGGACATGCCTCATGCACTGCAATAAATGGACAGCGAAGGAAAGAGAGACATGAAATGATCATAAAAACACCACGCCCACAATATTGGCGTACGGTACCACTGCTAGCAGCTATGGCTGTTAGTGCGGCCCTTGCAGGTTGCGGTGAACAGGAAAAAGCGCCCACAACAAATGCAGCGCAAACCACTGTGGAATGGGCTACAGTAGGCGGCACGGAAATGGCACAGCGCCACAGCCCCCTAGCCCAAATCAACAAAGACACAGTCACGGACCTAGGCCTTGCCTGGAAATTTGATGACTTTATTGTACGCGGCCGGGTTCACCGCGGCAACCAAGGCACCCCGCTAGTGGTAGACGGTGTGATGTATTTCACAGGGCCTTGGAGTGTGGTTTATGCGGTTGATGCCGTAAGCGGCAAAGAACTATGGGTTTATGATCCAGAGGTTGAGGGCGGCTGGGCACGCAAGACCTGCTGTGATGTAAACAACAAAGGCGCCGCCATTGAAGGTGATACCCTGTTTGTCGGCGTGGTTGACGGCTACCTTGATGCCGTTGACATTAAAACCGGGGAGCGTAAATGGCGGACGGACACCCTAATAGACCGTACACGAAGCTATTCTGTAACCGGGGCACCCGCACTGGCAAATGGCAACGTGATTATCAGCCACGGTGGCAGCGATATGGATATTCGCGGTTATATTTCTGCTTATAACCAGAAAACCGGCGCGCTTGTGTGGCGCTTTTATACCGTTCCGGGTGACCCTGCGATAAACGGCGATGAAACACCCGATATTACCCTCGCCCGTGAAACATGGGGCGACCAAGCCCGGTGGGACCTTGGTCTTGGCGGCGGCGCGTATGACAGCATTGTTTATGATCCAGAGCTGGATATTGTCTATGCTGGCACTAGTAACGGCGTTCCACACCCCACATGGCTGCGGGATCCCGTGAATGAAGGCGACAACCTTTATCTTTCGTCCATCGTGGCGATTGATAATAAAACCGGTCGCCGGGTTTGGCATTACCAAACCACCCCGGGCGATAGTTGGGATTTTGGCTCCACCCAGAATATGATCATGGCAACGCTGAATATCGAAGGCAAAGACCGTAAGGTGATTATGCAGGCACCGAAGAACGGCTTCTATTATGTGATTGACCGTGCAACAGGCGAGCTGCTCTCTGCCGACAAATTCACTACTGTTACATGGGCCACCCATGTTGATATGGCAACTGGCAAACCTGTGCTGGATGAACGGCTTGATTTCCGCGATGAAGCAACCATCATCTGGCCGTCTGTATCCGGTGCTCATAACTGGCAGCCCATGGCATACAGCCCGGTAACTGGCCTGACATATATTCCTGCACTAGAAGCGCCAATGAAATATGTGGCCTACAGCAAGGTTGACTATAAACCCGGTAGCCTGAACGAAGGCAAAGGCCCACCATTAATGCCCCCGTTCGCAGATGAAGGCGATGATAAACTGGCAGGCGTGAATGATTTTGCCCCGCGTATGGAAAGCGTTTTGAAAGCATGGGACCCGGTCGCCCAAAAAGTGGTGTGGCAATCAAAGCCCCAAACATGGTGGTCAGGCGGTATTCTTTCCACCGAAGCCGGCCTGATTATGCAGGGCGCTGTTGATGGTATCTTCCGGGTATATGATGCCGCCACCGGAGCCGTTCTAAAAGAAATCAACACCGGCATTGCCATGCTCGCGCCGCCCATGACCTATATGATAGACGGCATACAATATGTTGCAGTGCTCGGCGGGCTAGGCGGTTCTGAAAGCGCATACTTCCCAGACGAATCCGCTGCCAAAAAATATGAAAACCCCGAAACCCTGTTTGTGTTCAAGCTGGGTGGTACTGATGTAACCATGCCACCCGCTAAAACATGGCCCGCAGAAGAACCCCTGCCCGCCATGACCACCGCGAGCGCAGAGGTGATCGCACGCGGGGAAGAACTGTTTTTTGAAAATGGTAACTGCGCGCGGTGCCATTCTTACCGGGGCTCTGAAGGATCATACCCGAACCTGTGGAACATGGCCCCAGCCACCCATGAGAATTTTAAAAATATCCTCTTGGGCGGGGCCTATTCATACGCGGGCATGGCAAGCTTTGCTGACCTTCTGAGCGAAGAAGACGCTGAAGCCATCCATGCCTTCCTTATTGCAGATGCCCATGCACTGCGCACTGAAGGAGCGGTTGAAGGCGAAGTTCGCTTTAAAGAAAAAGCCCACTAAACGGGGTTTAACACAATCAAAACACAAAAGCCGGGGCATTGCCTCGGCTTTTTTTATTGCCTATCACGGATGCATCCCACCCAATATGGGTACTGGGGCCAACCTCGATATAACACCGCGAAACGCACAATAAAAAAACCGCCACCCCACATAGGCAGGATAGCGGTGACTATTTGTGCATAAGTAGGCATGCCCACCTGAATGGGCATTCCCTGAAATTAAAGCTTATTTCGGCAAAGCATAAGCAACCAGCGCATCAGATAGGTTGTCATACAGCCGCGCCACGCCGCCTGCTGTTGTGACGACAAACTGCCGCCCCCCTGCCATATAGGTCATCGGAACTGAAGGCCCCGCAGCAGGCAAGCCGTCTGACCAAAGTATTTCGCCTGTTTTTGTATCAAAAGCACGGATTTTTTCGTCCATTGTTGCCGCGATGAAGGTAAGGCCGCCTGCTGTAGTGATCGGGCCACCCACGTTTGCAGACCCCCAGCCTAAAAATTCTGGCAAATTCACACCAAAGCGCCGTGCCTGCCCCAGTGGCACCTGCCAGTTTTTCTTACCGGTATCCATATCAAGGGCCGTAAGTGTACCCCACGCAGGCTTGCCGCACGGTATACCAAGCGGGGAGAGGAACACTTCACCCTGAAAATAATAATTGGTGCCCACAAGCGGCCTGCTGGAGAAGGTCGAAGCCGTTTCCTCTGGCATTTCATTTTGTGGAGTCAGGGTTAAAATCATGGGCAAATTCTGCGATTTAACAATCAACTGATTTGTGGTGGGGTCATAACTAGCCCCGCCCCAGTTGCCGCCACCAAACGGCCCCGGACTTGCGATTGCACCCTTTTTGCTCGGCGGGGTATACATGCCTTTATAGTGCAGCGTATCGAACTTATCTTCGCACCATGCTTTATCAAAAGGGGTAAGGCCCCACATATCTTCCCGGGTTACACCTTGCAAGGCAAAGGGTTCAATCCCTTGCGGCACCGGCTGTGTGGGTGATGTTTTTTCACCCGGCACCGTAGACTGCGGCACAGGCACTTCTTCAATAGGCCAGATAGCTTCCCCGGTGACACGGTCAAACACAAAAACCCAGCCCATTTTGGTTTGTAGAATAGCTACATCACGGGGCTTGCCGTCTTTCTGGATTGTAACCAGCAAGGGGTGCGCGCCGTTATCATAATCAAACACATCATGATGCACGGTCTGGAAAGACCATTTCACTGCGCCGGTTTTGGCATCCACCGCAACCAAAGCACTTGTCAGCGGCATATCCATTTCTGCCCGTGTACCGCCAAAATAATCTGGTGAAGGGCTCGTTGTTGGCAGGAATACGAGGCCGTTTTTCTCGTCAGCAACAATCGGCGCCCACACATTACCCGCGCCTGTTTGATCACGGTATTGCTCCGGAATAGGGTTAAAGTCCCAGACCATATCGCCTGTGCGCACATCATATGCCCGCACAATACCATCATTGGCATTGGCATTGCTATCATTCGCTCCAGAAGCACCAATCACCAAATCACCCACCACACCGGGCGGTGTCGCAGTACCCCGGTAATTGTCTGACCCGTTTACATTATAATCCCAGTTTGTAACATAGCCCGGGTGGCCTTTTGCTGCGCCAAAATCCTTACAAGCTTTGCCTGTATCCGCATCAACCGCGAACAGATGACCATAGTTATCGTTTCGGAAAATACGCTTCTGGCACGGTTCCCCCGCCACCTTTTCTTTTGCTTCCCAGTAAGAAACACCACGGCAATAAGCCGGGAACTTTTTCTGAGTGATCAAAGGCTCGCCAGTTTCTTCCTGCACAGCGTGGGGGTCAAACACCCATTTTTCTTTACCTGTTGCCGGGTCTAACGAAAAAATACGGTTCAACGGTGTACAATAATAAATACTGCCATTGGCATGAATGGGGTGTACTTCATACCCGGTAGAAAAGCGTTTATCTTTTGCAACAATCAAATCACCTGAGTGATGCACCCAGGCAACTTCAAGGTCATCAACATTCTTGGTCGTGATTTGGTCAAGGGGGGAATACTGGCTGCCGCCGTAGCTGCCTCCAAAAAGCGGCCACTGGGTATCCCCCGCCTCAGCCAAACCTGCTGCCCCATTCAACATGATTAAAAATGGAACCAGTATAAGATGCCATAAACCCATTTTCTTCATGCTCAATCCCATCATAGTTTCGCTGCGGTACATAATTTCGAAATTTATAGTCGCTTTACAAAGTAAGGTCCAGAAAATTCCGAACATATGTTCGTGTAAATTTAAACATAAATTTTGACAGACCCGGCAAACCCCGTAAACTACGATCGTATGACAGTACCTCTTGTGATATTTTCTGATCTAGATGGCACACTGCTTGACCATGAAACTTACGGGTTTGAGGCTGCTAAACCTGCCTTTGAAATCCTAAAGGCACGCGGCATTCCCCTTGTGCTTGCCAGCAGTAAAACTGCCGTTGAAATAGCCACCCTTCGAGAAAAAATGGGCTTCACCCATTGCCCCGCGATTATTGAAAACGGCAGTGGTTTATTACCCGCTGGCCCCTTTGACACCAAAAGCATTGACCAAACCGTATACAAAAAACTGAGAAATACCGTGCAGGCCTTGCCGCCCCATCTGCGTAGGCTTTACCAAGGCTTTGGCGATTGGACGGTTGCTGAGATTACGGCAAAAACCGGCCTACCCACCCACGAAGCACAACAGGCATCAAAGCGGCAGTTCTCTGAACCTGGTCTATGGTCAGGCACCGAAAAGGAACTGGCTTCCTTTATTCAACATTTAACCAACCATAATATTTCCGCCCGGCATGGCGGCAGGTTCCTCACCTTGTCATATGGGGGAACAAAAGGTGTGAAAATGGGGCAAATACTTGACAGATACACAACGGATACAACACGCCCGCCGTCGCTTGCGCTAGGCGACGCACCTAATGATATTGAAATGCTGGAAGCCGCTGACATCGGGGTTATTATAAAAAATCCGCACGGCACTAAAATTGCGCCTCTGCAAGGCGAGCAAACCGGCACCATAAGGCGGTCAGATAAACCCGGGCCGGAAGGCTGGGCTTATTCTGTGTTATCAATACTTCACGAAATGAATTTATACTCTTATAAAGCATAGGAACAGTATTGAGCGGAGGGCGAAAGCATGGCAGATTTTCACCAAAATGGCAATGTAGCAACCCTACATAACCTTCATTCTGTAAAGCCTGAAAAACTGGAACGGGAGCTGGAAATATTTTCCAAAACCCGCAAGATTACATTAATTTTGCCTTCGCTGTTTTCCGAGCTTGAAGGTGTTGCCCTTAAAAACATTCTCGATGAGCTTTCCAAAGTGAAGTTCATTAGCCACATTGTGATTGGGCTAGACCGCGCCAATGAAGCTGAATATCGCTTTGCCAAAAAATATTTTGCCCGCCTGCCGCAAAAGCACAGCGTGCTGTGGAATGATGGCCCCAGAATGAAAGCCGTGAGTGACCGGCTCGAAAAAGCGGGTCTATCACCCATAGAAGCGGGTAAAGGTCGCAATGTATGGTTTTGCATTGGCTACACTCTGGCACAGCAAAACAGCGCCGTTGTTGCTTTGCACGACTGCGATATACTTACCTATTCAAAAGAAATGCTAGCCCGCCTTGTATACCCCGTGGCAAACCCCGGCTTTTCCTATCAGTTTTGTAAAGGCTTTTACCCACGTCTTGCAGACGGCAAAATGAACGGTAGGGTTACAAGGCTTCTTGTTACCCCGTTACTAATGGCGCTGAAACGCACAATTGGTGACCGTAATTACCTTAGCTACTTGCGCTCGTTCCGCTACCCACTTGCAGGCGAATTTGCCATGCGTACCCAGATTTTGCCAGACATGCGCATCCCCTCAGACTGGGGGCTGGAGATCGGCGTGCTATCTGAAGTGTGGCGCAACCTCAGTGAAAAGGCCGTGTGTCAGGTTGAAATTGCAGATGCATACGACCATAAGCACCAACCGCTCTCAGAAGAAGACGCCACAAAAGGGCTATCCCGCATGTCGATAGATATCTGCAAAGCGCTTTTTAGAAAACTCGCAACAGATGGCACCATTTTCAGCCACGAAACCTTTAGAACGCTCAAGGCAACCTATTACCGTATCGCCCTTGATATGATCGAAACATACTATAACGATGCCGTTATGAACGGCCTGCGCGTAGACCGGCATACAGAAGAACGCACCGTAGAGCTATTTGCCTCCAACATTGTTGAAGCAGGCATTACTTTTCTTGAAAACCCAATGGAAACCCCGTTCATCGCGAACTGGAGCCGGGTTCAATCTGCCGACCCAGACCTAATGCGCGACATGATAGAGGCTGTGAAAGAAGACAACCGCGACTTTGCCTAAAAACCTAGTTACGGTTGGTAATCCAGCGGCACTGATAGGGGGCAAAAACGATATCGCCGCTATCAGCGGCAATCTTTTCACCTGTTAGCAGGTCATACCAGTTTTCGCCGCCAATCAGGTTAATAGACACAGCCGACACCAGAACCTCCTCCCTGCTCACATTATGCAGCGCAAAAATAGACTGGTCACGGTTCATGCTTTGCCGCCAGAAGGCAAATATTTTATCCCCAAGCTGCATGGTAAACTGTGTTGCATTAGGGTGAAACGCAGGCTGTTTCCGGCGGATCGCCATACGCCCTTTAAGGGCGGCATATACTCTCGCCTGCATGCTAGAGGCATCATCCAGCTTTTCACGGAGTTCAGGATAGTCCCACCGGTGCCGGTTTATTGCCCGGTTGTGGTTTGATTTTTCCACCCCTTCATAGTCATTTGGGGTAGCAACAAGAGAGTGGATATAAAAAGCGGGGATCCCCTCAAGTGCCATCATAATGGTTTGACTACACAGGAACCGCTCCATCTGAAACGCATCCACCCCTTCAACCGTGCCTTTCATGGCTTCGAAAAAAGTGATATTCAACTCGTACGGTCGCTCTGTCCCATCTGGCAGCGAACGCATGCTCACAAGCCCGCCAAAGGATTTAACCGCCCCAATTACGCTATCTATCTCAGCCTCAGATAGCAGGCCCTCTGCCGGGCGCATCCCAATACCGTCATGCGACGCGGTAAAGTTCAGGTAAGCACAGCCAAGCTGCGCAGGTGGCATGGCCATTTGCCAGCGAATAAGGTGCTGCGAGGTACCCGTCAGCAGCGCATGCAAGATCAGGGGCGGCAGCGAAAAGTTATAAATCGCATGGGCTTCATTCCTGTTCCCAAAATAAGAAAGGTTTTCCGCATTTGGCACATTGGTTTCGGTCAGCAGCACCACTTCTTCATCGGTATAATCAAGCAGCAGGCGCATGAGCCGCACAACAGCATGGGTTTCAGGTAAATGAACGCAGTTTGTGCCAATTTCCTTCCACAGGAAGGCCACTGCATCAAGCCGTAAAATACGCACACCATTATCAATATGCAGCCGCATGATGCGCAAAAACTCTACCAGCACATCTGGGTTTTTAAAGTTGAGGTCCACCTGATCATGGCTAAAGGTACACCACACATGACGCGGGCCATTCTTTGTTTCAACTTTACGAAGAAGCGGGCTTGTGCGCGGCCTAACCACTTCGCTCAGGTCATCTGAAGGCAATGCTTCATAGAAAAACCTGTCATATGGTTCATGGCCTTGCAGATAGTCATTAAACCAGTTGCTCTGGCTTGATACATGGTTCAGCACCAGATCAGACATAAGCTTAAATTCGCCTGCAATACGGTTAATGTCTTCCCAGTCACCCAGCAATCCGTTCACGGCGCAGTAATCCGTTACGGCAAAACCATCATCAGATGTGTAGGGGAAAAACGGCAATATATGAACACCGCTGACCATGTCAGTTAGATAACGTTTCAAGAAATCGTGTAACAGATCAAGGGGCTTGTAGGTACCATCAACCACCGAATTACCGTAGGTTATGACCAGAATATCATCTTCTGACCACAAGCTGTTTCCCGGCAAGCGTTCAGGCACCATCTGCTCAAGCCCCATGGGCCAAAATGTCTGCACAATCCTGTCGATCAGTTGCCCTGTGTTTTCATCAGGGTATATCTGCTCGATTAGCGTACTCAGTTTCACCTCAAAGTTTGCGTATCCATTATCCATGGGCATGGTACCTGTGATCATTTAAACTGGGTGGAAACGGGCCTACATGCCCTCTCATCTGCGCCCCCAAAACAGGCACAGTGAACACTTCTGGCAATTAGCTTCATGACAAAATTACCCAAAAAGTAACCATGTCACATAAGAATCATTAAACTAGAGATAAAAAATTGTCAAAGCAACCAAATGACTTAGAGACACTTTACCAGCGAAAGTGAGGCTTTATTGCACCCGTACGGGGCAAAATAACACGCGCGCGAGTTATTCTTTAGGGGTATCTTTTTCGGTTACCCCAAATATGTGCGCCGCACCAGATACGGTCCAGCCCTGCAACACAAGCGATGCCACCACAATAATAAAAACGATATTAAAGAACTGCGGTGTTAGTGGGCCGGGGCTAATAACCGGAATGATAGCAAGGAAAATAGGCACTGCGCCGCGCAAGCCGACCCAGCCAACATAAAGCTGTTCTTTTGTGGAAAAGCCAAACGGCGCGAGGCAAGCCATAACAGCAAGGGGCCGTGCGAGGAACATAAGCACAGCCGCCATCACAATACCGACCAGCAACACCTCTGGCAAAGCGCTGGGGGTTACAAGCAGGCCTAGCATGACAAACATGGCAATCTGTGCAAGCCACGCCAGCCCTTCGTGAAAATGGATCAAGCCTTCGTGGGCTTTTTCTGAATAGTTGGCAACCACAACGCCGTAAAGGTATATGGCAAGGAAACCGGACCCGCCAACAAGGGCAACAAGCGCATATGTAAAAAGACCCGCCACCAGAAAAAAGGGCGAGTTTAGCCCGCGCGGCAACTGCACCTTGCTGCTAATGCGCGACACAGCAACACCGCCCAAAACACCGCCCACCGCGCCCAAGCCTATTTGCTGAAAAAACAGCGGCACCGATGCAATGATGGCATCCCAGCTTAGTGGCAGGTCTGCATCTACCAGCCCGACAAACGTAACAGTTAGAAAGATAGCAATGGGGTCGTTCAAGCCAGATTCGATAAACAAGGTTTCCTTCAGCCGCCCTTGCAGTTTTACCCCACTCTGCGACAGTAGCATAAAGGTTGCCGCCGCATCGGTTGAGCCAACCACAGCCCCCAGAAGCAGGCCTTCCACCAAGGGGGCATCAAAAATAAGTGCATAAAGCACACCGACAATAGCGGCGGTTAACACAACCCCCACGGTTGCCAACACCCCTGCCGGACGTACTGCGGTTTTCAGTTCCGCTAATTTAATATCAAGCCCGCCAAATAACAGAATAATAGCAAGGCACACAGAACCAAGGCTGTAGACCAGATCAAAACTATCAAAATAAATCTGGCCGGGGCCATCTTCCCCCAGAAACACACCAAGCCCTAAAAACAATAGCAGGATGGGCGCCCGAACCTTAGCCGATACGGGCACCATAAGTATGCTGATAACCGCAATACCTGAGGTAAATAAAAGAAGCGATTCCATGAATACCACTGAAACTGAAGATTTAGGCTAAAATGACCACTGTTATTTTATGTGTGCCACATTTTCGCCTGCACGAAAACTCACAAATCTTTTAACAGCTATTTTTTTATGCCTAACTGATACCCAAGCCTGATCTGCCGGAAGCTGCGCTCTGATGCCTGCACCAAAGCACCCCGTGCATTCGCCATCGCCGCATCAACACCAATATCTTCTGTATAGGCACTTTCCAGACAGTCGACCCCGTGCCGGTACACATCCACCGCGCATGCTGCCACCTGCCCGCCAATCGCCACAACAGGCATGCCCAGTTCTTTAGCGGCCTTTGCAATACCAACCGGCGTTTTACCAAAAACCGTCTGGCTATCGATAAAGCCTTCGCCTGTAACAACCATATCAGCCGCACCAATTTGGTCTTTAAAATGAATGGTCTCAATAATCAGTTCTATGCCGTGTAGCAACTTTGCGCCCAAAAAAGCATGCAGCGCCGCGGTAACCCCGCCGCCCGCACCCGTACGCGGCAGGCCCGCAATCTCTATACCTGCCGTTGCCGCAATACATTCAGCATACTGCCGAAGGCTTTTATCCAGCACTGCGATATCAGCCTCTGTCGCACCTTTTTGCCGGCCAAACACCTCAGCAGCCCCCAACGGGCCACACAGCACATTATCTACATCGCATGCCGCGACAAACTCTATGACGCGAACTGCCTCCCCTATTTGGGAACAATCAATCTGGGCAATACGCCCTATATCTGCCGCCATCAATGGGGCTGCAAGAGGCTGACCTGATTTATCCAGAAAGCCAACACCAAGGGCCTGCGCAAGCCCGACGCCGCCGTCAACAGTCGCAGACCCGCCAATGCCAATAATAATTTTTTGCACACCGCGTTTTACCGCATCAAGGATCAGTTCCCCTGTGCCAAAAGTCGTGGCCTGCATAGGGTTTCGTTTATTTTTGGGTATCAGTGTAAGGCCGGAAGCTGCGGCCATCTCAATAATAGCTAACACGCCGTCATGTGTAATACCGTACCCTGCAACAACAGGCGTGCCTTGCGGTCCTGTTACCTCTAGTTCTACCCTCTTGCCACCAAGTGCGGTGAGAACTGCATCGACCGTACCTTCACCTCCGTCAGCAACAGGAACGGCAATAGAGGTTGCACCGGGGAAGACATTTTTCAGCCCCTCCGCCACTGCATCAGCGGCCTCGATGGAGGAAAGGCTACCTTTAAAGGAATCCATCGCAATCGCTACTGTCAGGGGAAAGGTCATACTGTCATACCATTTGGTAAAATTTTCACTCATACAAAGCCTACCCCGCGCTTTCCCGCCTTGTCACGCAAAACAGCTACACCAGCTTCAAATTTTAAGGAAAGGCTCGACAATTTACCAAAACAGTTCAAGAATAATTCAGGATACAAAAACGGGGGAAAACCATGAAACACACAGGAAGCTGTCACTGCGGTGACGTACACTATGAAGTGGAAGCCGACATCAAGGATGTGATTGCCTGCAACTGTTCTATTTGTAGCAAAAAAGGCTATTTACTGTCATTTGTGCCAGAGGCAAATTTCACCCTCATCAAAGGGGCAGATGCAATATCAGACTATCAATTTGGTGCGCACAGAATTCATCACACTTTTTGCCAGAAATGCGGTGTTGCGTCCTTTAGCCGTGGCGCCATGCCAGATGGTACCAAAATGATTGCCCTCAATGTGCGCTGTATTGATGCTATAGACATAGCAGCCCTAGCGGTTAACCCCTTTGACGGTAAAAGCCTTTAAACTGCTTTGCACCCATTAGGGCGTAAGTACCAGTTTAAGGGCGCCGCCCACAAGGGCCAGAACCAGAACACTGGCAAACCACAGGCCAACAAACCACAGCAGCTTTTTAGAGGTGGAAGGGTGCTGTTTTTGTGTCTTTTGCATCAGTGATAGCCTTCCCCCGGTTTCATTTTACCCCTAAACACCCAGTAAGCATAAGCGGTGTAGCCCAGAATGATAGGTAGCAGCACAGCCGTGCCGACCAGCAAAAATAGCAAGCTTTCATCAGGGGCAGCTGCATCCCATATGGTTACCTCAAGCGGCACGATATAAGGGAATAGGCTGATCCCAAGGCCAATAAAACACAGCACAAACAGGGCTATCGCGGTTAAAAATGGCCTGTAATCCATTTTTGCACTCAAAAAGCGCCACAACATAAAGCCTGCTAACGCAACAGCAAACGGCACTGGTGCCGTATATAAAATGGCGGGCCAAGAAAGCCATGTTGCCATAAAGCGCGGATCAAGCGACAGGGTAGCCCCGCTAATAATGGCAATAAAAGCAACCGTTGCAACGCCTGTCACCCGTGCATAGCGCACTGCTTTTTCGCCGAGCCGCCCTTCGGTTTTCATCACAAGCCATGTAGACCCTAAAAGCGCATACCCTGCGATCAGGGCCAAGCCCGTCAGCATGCTAAACGGGGTTAGCCAGTCCCACCAGCCGCCTGCATATGCCCGGCCATCCACATCTACACCCTGAATAAAAGCACCTAGGGCAATACCCTGTGAAAAGGTTGCCGTGATAGACCCTGTCGTAAAGGCAAAGTCCCAAAAATGGCGATGGGCTGGGTCACGCCAGCGAAACTCAAAAGCCACCCCCCTGAAAATCAGGCCAAAAAGCATGGCCAGAATGGGCACATAAAGCGCTGGCATCAACAGGGCATAGGCCAGCGGGAATGTTGCAAACAAACCACCACCACCCAAAATAAGCCATGTTTCATTACCGTCCCAAACTGGCGCAACCGAGTTCATGGCCGTATCACGGTCTTCGTGTGTTTCCAGAAAGGGGAATAAAATCCCAAGGCCCAAGTCAAAACCATCAAGAATAACGTAAATCAGAATAGCTGTCGCAATCAGGAAAGACCATATCAGGGGAAGATCAAACATTTTTGGTCTCCTGTTTTTCTGTGTCATAGGCTGCAATTGGTGTAGTACCGGCTGCGCGTTGTGGCTTACCGCTTTCTGGGCCAGAGGAAGCGTTATCGGGGGTGCGGGCCATCAGCTTTAGAATATATAAAGTCCCTGCCCCAAACACGACAAAATAAACCACAGCAAACACCGCAAGCGATGTCGCAACAGCAGGCGCTGCAATCGGGGAAAGAGAATCTGCCGTTTTCAGCAAACCATACACCGTATAGGGCTGACGACCGACCTCGGTTACAACCCAACCCGCGAGCACAGCAACAAACCCCATAGGCCCCATAACAACAGCTGCCTTTTTCAGCAAAACCTGATCATAAAGGCTACCTATAAAACGGGCGCATAGGCTCCAGACACCAAGCCCAACCATTAAAAAACCAATAGCAACCATAATGCGGAAAGCCCAAAACACGATAGCTGTTGGGGGGCGCTCATCCTTTGGCCAATCTTTCAGGCCCTGAATTTCACCGTCTATATCATGCTTTAAAATCAGGCTCGCCATACCCGGTATTTCAAGTGCATATTTTGTTTTTTCTGCGTCATCATCTGGCCAGCCAAATAGAATAAGCGGCACTCTGGTACCTGTCTCATAGTGGCCTTCCATTGCCGCCACTTTGCGGGGCTGGTGCTCCAGCGTGTTCAGGCCGTGCAAGTCACCAGCAAAAATCTGTATAGGGGCAACAAAAGCGGCCATCCACAGCGCCATAGAAAACATAATCCGTGCTGGCTTGTTTGTTTTGTCTTTCAACAGGTGCCATGCCCCAACACCGCCAACAACAAACGCCGTGGTCAGGTAGGCCGCAAGTACCATATGTACCAGCCGGTACGGGAACGAGGGATTAAAAACAACAGCCCACCAATCAATAGGCACAAACTGGCCGACCTCATTAAAGGCATAGCCTGTCGGCGTTTGCATCCAGCTGTTCACGCTCAGTATCCAGAAAGCAGAAAACAGGGTGCCAAATGCCACCATAAGGGTTGCAACATAGTGAAGGCGGCGGCCCACCCGCTCCATACCGAACAGCATAATCCCCAGAAAACCAGCCTCTAGGAAAAAGGCTGAAAGTACTTCATATCCTAAAAGAGGCCC